>MTML01000011.1 GCA_002011215.1 Archaeoglobus sp. JdFR-24
AATCTCCTAAGGCAAGAGCTGAGGAGCTCAAGCATGCAATAATAGAACATATCGAGAAGCACTATGAGGAAGATCCTGAGTTCTACGAGAGATTTTCAGACAGGCTAAGAAGAATTCTTGAAGAATACAAAGAAAACTGGGATCTGCTTGCCATTGAGCTGGAAAAGCTTAGAAACGACATGAAAAGAGGTAGAGAGGGGGAGGAGACCTTTGGTTTTGATCCTAAGAAAGAAATGCCATTTTTTGGATTGCTCAAGCAGGAGATATACGGAAAAGATCCCATTGAAAAACTTGGAAAAGATGACATCGATTTACTTGTAGGTTTAACAAAGGATGTTGTCGAAATTATAAAAAAAGAGATACAGTATGTTGATTTCTGGGATAATTACACCAAGCAAAAGAGACTAAAAGCTTATCTCATTTCTCATTTTTTGGGAACTATCAGGCAAAACAAATCCCCGAAAACCAATGTTTTTATGGTGAAAGAAGGGCCTGCACCATATCTGACCACCCACAGGAGTTTACTATTTAAAAAAAGGAACGAAATAGCTCAAAAATTGCTGGAACTTGCATATCACATCTATGCAGGGTGATAGAATGGAAATTAAAATTGAAAAGATAATAAGATCAAAGAGAAAAACGATCGCCCTGCAAATAACTGATGATGCTACTTTAATCGTTAGGGCACCGTTTGAAGTGAGTGAGCGGACTATAAAGAATGTTGTTACTGAAAACATGGATTGGATAAAGAGAAAGAGAAACGAGATCCTTTCGAGAGACCCCAAGTTCGTCAAAAAAGAGTTTGTAAACGGTGAGGGTTTTCTTTATCTTGGGAAATACTATAAGTTAACCATCGTTAACGAACAGGACGAACCACTGGTGTTCAACAACGGCTTCTTCCTTTCGAGGGCCTATCTCCCAATCGCAAGAGAGGTCTTCATTAACTGGTACAGGGAAAAGGCTTACGAAAAGATTTCTGAGAGGGTTGAATGGTATGCCAAAAAGAGAGGTTTTGATTACAATAAGATTAATATCACAAATGCACAAAAAAGGTGGGGTTCCTGCTCTTCTAAGGGAAATCTGAATTTCTCCTGGCGGCTGATTATGGCTCCGTTACCTGTCATAGATTATGTTGTTGTTCATGAGCTTGTCCATCTTGAAGAGAAAAATCACACAAAATCATTCTGGAATAAGGTGAAAATGCTAATGCCAGATTATGAGAAATATAGAGATTGGTTGAATAGAAATGGATATTTACTGAGGATATAATCAAGGAGATATTTCGACCTGGTAATTTCTCGAAAATATGATGTAACTTGATTTTTTCCCATCGCAAAAGAAGTGTATTGAAATGTAACTTAAGCGGCCGGTGTGATACTGATCCACTATATCTCAGGTCAGTAAAAAATCTTTTATACAATTAAATACTCCCGTAAGTTTCAGAGAAGAGATTTACAAAAACGATAAGGTTTCCCTATATCCGTACCAAACAGGTAGTGTTGGAATTTTTGACATTTTTGTATATTTTTAGTTTAGCGAAAGATTTAAATTGAAAATGCAAATTTTTAACTAATGACAAATCTAAATATTCTATTATATAGATACGGCAAAATAATTTCACTAAGTCCTTTTAATCTTCAAAATGTACCTTCCGAAAGTAAACAAATATCGTTGGAAATGCATCAAGTGAATGCACCTAATCCCGTATCTACGTCTCAGATGTTCCCTTTACAGAACATTAATGTGCATACTGCATCCCTTGAATCCTATAACTGGAGATATACAGAAAAACAAATTAAAAGGCTCGATGAAAATATTTATGACTATTATTTGGGGAGTAAAATTAGCCTACCATCTGCAACTTCACATCTGCATCTGTTTGAAAAATACTTTTCCGGTGATTTGTCTGGTTTAATTCCCTACCTTTCAAAAACTCATCCATGCCCTTCAGATACGACATATTCATTGGTAGCGAAACTCTTCACGCAGAATAAACAGATCCTATCTCAACAAACCCAAGGAACTTCTGAACGATTGCTTTCCCGAGGGCTACACACTTCTCAACTGCAGGGGCTGCTACAATAGGAGTGAGAAGGACTCCGTAATTGTCACGTTGATCTATGACAAGGCCATTGACCTTGAAAAATCTACAGGATCAAGAAGTAGCTGAAACAGGAATCGATTCTTGTCGCCCGCTCAGAGGTCGATTTCACCTTCGTGTGATTCCCTGACTGAAAGAAGGCGGAAGATGTGCAGTATGTGGTGAGGAAATCGATGGCGAGGTCTAACTACGGCGATCTGGCCACGTTTTGCAGCAGAAGACCGCTGTGCGAGCTTTGCTACTACGAAAGCGAACCATACTGCTATGTGTTTTTCGGAGATGATAAGAAACCCTATTACATCACACCGACCAGAAACGAGACAGGCGAGGTTTTCCGGGTCAAGTGGATCAGTACTGAGCCCCGGAGAGGTTTTTTTCACCGCCAATAGCGATGAGTACCTGTTTGTGTATGGGTGCGATATTTACGTGAATCATCCGAGAGAGGTGCAGGTGATGACTTTCGACAGCATTCTGAAAAGAATTTTCAAAATGGACAGGATCAAGTATGCGAGAGTTTTCTGCAGGACATCGGACATCAACTGGCAGAGGTACGAGGTGTTCGTGAAGGAGATGGTCCGGATTTTTTTCTTGCATTCAACGATATTACACTCGCACTGAAGGAGACGGAGTGTCGGATAAGAATATACAGGTGAGAAAGTTTTCGAGATGTTTTGACGACAAAGTTAAAAAAATTCAGTTGTAAAGAAAAATTATGGTGAAAAAACTCAAGGGTGTGGTTTCATTTACCTGCCCTTCCTATCACGCTTTGATAAATAAATCACTTAAAAGTTTTGAAGATAGGTTTTATGGAATATTTAAATTTCGAAAAACTGAAACCTTGATTTTCTGTGAAAAAATTCCTATCGAGAAGATTCAAGAAATTGCACTATTTGAGACTTTCATTCTATCGAAACTGTTTTTTCCTGAGGAAGGATATGGCGATATAGCTGATAACTCAATTATATTGCCGCAAATTATGTCACTTATTTCTGATTCACAAAAAGAAAAAGTGAAATGGAGACTTTTAGAAAATTACATCACTGAAACTTACTCCGTTTCTGACATAATAGAACAGAATTATAAGGAGTGGTTTAAGATTGACAGCAATTCTATTTTCATTAAGTTACTTGAACTAATCAATGACGCAGAAGATTTTATTTCTTACTACGTAAACCTTTTTAAAAAAGCTGATATAATAATTCCGTTCAGCAATTTTATTTTCTGTGATAATCCACCGATAGACCTATCATTCCTTTTCTCTCAATTATCCTCCAGCGACACGTACAGCAATTATTGGCTTTTTTATTTTCCTTTAAGATTTTCAAAATACATACGTTGTGAGTTAACACCGATCTCGGAAGTTATTGGGGACGAAAAGAAAAGTCTGTTAGAAATGACGGAAAAGTATAATAAAGCACAAGATTTTCACCTTCGGGTTTATCAGCCTAAGAAAAGTGCCAAAAATGAAATCTGGGATATTTTCAAAAGAAATTTCAAAAAGAGGGCTGAAACCGCCCCGTTTATTCAGAACGATTTGTTTGAATTGATTTCATCTCCATCTCTGAGGGAGGAATTTCAAGCAATTATAAGAGAAGAGACAATAGAAGAAATAGAGGCGCCGGAACTTGTAGAATTTTTAAAAGCTGAAATGAGAGAGGCCCCTGTTATAGAATATTTTATACCGGTCAGAATTCTCAACATAACCTCTATAAAACCAGTTGAATTCATGGATTGGTCTATTTATGGGAGGACTTCCAAAAGAGTATTTGGTGTGCATTACTTTGACCCAAGTAGTGTTAATATGAGAAAAATTAGAGTGGAACCTTTTATTAATCCTTTCCATGAAAAATCAAAACCCATCGTACTGGACACTTCAATCCTGCATTCAGATGTTTGGAATGATGTATATTTCAATTCCTTTTCTGAATATTTCCTTAGTGATAGAAAAATAATAATCCCTTCTCTTTCACTATACGAACTTTTCGCGACATCAAAATGGAGAGAAAAGCCACCAACTTTTATTAGAGAATTAAAAGAGCATTTATTCTGCAAAGAGCTGGATATAAACACCGATGAACGTATTTCAGTATTAACTCTTATCTCGACCTTTCAGTTTAGTCAAAGAAGATATAGAAAAAATTTGAGGTATGCAAAAGAAAGATCACGGGATATACGTGACATGGATATACTTACGTTAGCCAAAGAAGAAGATGCAGTATTGATTACTGCTGATAAAAAATTACACAAATTTGCATTCACCTTAGGAATACCCAGTGTCAGGTACATCCGAAAAAAAGAGTTGGAAAATTTATTGAAGAAAGAAAAGAGTTTATCCCAAACTGATAGAAATGAACTTCAGAATGAAATCGATAAACTAATTTTAGGAGGGATGTAAGAATGGCATTTAAACGGAAATTTTCATCTCAATAATCCATTTTCTTCCATAAGCGAAATTCTCTTTTGGTGATCCCTTGCGAGGCTACTGCTCCAGATGCAGAGAGTACAGAAGCGATAACAGCATGGATGCTTGGAGGATAATCTGGAAGAACGGAAACCCAATATGCGAAATATGCGGCTCCTTTGTGGATGTGTGGGAGTCAGACGATTGCGATGAATAGAGCAAAAGACGGCCAGTCTCTCGTCATGACCGAATTGTGTGATGTATGGATGAGCGTAGAGAGAGAAAGAAAGACGGAGAGATAAAAGCAGGAAGACAGAGAAGCAGAAAGCCGCTGAAAAACAAAACAGCCAGAATTAACTGCAATCTTTGATTTCACCCCACATGAAACGTCGCTAATCTTCAACAATAGGACCTCAGGACACGGTGTTTGAATGAAATAGGAGGAGCTAGACGATTACACGAAGTGGTACATGCACGCGTACGAACAGAGATACGGGAAAGCATACGCAAACGGAGAGATTCCGAAAGGCTTCGAGCAGTACAATCCCAAGATAAGAAGATACTGGAATAAGGAAGATACCATCGGTGTTCTTGAAATCAGCAGAAGATATACAGGAATTGCACGCCTCGCAGCCAAGAGGGTAACAGATCGGGAGAATTTCATCAGAAGGTTCGACCTGACGTTCGAATCCGACGTGAGGTGGAGGAGGATACGATTTTCATCTATGAAAGTGATGAGATAAAAGCGGTTGAGGTTTTGAAACACGAGTTTATAGATTATGTTGTAAGTCAGGTTGTCGAGCCGTATAAAGAGATTGGCAATTTGTCGATACGTTATTTGAACGATGAAGCTTACAGGAGAAAAGAGAGGGTGGTGGAGGGTTGAGGAAGCTAGTTCAATTTTGATTTGATAAATAGTATTTCACTAGTTTTTAGTTCTATATACTAATAATCGAAAAATATTTATAAATGAATGTTTCATATTTTATATTGATATTATGGTTAGTGAAAGTATACTCATGGAAATATTAAATGAAATAACCAAGACAAGGCAGTTAGTCGAAATTCTAGCCAGAGATGCATTAAAAAGAGATTTAGAGAGTGTAGCCAAAACAAATGAACGGAAAAAAATATGGGCATTGTGTGACGGAACGTTAAGCACAGAAGAAATAGCCAAAAAAGTCAATGTGACGCAAAGAGCTGTACAAATTTTCATAAAGGAATTGCAAGCGCTTGACTTTATAGAATTCGAAAGAAGGGGATATCCAAAGAGAAGATTCGATTATGTGCCTTCAGAATGGAAGTCTGGTTTAGGGTGAGAAAAATATGACGGCTGAAGAGCTAAAGGTGTTAAAAGAAATTTCAAAAAAGTTGGATCAGGTAGTAATATTGCTCAAAATAAGTAATCAAAAAACTATTGAGGGTTTTAAAAAAGAGATAAAAAGAGATAAGGTTTCGGCTAGAATCCTTGACCTTGCTGATGGGACAATTACATATTCTGAGTTGGCAAAGAAAGTGGCTGAAGAAACAGGTGCTGCAGAGATTACAGTTAAGAAGAAAATTTCGGCATTGAAAGAGATGGGATTCCTAACAACTAGGAGAGAAGGAAAAGAAGTTTACTATGAAAATTCTGGGTTGTTTGATTAAGGTGGTGAAATGGATCTTCAGGAGTTAATTACACGAGGTAGAATGTTGTTTTCCGGAGCACCAAAAAGACTTGAACTTTTCAAACTAATTAACGGAAAAGAAAGTACTAAAGACCTAGCACTAAAAACTGGTAGGAAACATAATTCCGTATTAAATGATATCAAAAAAATGACCGATTTTGGTTTGATAACCCCTAAAAGAGATAAAAACGGAAATATTCTAAAAAAAGATGGATGTATTGTTTATGAAAAAGTCCCTCTGATTAGACATGTCTCTATTTCATACTTTCAAGATACTACAAAAATTGTCAAAAAAGAGAGAGAAACCATTAAGAAACACGCAAAAAGAGATAGACAGTCAAAGTTATCGATTCCTTCAGAGAATGAGATTCTAGATATCTGCAAAAGTGGAGAAAATCAGATATACGAGTTCAAAGCATCTGGAGTCGAAATTAGTAAAATAACCAAAGAAATTGCAGCCTTCTTACATACTAGCAAAGGAGGTTTTATTTTCTATGGTATTGATGATGATGGATCTATCATTGGTAGTGATATGAGGTTACAAGATTTTGATCAGAGAATTCAAAATTCCATTAGGAACACAATTAATCCTCCTCCTACCATAGACATAAAAAGTAGGAATGTTATGGGCACCGATATTATTGTAATCTCAATTCCTCCATGGGATAGAAAAACACTATATCAGTACACAAAAGATGAAAGGTACTACATTAGAAGGGGGACTAATATTTTTGCTTTAAAACCAGAAGAAATAAAAAAACTTACAAATGGGAAATGTGTTGTTTAGACGGTGAAGGTTATGAATAATGACAAAACTGAAAGAATAATAGAACTCCTTGAAGAAATCTTAAAGTGGATAAAATTTACTGGATGGCAGAATGTTAAAACTGTTCTTTCAGAAGCATTGAATGACGACATATCTAAACTTGTCTACCACTATAGTGATGGTCGAAGTAGTAGAGAAGTTGCTGAGAAAGTTTCGATCTCTCATACACAAGTTACTAAATACTGGAAAAAATGGGCAAATTTGGGAATTGTTGAACCGATTAGCGCCCGTAGAGCACCCAGATATAAAAAATTATTTTCACTCGAGGATGTTGGGGTAGAAATACCCAGTATCGATAAAGGATCGGGTGAAGATGATGAGCAAAAATGAATTGATTTTGGATGAAATAAGAAAGATATCTAAAATGCTGTCTTTAGTTTTTGGTGAAACACTTGAAAAAGAATTGAGTAAGTTCTGTAACACAGACAACAGAAAAAAGATCTGGGTTTTGATAGATGGAAAGCGGATGACGAAAGATATAGCGAACGAATTAGGAGTGACAGCTCGAGCAGTTGATAAATTCCTAAAACAAATGGCTAATGCCGGATTGGTTGAAAATCCTTGGGGAAAGCCACCTAGGAAAATAATCGAATATGTACCACCATCATGGTTGGAGTTGTTCGAACGGCCAGAAGAGGAGGGTAAAAATGACGAATGAGGAAGTTACTCTTAAGGATGTTGTAGACAGGTTAGATCAACTCATAGTTCTTTGGAAGTTAACCCATCAAGAAATGATTGAGAAGGTTAGAAAAGAAATAGAAAAAGACTTAGTTTCAATGAAAATTTTAGAACTTGCCGATGGAACTAAAGAATATACTGTTTTAGTGGAAGAGGTTGCAAAAGTTACTGGCAAATCAACAAGAACTGTAAAAGGTAGAATCTCGGAATTAGCCGGTAAAGGAGTTATACGTGGTATAAGGAAAGGTGGAAAGGTATATTACCAACCCACTAGTATTTTTGATTAATTACAAATTTCCAGCAAAATTGATAAAAAAATTATTGAGCCGTGATAAAACGGACCCGGCGGGATTTGAACCCGCGATCCCCGGCTTTCTCCGTTACACCTTAGAAGGCCGGTGCTTTATCCATGCTAAGCCACGGGCCCATGAAGGTTGGTTCGTGTTTGCGTTGCATCTGCCCTACTGCATGTCCTACTGAAGTATGCTCAGGCTCTCAATTTAAAAGTTTCCATGGGTCAAATCCACAATCAATAATTTAAATTCAAATCAAATCAATTCAAATATCCGGTCTGTTTGTTGCCTATTTGCTTTTGCTACCTCAATACTGCACACCAACGCATACACACCAATACATTAAAAAAGAATCATGAATCAACTCACTCTTTGCTCTTCAACCTCTCCATACATCTCCTCAACTCGGCCTCAACCTTCTCGAGATCCTCTACACCATCAAAATACAGCTTTTTCAGAGACAGAAAAGATGAATCCCTGAGCTTCAACTTTATAACCATCTTTTCTCTGTCCACAACAATATCTTCCACATCAGAAATCTCAGTTCTTCGAGAGGCTGAATAAACTACATCATCCTCAATATAATAGTATCTGGGCTTCCTCAGCATCAAAAAAGTAAAAAAGATTACAGCAAGAGAGAACGTCGCTGCAGAGAAGGTAAACCTCGAGAAATCATTCTGAAACCTTATTGCTGCTATTAAATTCCCCACTATAAGAAAAACTACTCCCAGAATTAACCACAGTCTCCTTGCTTCAGGATTTTTTACCGGTTGATACGTCCATATCATACTTCCAACTCCTTTCTTCCCGCTTCTTTTACAGATATCTGCTCATCAAGTATCTGCACATCAAGTGCCCTGTCTCCAGTCGGAAAGATACCTCTTCTGAACTTCAGAAAGTTTATCGATTTTAACTCCCATGGTTTCCAGCTTCAGTCTTGCAACCATCCTGTCAAGCTCCTCCGGAAGCCTGTAAACTTTATTCTCCAGCTTATCATGATTTTCAACGATATATCTGACCGAGAGAGCCTGATCCGAGAAGCTCATGTCCATGACCTCAATCGGGTGTCCATCTCCTGCAACAAGGTTGACAAGCCTTCCTTCTGCGAGAAGATACAGCTTTTTGTTTCCCAGATCATATTCCATTATATTCTCCCTGAGCTTTTTCCACGAGATGCTCATGCTCTCAAGCTCGGGTATGTTTATTTCAACGTTAAAATGCCCGGAATTTGCCATGATTGCTCCATCTTTCATCAGCTTAAAATGCTCCGATGAAATTATATCCCTGTCTCCAGTTGCGGTGACAAAAATATCACCAACCTTAGCGGCTTCCATCATGGGCATAACTTCGTAACCATCCATGACAGCCTCGAGTGCTCTCACCTCATCCACTTCAGTAACAATAACCTTCGCACCGAGACCTCTCGCCCTCATCGCGATTCCTCTACCACACCACCCGTACCCGGCTACAACAACAGTCTTGCCCGCGATAAGAATGTTCGTTGTCCTCAATATCCCATCCCATGTGGATTGCCCGGTTCCATACCTGTTGTCGAAGAGGTATTTTGTAAGGGCATCATTTACATCGATTACAGGAAAGCGCAACACCCCCTCCTTCTCCATCGCCCTTAACCTGATTATCCCGGTTGTTGTTTCCTCACTCGCCCCGAAAATCTTTTCAGCAAGCTCCTTTCTCTCTCCATGGAGAAGAAAAATAAGATCGGCTCCATCATCCACTATAACGTCCGGTTTAAAGTCAAGAACCTTATTAAGAGCATCATAATACTCTTTCTCACTCATCCCCCTCTTAGCATAACATCTGATTCCCATATCTCTCAGAGCCTCTGCAACATCATCCTGAGAACTCAGGGGATTGCAGCCAGTAATAGCAATTTCAGCACCACCGGAAATCAGAGTTTTTACGAGGACTGCAGTTTTGGCTTCCACATGAAGAGCCATTCCCACTTTAAATCCCTCTAAGGGCTTCTCCTCACTAAATTTCTGCCGGATCTTCTCTATAACCTTCATATGCTTTTCGGCCCAGAGGATTTTTCTGTATCCTGAATTGATCTGATCTGATCTTTCCTTTACCGATTCCGTTACATCTGAACTCATAAACAGTCCACCATTTTTATTTTACAACTCGAACTGGTCCCATAACCATTCGTATACAATATATAAATAATGCCACTTAAATCACGCTACTTGCTGCTCTGTGCTCTCAATATATATACTCCCTTAATCTCTCAATATATATACTCCCTTAATATTACTCCCACTACAGGAGCAGGAGATTTAAAACTTGTTATCAGACAAGTGCTCCAACAACAGAAATACAACAAATATCAAATATCATTTGAATTTCACCTGTAAAATTCAATGAAGATTGTGTTCAATACAGATTGTGATTCACCAGAAATACAGGTTGTGATTCACCAGAAATACAGGTTGTGATTCACCAGAGAAACAAATCACTATTTTTTTATTGAATGGTGACAGCACATGAATATGAATTCCGAATTTGATTCTGAACATAACCCCCGGGAGAAAATGAAGAACTGTCTCAGGATTATTTTTGACAGAGTTTCAATCAGAAGATTTCTGGATAGAGATATTCCAGAGGATGCGCTCATTGAGGTACTAAAAGCAGGTAACGCTGCTCCTTCAGCAGGAAACTTGCAGGCGAGAGATTTTATCGTTGTCAGAGATACGAGGACAAAAAAGCAAATCGCTCATGCAGCACTGAACCAGATGTTTATAGCCGATGCTCCAGCAGTAATAGTTGTCTGCGCAAACTATCCAAGAAGCATGAGAGTTTATGGAGAGAGAGGAAGATTGTACGCAGAACAGGATGCTACAGCAGCAGTTGAGAACATTCTAATCGCTGCTACAGCTCTTGGACTCGGCTGTGTCTGGGTTGGAGCTTTTTATGAGGATAAAATTTCAGATTTGCTGAAAATACCAGATTATGCAAGGCCGATTGCCATTATACCGATCGGATATCCTGCAGAGATACCCGAAAAAAGGCGCAGATACCCTATCGAGGAGCTGATCCACAGAGAGAAATGGTAAAGTCCAGAAACGATAAGATCTACACGATCAAAATAAAAATTAAGCAGTATTTATCGTAAAAAAACCGAAACTGGAAAAATGAATAAAACGGCCACAAGAAATTGCCATATGATTGTCAAGCAGGTGAAATAACTAACCCTACAGCATTTTTACCAGAACTAAAATAAACTTCAAAAATCAAGAGATACGAGATGGCGGAGAAGGTTATAACACTGCTCACCGATTTTGGAGACTTTTATCCGGCACTGATGAAGGGCCAGATATTTAAAATAAATCCTTCAGTAAACATAATCGATATAACCCACTCTGTCGAGCCTCAAAATGTTTATCAGGGTGCTTTCCTTCTCCTGAACGCCTACAGATTTTTCCGGAGAGCTGCTCACGTTGCGGTTGTTGATCCTGAGGTGGGGAGTGAAAGACTGGCTCTTGCGATAAAAACAAAAAATTACTGGTTTATTGGCCCGGATAACGGCATACTGTATCCCTCAGCTACATCAGATGGGATCAAGAAGATATACGTCATTGACGAGAGAATCAGGAAATATTCAGATGATTTTTCAAAAACATTTCATGGAAGAGATCTTTTTGCACCTGCAGCAGCACTCATATCAAGATTTGGATGCAGAAAAATTGAGGATATTGCTGAGCCGTTCGAGGATTTTGACAGGATCAAAAAGCTGGATCTTTTCGAATGTGAGATCAGAGATAACAACATTAAATGCAGAATAGTTTTTATTGATAGATTTGGAAATGCTATCACAAACATCAGAAGTGAGATAATTCATTCAATAGGTGCCAGAACTTTTTACATTGGCGAAACAGAGTTCCCGTTGATGGAAAAATATTCAGATGTGAGGTCTGGAGAGACAATTTCTCTGATTGGGAGCTTCAAAACACTTGAGTTCAGCATAAGAGAGGGAAATGCTTCTGAGACTTTCAATTTAAGGTCTGGAGAGATCACTGTCGGATTTGAATGACATGATGCTGGATTGGGGGAAAATCAAGCTGGATTGGAGACAGATCAAATATGTGCGTGAAGGAATAAAATAAAAATAAAATAAGAAGACCAACCGATATAAGAAGAGTGGTAAACAGTGTGAATGGTTTCCGTAAGGATGTGATAGTATGATGTCTGAGAAGGCACTTGCAAAAATGATCGAGGCAATGAACAAACACGCTCCTGAGAGGAAGAGAAGTCTTGAAGAGATGCTGAAAGAAGATGATCCTTCCATAAAGGCGAAGGACGGAAATGAATACATGATTGAAAAAAAAGAACTCGAGTTCATAGCAAAGTATGTTGATGAGCTGGATTGGGGGAAGTTCAGCATACCTGTACTACTTGAAATGAACGATCTAAGTGGAGAAACTGTTGTTTACATAAGGGATAAACTCCACCAGGAATTTCTTAAAAGAGCTTTTGGATTTGACAGATTTGTCGGTGGAATCATGATGATATATCTCTACGAAATGAGGGAGGTCAGAAGAAAGCTGAGGACTGCCTCACAAGTTATTTTCAGAGTCAGTCTGAGATAATAGAGCTGTATGAGTAATTGAAATTCAAAATTGAGATAAGATAAATGGGGGATGGAAATGAATTGTGATGAGGTGAAATTTGAAAACATTCTTTATGAGAGGGAGGGTAGCATAGGATTTATCACACTCAACAGACCTGAAAAAAGGAATGCTCTCTCGATGTCCCTTCTGGATGAGCTGGAAAAATTGCTGGAAGATATAAAGCAAAAAAGAGATGTTAAAGTTGTAATATTAAAGGGATCCGGAAAGATATTCTCTTCCGGTCATGATCTCAAGGAGGTGCTTGCTCAGCCACTTGAGGTTGAAAAGCTATTCAGGAAATGCTACAGAGTTATGCACGCAATACGCAATCTGCCTCAAACAGCCATAGCCCAGGTACATGGTATTGCTGCTGCTGCAGGCTGCCAGTTAGTTGCAGCATGCGATCTTGCGGTTGCCGAGGAGAATACTTTGTTTGCACTTCCAGGAGTTAAAATAGGACTTTTTTGCAGCACCCCGGTTGTTTTTGTTAGCAGAGTGATAGGAAGGAAAAGAGCTTATGAGATGGGCATTACAGGCGAGTTTATCACTGCTCAGCAGGCGCTTGAATGGGGATTGGTGAATAGGATTGTCCCGGCTGATGAGCTGGAGAGGGCAACCAGGGAACTTGCTGGTAAAATAACTAAATACAGCCTCACTGCTCTGGAATCCGGTAAAAGAATGTTCTACAGACAAATAAACATGGAGGACTTTGAGGCTCTTGATTACGCAACAGAGGTGATCTCCCTATACAGTTCATCAGAAGATGCTCAGGAAGGAATAAGAGCTTTTCTGGAGAAAAGAGAACCAAAATGGAAGAACTAAAATTTTTTATTCTTTTATCCACCACTCCCCAACCTTCATTCTATAACCTCCACTCTCCAACACCTGACATCTGACCTTCCCTAAAATTTTAATATGTTCATAACCAATTAAGAATATGGATGACAGGCTTGAAAATCTCTACTGTGCCAGATGTGGTTCTGAGTTTGATATAATTGTGAAAAGAACTACAGGCTATTCCGGAACACTGCATATTCCGAATCTTTTCTGCCCCTTTTGCGGAGGAAGAAGGTTAACCAAGAAGCAAGGAGTGTTTTTCAGAATATGAGTGTGAAAGATCGTTTAATTAAAATAATAGAGAGAGAGGGTCCTATTCTGTTTAGAGATTATATGGAGATCTGTCTGTTCTCTGAAGATGGATATTATTCAAAATATTCGGCTGATATTAAATACTCAAGCAACTTTCTTGATTTCTTTGCAAAGGCATTCGTTATCTCTGTTGAAGAGATGCTCAGATATTGTGATGCCAGCAACATTTACGATTTCGGGATTACCGATGCAGGTTTTATAAGAAGGGTTCTGAAGTTCTTTCCATCTAAGATAAACTATTTTCTGGTTGAAAGTGATCTTCTTAGATATCGCAGGGGAGAATTTCCCAAAGAAGTCAATTTTATCAGAGATCATGAACTGGGAAGCGACTTAAATGGCGTTATGATTTCCAACAAGATCGTTGACAGCATGCCCTTCCACCTCATAGTTTACCAGGATGGTTTCAAGGAAGTTTATGTTGATTATCGGGATGGAAAGTTCAAAGAGGTTCTGATTGATTTGAAAAATCCAGAAATAGAGAAATACCTTGAAAATCTGAATATGGAGATTACAAACGGTCAGAGGCTTGAGGTCTGTCTTGAGGCTTTAAAGTTTATTCAGTTCATGGGCGATAAGCTGTCAAATGGATTTGTTATAACCTCAGGATATCTCTCCACTCCTGAGGAACTATATACAAGAGATAAGTTTAGCGGGACTTTAACCTGTTACAAGTACAACTTCCATACCCATAACCCTTTTCTGGTCCCAGGAGAGATGGACATAAAAGCATCTGTCGATGTTCTAAAAATACTCGAGTATGGAGAGAGCTCAGGTTTGAGGCTGACCGGCCTGACCAACCACCTGCACCTGATGAAAAGTGTTTTTGGTGTTATAGATGAGTTCATAGATGACATTGAGAAAATTTCGGGTGCAAAATACAGAGATTCAAAGCTCGGAAGTGTGAAGATACTTATCCAGCATAAAGGAGTCAGAAACCCAGTTCTAAAGTGTCTCAAAATAGTTCCTGATTTCAGTTTCTGGGAAAAATACAACTATCCATATATGAGGGAGGCTGAGGTGCTCCCCGAAGGGTAAAAGAGTAATACTGTAAAGAAGTCAGGATCTAATCATAACTTCTAATCATAACTTCCAGCATTCTTAATTCTAATCTCTCCATCTATTGATTTTATTATTTTTACCACTGCTTCTGGCACAAGATGTGCCCACTCTTCACCCCTGAGGATTCTTTCCCGTATATTTCTTCCCCTGTAAAGATCCCTATTAAAGGTAGGTGGCTTCAGAACTTTGATTCCTGCATCCCTGAAAACCTGAGCTATAACAGGGTTTCTCGTTATTATGGTGTCCACTTCCGGAACGAGTTTTGTAACATAATATGCATTACCAACATAAATGCTCATCGTTGGAATGGTGGCCGTTATAATTTTTGATAACGGTATGCCTTCGCTTTTCAGCGCCTCCCTTATCATCCATATTCTTTCCCCTGCAGTAAATGGATTTTTGAAGGTATGACTTTCGTCTGCCATCCCTATAAGCAGGACAAGTTCATCAAAATCAAAACTTTCAAGAACCCATTTTATGACCTCAAGGTGCCCTTTATGAAAGGGTTGAAAACGTCCGAAAACAAGAGCTCTCCTCATTCCACCACCCTCTAACCGAATTCATTGAGGGCCTGTTCAATCAACCCGGGCTCAAACCTCTTTACCACAACCCTTGTTCTTCCTCTATCGAGAGTTTGAAATACCAGATCCACCAGGCGAATGTTCTCGAGTTTTGAGAGTATATTGTAAAATTTCGTGTATCCAATCTCATAACTGCTCCTAAACTTTCTGTAAAGTTCACCTGACGTGATGTTTTCAGAGGAGTATATCAATTTAAGCAGTGCTTTTTCAGTTTCATCGAGCATAGTGATGTACTTCTTCAAAAATACCTTTCTGCTACCCTCAAAAGCCTTTAAAACATCTTCAATCTCAATTTTCTTCGAGGCTCTTCTCTCAGCCTCAATACCAGCCATTTTCAGGGAATAGATTCCTGTTCTCAGGTCTCCGACTTGATACGTGAGCTCGGCAACCCTTTCAATAACATCTTCATCAATCACACCAGGATAAAAACCTGCTGAACACCTATGCCTCAGAATCTCATGAATCTCTTCAACACCATAAAGGGGGAAGTAAATCTCATCCGGATGAAATATCGATCCGACCCTCTCATCAAGTTTTGCGGTCAGCTTGAGGTCTGTTGCGATTGCAATTATCCCAGTTCTTGCTCCCTCAACCTCTTCATGTGCCTTCAGAATTGCATAAATTACCTCATTCATCAACTTGTCATCAAGTAAAAGGTTAATGTCGTCCAGAGCGGCAATCAAAACCTTTTCCTCTTTGCTTATCCGATTCATTATCGAATAATAGATCTTTGGAAATGGCACCCCATATGAGGGTAGAGAGTATCCGATGACTTTTTCAAATATTTTTGCAAATATTGCCTGTTTTGAGGTCATAAGCTGACAGTTAACATAAACTGAAATTATATCTTCATAACTCCTTAAATCCTCCAGGACTACTTTTACCGCCGATGTTTTTCCAGTACCGGGTGGTCCGAGACAGAGCATGTTGATGGGCCTTGATTTTCTTAAAGCTGGTCTGAGATTGGACGTTATCCTCATAAGCTGGGATTCCCTGAAAAGGAGCTTTTCAGGAACGTAATCCGGATCAAAAACTTCCGGATCTTTGAATAAAGTTTCATCCCATGCCAGGAATTTCACATCCACCACCACAACTACTTCAAACCCTTTGCATGAGTGACAAGATGTTTTATGGATTCCTTGATGAGTCTTAAACCAAGTTTTACAGCCTTCCTTGAACCAGGCAAACAGAAAACTATCCTCTTATTAAAAACCCCTGCAAAGGTGCGTGATAAAATGGCTGCACTCCCAACCTCCTTGAAACTCAAGTGTCTGAAAAGCTCCCCAAACCCATCTATTTTCTTATCTATGAGCGGTTCAACTGCCTCAACCGTAAGGTCATGTGGCGTTATGCCCGTCCCTCCAGTAATCACAATCGCATCCACGTCATCTGCCATATCCAGAACTGCCTCTCTTATCTTGATGATGTCATCCGGAACCAGCGAATAATCAACAACCTCAAATTCACTCAAACCCTCAAAAAGTAACCTGCCTGAAGCATCATCTATTTTATTTAACCCATCTATCCCTCTTATTTCCGAATATCTTGTGAATCTTGAAGTAGAGACAGTAATTATCCCAAAACGGATTTCAATATCCTCTTCATGATGATTTGATCCCATGCCAGACTTCATACCAGATCTTCCTGTTCGATTAATTGAATGGAGATTTCCAGCTTTTCATCCACCACACTCATCCACCACACTCGCTCATATTACCTAACTCTTTACCTCACTCTTGCCTTCCTTCGATTTTCTTCCAGTCCATCACTCAGAACCATCTTTCGAGGGTTAGCTGGTGTGCGCTCAATCCCTGTCTGAGTTTTTCCACCGCTTTCAGAACTCTGTCCCTGCTAAAGTCATGCTCCTCGCAAAGAAATTCAAGTATTCTCTCTTCATCTGGCCTTGAGAATTTTATCTCGTAGTCATCACTGACTGGAGGATTGAGATAAAATTCCCTGATTTCCTCAACTCTGTCAATCTCAGCATTCAGGCTTTTCAGAGCTTTAAAAATGTCTCCATGTTTTTTTATCAGTTTATAGGCTTTTTTAGCTCCTATTCCTTTAATACCCTCATTGTAATCAGTTCCGGTTAAAATTGCAATGTCAACAAGCTGAGGTCTGCTTATCTCCAGCTTTTTCAGGTTTTTTATAAGATCGATTATTTCCGGTTTAACATCAACATAAACGTTCTTTCCTGGCAGTTTCCTTCTGCCAGTGATTGCAAGATTTCTCGCGAGTTTGGGACTTCCAAAAAGCAGGGAGTCATAGTCCTGGCTCCCCGTGTATTCAGAATCCCCTTTCTGAGTCATATATGCTGCCTGAGCCTCGCCTTCAGATGGTGCCTGAACGTGAGCAATTCCCATCAGATCGAGAAGTTTTTTGGATGAGTTTACGATGTACTCATCAATTCTGGATGCTCCCTGAGCGTATTTTTTAGCATCCTTATCTCCTCTTTTTAGGGCAATCACCCATTTTTCTTCCATTTCTGCTCTTCTTTCTCTCCTTTCCTCTACTTCCTTTGATTTGAAGTCTGGAGGTTCACCATCAAAAACAAATATAGGTCTTAAACCTGCTTCCACCATGTTTGATACCCTGTACAAAATTCCAGACAGGTGAGAGGTTATTCTGCCCTGAGAGTCTTTGAGAGGTGTGCCATCCGGCTGTCTTATTATAGATATGAACTGATAAAGTATATTAAAAGCATCAACAGATATTCCTCTCCCGGAGAAAAAATCGATATTTACATTTACTCTATCGAGCAGGTCCCCGATGTCGGCACCCATATGATGAGTTAACCTCCAAGATTAAATTCTTTATTGTTATCTTCCCAGGCCATTATGGTTTACTTAATAAATTACTTGATAAATTTACTGTCAAACACTTCTGCAACAGAGTGGACCAAAGATTATCGATAGAGACGCCTTTCTATCATATCCAGTCTTTCTTCAATCGACTGAAGATGTGATTGCAACATCCCCTCGAATCTCACCTCAAGGTCATCAGAATTCACAGCAATTACCCTCTTCGTGCTTTCAAACTCTTCCATAATTTTTCTCATCCTGATTCCAATACTTATAAAAAGACCTACGAGCGATAGCGTCAGGAGAAAAGCAAAGAAGATTACTCCAAGATCCACTTTGTTGTAAAGTGAGAGCCATTTGTATGTGAGCATTATTGCAGAAAACACCATAAGGCCTGAGAGGCCCAGCTCTCTCGTATCCATTTTTCTCACCATGGGTTAATGAGACACAATAATATATAATTCTTTCATTTGGTTGAATGAATGGCTTAAAATTAAAAAAGTTGGTGCAAATGCCATAACTGCTGAAGGCTCTATCTCTATTCACACTGAGAGAAACATCTTTGAGGTATCACAATGCCGGAAAAGTGGATAATTATTGCTACAATCGATAAATGCAGCAAAAGTTCAAACTTTCTTTGCCACAGGACTCGTGGCTCCATCCTTCATATAGATTGTCAGCTAGGTAAGCAAAACTGCAGATATAGAAAAGAGACTCTTCAAGGAGATACACAATCCAAATGAAACACTCTACCTTTGCTTGAACAATAAAAGGAGTTACCTTATTGAGAGGATCTTATTGAGGGGGGAGATTTGCTTTATTTTCTTCACTCTTATGAAAGGTGAACTATGAGGGTGAACTAGGAGGGTGAAGATCTCCAGCTTTGCCTGACCTGTGGAAGGTGCAAAGTGAGGGAAAAAGTGAACTGTACAATATTTTTGTTTCTCACATAAACTGAGCAATCTATACAACCTGTATCAATTCTCTGCCGATTTACATTCTTTAAAAAGAAAAAGCAAAAAAATATTGAATGTTTGCAACTACCTCAGAGTGGCGCTACAGTTCTGCCATATACTTCATTTAATACTTGAGTGAGAGCAGTGTAGATTGCTGAAAATCCACATATTATTCCCTCGTAACCAGCAATTTGCTTTATCATGGTATTTCCTGTAGCGTCAGCAATAGCCAGCAGGAAGAACAGTATTGTCAAGGTTGCAAATACGAACTGCAATGCTCTATTTAACTTCAGAGTGCCTAGATACATTACTCCGGTAAACAAGCCCCACATGAATAGATATGCTGCCATGGCACCGTTTTCAGGAGGGTCTCCCAATCCCAATTTTGGCATTACTATCAGGCCAACCAGAGTTAGCCAGAAAAGTCCGTAGGATGTAAATGCTGTGGTTCCGAATGTATTTCTCTTTCTCCATTCCATAACACCTGCAATAATCTGTGCTAGACCTCCGTAAAATATACCCATGGCAAGGATCATGGTTCCAAGAGCGAAAAAGCCTGCATTATGTAAGTTTAACAATACTGTTGTCATGCCGAAACCCATCAAACCAAGAGGGGCTGGGTTAGCGGTGTTATCCTTTATTTCCAGTTCTTGTATCACTCTTTGCATATCCCTCACCTGTTAAAAAATATTAGCCATAATATATTTCTCCTGATGTTATTGCTTTTTTTACACTCTCCACCGCCTCTGGATTTGCCAGCGTTGTTATATCTCCTGGATCTTTACCGAGCATGATTGCTCTGCAAACTCTACGCATAATCTTCCCACTCCTCGTCTTCGGCAGATCGGGCACGAAATAAATCTCATCCGGCCTTGCAATCTTCCCTATCTCCTTTGCCACATGCTCTCTAAGCTCATTCTTAAGCCCATCAGATAGCTGATGTCCTTTCCTCAATACAACAAATGCAACTATTGCTTCACCCTTAACTTCATGTGGCTTTCCAACAACAGCAGCCTCACTAACAGCTGAATGACTGACTAATGCAGATTCGACCTCTGAATTTCCGATTCTGTGACCTGAAACGTTTAGAACATCATCCAGCCTTCCCTGAATCCAGAAGTAGCCATCTTCGTCAACCCTTGCTGCATCACCAGTAAAGTAAACATCCTTGTAGGTACTCCAGTATGTGTTGATGTACCTCTCTTCAGCTCTCCATAAGCCCCGAAGCATTGCAGGCCAGGGTTTTTTGATTACCAAATAACCACCTGCATTTTTGCCATACAATGAATTTCCTTCCAGATCAAAAACATCAACCTCAATTCCGGGGAAGGGTTTTGTTGCCGAGCCGGGTTTGAGAGGTGTAATTGGCAGTGGCGATATCATCTGCATTCCCGTTTCTGTCTGCCACCAGGTATCCATTATCTGGCATCTCTCATTGCCTATATACTTGTAATACCAAACCCACGCCTCGGGGTTTATCGGCTCACCAACCGTGCCAAGCAACCTTAAACTGCTGAGGTCATACTTTTGCGGCCATTCCTCACCAAGTCTCATAAACATTCTTATAGCCGTTGGAGCTGTATAGAAAACCGTAACCCTGTATTTTTCTATCATTTCCCACCATCTGTCTGGCTGTGGATACGTTGGTGCTCCTTCATACATTACAGATGTTGCACCGAGGATTAGGGGGCCGTAGACTATATAGCTATGCCCCGTTATCCATCCTATGTCTGCGGAGCACCACCATATGTCATCTTCTTTCAAATCGAAGATGAAGTGGAGCGTTGTTGCAACTCCAACAGCATATCCACCATGCGCATGAATAACACCCTTCGGCTTTCCAGTTGTGCCTGAGGTGTATAGGATGAAAAGTATATCGTTTGCATCCATCACTTCTGTTTTGCATTCATCTGGCTGGTTGGCTGTTATCTCATGCCACCAGTAATCCCTCCCCTCTTTCATGTTCGTATCTACCTCAGCTCTTCTGTAAACCACCACTTTCTCAATGCTTGGAGCCTGATCAAGAATTGCATCTGCCCTGTTCTTCAGCTCAATGACGCTTCCTGCCCTATAAAATCCGTCTGCTGTTATTAACACCTTTGCTTCAGCATCCAGAATTCTGTCAAGCAGTGCTTTTTCGCTAAATCCTGAGAAAACAACAGAATGTATTGCTCCAATTTTTGCACAGGCAAGCAACGCAATTGGCAGCTCAGGAATCATCGGGAGCCAGATAGTAACCCTATCTCCTCTCTTAACACCGAGCTCTTTCAGGGCGTTGGCAAATTTGTTAACTTCTTCATAAAGCTCTCTGTAAGTTATTTTTCTTACTTCTCCCGGCTCGCCTTCCCAGATATAAGCTATCTTATCCCCTCTAATCTTCACCTGCTTATCAAGGGCATCATGCACAATGTTGTACTTAGCACCAACAAACCACTTCACATAAGGGGGGTTCCATTCAAGAACCTTTTCTGGCTCCTCAAACCACTCTATCCCAACTTCTTTAGCCATCTCGCTCCAGAACCATTCCGTATCTCTTGCTTTTTCAAGAAGTTCTTCATAACTCCTGATGCCGTGTCTGTCCATCCATTTTTTTACGTTTGAATTTTCAACCAGTTCCGGTGGTGGATTGAAAACTCTCCCTTCCTGAAGCAGACTTGCTATTGTCTCTTCCATCATTAACCACCATATAAAATGCAAATTTCTTAATATTTAAAAATTATTATTATTTATTATTAAAAATGATAAAGCTCACAGGAAGGGTCGAATAATTATTAATAATTGTTAACAATTACAAAAATAACTGACCAAAAATAAAATTGTGTTAGGAAATAATAATATATAGCGTACTAAGAACCTGATAAGACTTCAAAAGTTTATTTTTATTAACTCCAAAAAAGTCTAATGGGAAAATTAATATATGAATTAATTATTAAGTTAGTCGTGGTTGAAAGACTGAGTGTGTCCATAGACGATCAAACGAAGAAGATGATTGAGGAGTTGAGGGTAAGAAAAGGAAATAATACAAGCGAGCTTATTCGAGAGCTGATCGAATTCGGTTATGAGGTAATGAGAGAGGGTGTTGATATAACCTCACTTAAAATATGGGTTGACTATCTGGCAAAAAAACAGCATGTAATACTGGATATCGAACACTGGAGAGTAATATTCTCCGAAATTGAAATGATCGATAGCGAGGAATTCTGGAGGCACATGGAGGAGATCGGCCTGAGTCATGCCATGCAGTATAAAATGAAGGGGCTCGATAATGTTAGAGAGATTCTCTATTATGTTGAAAAGGCTAACTGGTATGACGTAAAGGAGGAAGGTAATGGAATTTATACACTCATTTTAAACGATTTGAAGATAAAAAAGTTTGTTAAAGTATTTCTTGAAAAGGTTTTCGAGGGGCAGAAAATTAAAGCAGATATCAGAGAGGGTTTCGGGAAACTCATAGTTATCGATCGAGCAAAATTATGAGGTTTACGGCCACTGGGTGATTGTTTGATTAATTGGCTATAATCAACTTAACTGTATTTCTTATCAAATCCTGAATGTCCTTTCTGGTGAGGGGTTTTTCAAGAATTCGGAGTGTCCCATTACAAGTGTCTCAGCCCGGAGCATTTTTAATTTCTTTTACTCGCAGTAAAGGCCGTAATTGTTATTATCTTCGCCTCAAGATTGATTTTAAGAATTTTCTTTGTTGCATCTTTCCCATTTGGGGGCTCCTATGATCGCATGTTCCTCGAGCATAACTTTGAGGATTTCTCGAATGATTACATCGTCGTCGACAATGAGCAATTTCCCTTATAGCTTAAACAATATTATATCCCATTTTAATTCTATAATCTTTATGATAAAAAATATAAAAAGATATGGTGTTATTTCAGGCTCTCAAACCAATAACCCGGGCTTAAAGTTCCACCTGATAGGATTTGAGCAACACTTCAGCATTTAACTTACCATGCACGTAAGTTTTTCCTGTTGAAATGTCATTTACAGCAATCTGAGCTGGAGCGAAGAGGTTCGGATCTATCTTGTAGAAGTCATAGTTTGCTGCCTTGAATATTTCATAGAATGGCTTTCCATAATCCTTGGATGTGCTTGAGGGCACATTTTTAAGAATTTCATCGTATTTTTTGACGGTCAGAAAGACGCTACCGTAGTACATCATGCTGTCGTTTGTTGCACCCATTGCTTTGAGATCGTTTTCGAGGATTGGCGCTATTGGACACCTACCTGATCCGCTGACAATGAGCTTCGGATCGTATCCGATTTCAGTCATTTTGTAAATCGCAGTTTCAACAATTCTTCCAGAAATTTGAACGCTACCAGCGATGGATGCTGTTGGAGCGACAACAGCATAAACATTCTCAGGTTCAACATCGCACTCCTTCGCGATGAATTCCATTATTTCCTCGTTCGGCAGTTTGTTTGCTTCCAGTGCTATTACAGCATATTCTGAGTCATCCTCATACTCTATCTTCTCATAGGTCTTTTTAGGCTTTAGTGCGAGAGCTCTTGCAGGTCCACTCCCCATAGCAAAATATTTTCCAACACTTATCGCCCATCCAGCTTTCTGGCTTCCAAGGCATGCTATCGCAGGGTGATCCGTGTATTCAGTAATGAATGCAAAGGGGATGTCGTTAATCGTATCTGTCACTATCTCAACATCGGCAAGCCCACCCATGCAAATCTGCGTGTACATAATTCCAGCTTCATAGCCACCGGGTACGTTTACACCACAGTCTATTACTGTTGCTCCGTTTTCAAGTTTTTTTGACTCTATTCTGAGCTCCTCTTCAAAATCGAGCATGTCTTCAACTATATCCATTGCCATTTCATTTACACTTACCATTTTTACCACCTGTACCTGAAATGATAATTAAAAGTACTTCAATATTGTGATTTTTTCATGGCGCCGTAATTTTTTCACAGGCACCTGTGAGATAGATGCTGAACCTGTATTATCCTCAAAATTCAGCATCCTTCATATAAACAACATAAAGTTGTTCAACTGAGAGGTATTTACTCAAAATGTTTACTCGGAATAAACCTCTACCTCTTCCCCATCTTTCACATTTTTGAAATCATTTACGTCTCCCTTTATCCTGCCAAAGACATTTACAGGGCTTGCTGGTCTTATTTTATCATCACTTACAGGGGTTTTTCCAAAAAATATACAGATCGCTTTTCCGGGTATCCAGAACGCTACATCTCCTATCTCCACAACATCCTTTGAATTCTCTTCTTCATCAAAATCAATTCCCGTGTCAAAGTAAATTTCATCTCCCCATCTGTTCGCGATTCCCTTCAGTGGTAAATTTGCAGTAATCGCTCTGACTGTTTTGGGTGCAACATCCTCCAGGAGTTCTATTTCTCTCAAAACACTCCCTGCCCTGATATATATCATTTCAATCCCTCTCAGGATAAATTACCCAACGCTATCGCGGAAGAGGGCTCCCTCCTTATCAAGTACCTCAATTGCCTTTTCTATGTCATCTACCCTCAGAATTATGAGCGCTTTATCGCTTCCGGCAGTGAAAGCATAAACGTATTCAATATTTATGCCAGCATCCCCCAGCACTCTGGCAATTGAGAAAAGTCCGCCAGGCTCATCTTTTACCTCAACACCAAGAACATCGGTTAAAGAGACCGTAAAGCCCGCTTCCTTAAGCGTATTGTATGCCTTTTCGGTCTGATCCACAACCATACGAATAATCCCAAAATCTCCAGCTTCAGCAATTGTAAATGCTCTGATATTAATTTTATTCTGATAAAGTTTCTCAGTTACAGCCGCAAGTCTACCCGGCTTGTTCTCAACAAATACAGACACCTGCTTGATTATTTTTTCCTCCTTCATACTTCCCACCATGTAAAGTCTGAGCTTACAAAAATATAACAGTTTCCCTATAATTCTTTTCAGCTCTTAAAATTAAGGAATCAATTTCAAAAGTTACCCGGATTTCTTTCGAGAGGTTTTGCATATAATGATACGTCCCGATGTGTTCGCCAGCAATAAAAACCGTCTCAGCTAAAAACTAACCATCTTGTGTAATCGCAGCGATGTATGCAGAATTTATTAAATTCATCAACCGTAATGAATCATTCACCATGAATCCTAAATAATTTATACTGTATTGCAAGAATCTCCTCAAGATGTTGCAAATCGATCTGTGCGGGATGAAACTCAAAAACCCAATGATACTTGCAAGCGGAATACTCGGAAGTTACGCATCTTCTCTAAACAGAATATCAGAACATGCAGGGGCCGTTGTCACAAAAAGTGTTGGTTATGAGGCAAGAGAGGGATACAGAAATCCGGCGGTTATCAATTATGCTCACGGTATAATAAATGCTGTTGGTCTTCCTTCTCCGGGAGCCGAGAAATTCTCAGAAGAGTTGAGGAAATTTAACAGGGAGTCATACCTCATAGTAAGTCTGTATGCGTCCAGTCCAGAAGAATTTGTATCACTTGTTGATTTTTTTGAGATGGCCGATGCATTTGAATTAAACCTGAGCTGCCCGCATGTAAGCAGATTTGGATTGACTGTCGGTAGCGATCCAGAAATGGTTAAAGATATCGTAAAAGCTGTAAAAAAGAAATGTGATAAACCTGTTTTTGCAAAGTTATCAGCCAACGCAAGTTACATTGAAGTGGGTAAAGCCGCCCAGGAGGGTGGGGCTGATGGAATTGTGGCTATCAATACCTTAAAGGGGATGGCAATCGACATAGAAACAATGGCCCCAATACTCTCAAACATAAGTGGAGGTGTAAGTGGGGAGGCTATAAAACCTGTTGCGATGAAATGTGTGTGGGATCTTTATGAAGAGCTGAGCATACCGATTATAGCATGCGGTGGAGCTACTACCTGGAAAGATGTTATCGAGTTCATGCTCGCAGGAGCCAGAGCTGTTCAGATAGGATCGGCACTGTACTACAGCCACAGGATTTTTTACAGCCTTAAAGAGAGTCTAAACGCTTACGCGAGAATGAAAAACATCCAGCTTGAAGACCTCACAGGGGCGGCTCACAAAAAGTAGTCCGAAAAAGAGTAGTCCGAAAAAGGTTTATTTCCCATCATAAAATTACACCTATGTTCAGTTTGAGAGTGGATAAAATAATAAGGCATTCAAAAGATATTTCCACGCTTTTTTTCAGTTCTAAAATAAGATCATATCCAGGGCAATTCATAATGCTCAACCTGCCAGATTACGAAGAGATTCCGCTGAGCCTATCTTCACCCTACTCAGTCACCGTAAAGGCTGTTGGAGATACTACAAAGGCTTTAATTAATATTCCGACTGGAAGATGTGTGGGCATTCGGGGACCTTTTGGAAGGCCTTTTTCGTTAACAGATGGAAGATCTTTGCTTGTTGCCGGTGGGATTGGTGCTGCTCCCCTTTACTACCTCAGCGATGTTCTTGTGCGAAAAGGTGCAGAGGTCGAGGTTCTTTTCGGAGCACGAAGTGCCGATGAACTCGTGTGGAGGGATCGATTCTGCAATCTTGAAGTCTCAACTGATGATGGTTCAGAAGGAGTCAGGGGAACAGTCATTGATTTGCTCAGAAAAAAAGATCTCGATAATTATTCAAAAATATATGTCTGCGGGCCAGAACCGATGATTTTATCTACATATGTACTGTTAAAGCAGAAAAATGCTTTAAAGAAGGCTGAATTCTCGCTCGAGAGATACATGAGGTGTGGAATTGGATTGTGTGGCTCATGTGTTCTCGATGATGGTTCAAGAGTTTGTTCAGAAGGGACAGTTTTTAGCGGTCAGGAGCTGGAGTTCGCCATAGAAAGTAGCCTACTGCACGAGGAGTCGGTACAGAGTTAATTCAAAGCTGGTTAAGGGTTAATTCAATTACAATTCAAATTCCACAAATGTCCTGACCAGTAATTCAGAGATGTCCAGAATTTCCAGTCTGTTCTCACCAAGCTCCTTCTTTGAATGTGAAAGGTGGACTTTACAGAAGGGACAGCATGATATGAGATAATCTGCCCCTGTTTCAAGTGCTTCCTTTATCCTCCTTTTACCCATTTCAAGGGAGAGGTTTCTAAACTGAGCTCTAACACCTCCACCAGCACCACAGCAAAAAGACATTTCTCTGTTACTTTCCATTTCAACAAGTTCAAGTCCTGTTGCTTTTATGAGTTTTCTCGGTTCATCATAAACTCCTGCATGTCTGCCAAGATGACAGGGGTCATGGTAAGTTGCCTTTCCAGAGAGCTTTTTCCCTGTTCTGTTTCCTAAGAATTTTTCTGTAAACTGCGAGAGATGGCAAACTTCAAAATCGTAGTCAATTCCCTTTGACTCGCATATTTCCGGATAGTCTATAGCAAAAGTCCTGTAACAACCAGCACATGTTGTAATGATTGTTTTAACCCCAGCCTTTTCCCAGATTTTTATGTTTTTCTCGAGAATTCTTTCACCCGCATCTTTCTGACCTGTTCTGAAAAGTGTCGAACCGCAACAAACCTCTTCATGGCCCAGATAATTGAAGTCGATCTCAAGATGCGAGAGAAGTTTTACTGTGCTAATTGCCAGTTCCTTAGTTCTGTAGCTTGCAGTACATCCAGCAAAATATAGTATTTCAGAATCTCTGTTTATCTGAATACCTTCTGGAAACCACTTGTCTCTCAAGGATCTGTCTTCTCCATAGGGATTCCAGGATATATTAATTCTATCAGCAAGTTTTCTGTGAACTGGAAGTGGAGCCAATTTTCTCCTTACAAACTCATACCTTACATCTTCCCAGACCCTTAGTAGCGGTATGCCGGATTGACAAACTGTTTCACACAGCCCACAGGTTGTGCACTTGAAAAAGTCTTTGACCATCGCAACATCCAGATCTGTGCCATTAGTCATGTTGATTTTTAGCAGATAGAGTTTACCCCGAGGAGATACGCTTTCCCACCTCTCAAGCTGAAAGGGTGGGCAGACCCTGCAGTAATTGCACTGTGCACATGATAATATCTCCTGTGAGAGTTTTTCAATAACATTTGATTGCTCAGCACCTTTTGACGGGTTCAAGTTGCTCATATACCTCTCCTCAATTATTCCAAACCTTAACTCACCTTACATTTCAGAGATTTTTTATATTGCGACTATTATATGCTGACTATTTCAGCCATCTTCATTATAGCAGGCAGTTTCCCTGTCGGAAACACTTTACCCGGATTTAACAAGTTGTCAGGATCAACCCTTCTCTTGTATTTTTCCAGTTCCTCATATTCTGGGATCCACTTTTTGCTACCATAGGAAAGATACATACCTGTTGAATATGGTTTCCCGGACAGTTTTGTTGCAAGTTTAATGAGCTTGAAAGCTGTTTTCCAGTCCTTTGTAAACCTTCCACTTCTCTCATCACTGGGAATGAGAATTATTACATTCGCCATACTCCTGGCAAAAAACACTTGTATTCCGTATTCCCTGTTTGAAAGTATTTTCGAGACTTTGCTGCAGTAGAGATCAAGCATCTCCCACGGGAGAATTACTTCAGCCGATACTATAGAGGGTCCTTTCTTTTTTATTCGCAGTGGATAAAATCTCTCATCCCATAATTCTTTACCAAGCTCAGCATTTCCGGTTTCATTTTCAGGAATCTTATCAAGATACGCTATCAAAAGTGTGTTCTTTTCTTCATAATCCGTTCCCTTAATTTCATTCAACATTTTTATGTATCCCGAATCGAATATCGTGGCTGAATAAGCATTTTTATCGAACAGAATTCTGACTGCCTTTGTATAATCCCTGAAGTGGTGTGCTACTGCCACCTCCCCACTATAATCCATCAGTTTAACCTCAGCCGAGACGATCAGACCGGTTGTACCCTGCAGACCCACAAAATATTTTATCTCATCTCCTCTGACAGACCTTTTTCCGGAGAAGTCCACTACCTCGAGAGCTTCCACATTCTGCCTGATGGATCCAAACATGAGGCTCCCTATGCCGTAACCTCCATGAGATATCCATCCACCCACCGTAGAGGATGGCGCACTTGTTGGATAAACTCTCAGACTGAGTCCCTTCTTTCGAGCTTCTTTTTGAACATCGCACCACACAGCCCCGGGCTCAGATATGAGAAGCTTTCTCTCCTCATCTATTTCAAAACTGTCCATTCTTGTGAAATCAACAACTATTCCACCATTATAGGGCACCACTCCACCATAAGCAGATGTTGCAGCTCCCCGTGGTACAACAGGCTTGGAAAATCTTTTTGCAATTTCTAAAACCTTTAAAACTTCTTCAACACTTTCAGGTTGAATTACGGCATCCGGAACAGAAACTGAAAATTTTTCTAAAAACTTTGGGAGTACAGAAATGTCATGAGAATAGAGTTTTCTCTCAATGGGATGATATGAAATGTGAGAGAGAACTTTTCTGGTTTCAATCTCAAATTTATTCATGATATCCATAATGAATCTCAAATGATGAATACTATAAAAGTTTTGAGATTTATGCTTCTCAATTTTGATAAGGGGGCAATTTTTCAGCATAAAATCCTTAAATAACCGTTCAGAGGGGATTAATTTGTTTTGATTAAAAATGATAATTTCAATAATTTTAATTAAATACTCTCGTAGCTCGATAACAAATCATACTCTTTTGTCCCTAATTCCAGTCAAAGGCTTCCTTAACGAGCTTGATTGCACAGAGATCTCCACACATCGAGCATGCTTCACTATCAGACTTTCTTTTATTCCATACTGCCATGGCTTTTTCGGGATCTATTGCAAGGTTGAACTGTTTTTCCCAGTCCAGATTCTTTCGTGCAATGGACATATTATAATCCCTCATTCTCGCACGCTCTCTCTGCCCTTCTTTGACGAGATCTACAGCATGAGCAGCTATCTTTGCAGCAACCACACCCTCCCTCACATCATCAATTGATGGAAGGGCAAGGTGCTCGGATGGTGTAACATAACAGATGAAGTCCGCTCCACTCATTCCGGCAATGGCTGCTCCTATGGCAGCAACAATGTGATCGTATCCCGCTCCTACATCCGTAACAAGTGGGCCAAGTAAGTAGAGGGGCGCATTTCCGGTGACGTATTTCATCGCCTTAACAGAGGTTTCAATTTCATCCAGTGGAACGTGCCCTGGGCCCTCAACCATAACCTGCACACCAGCATCCCTGCATCTCTCAACGAGCTCTCCCAGGAGAATGAATTCAGTAAACTTTACCCTGTCGCTTGCATCATCTATACATCCGGGCCTGAACGCATCTCCAAGGCTGACTGTAACGTCGTATTCCTTCATTATATCGAGGAGGTAATCAAAATTTTCGTAATAGGGATTCTCCATCTGGTTGTGGAGCATCCAGCCAATTGTTATTGCCCCTCCTCTGCTCACAACACCCAGCAACCTTTTGCTCCTCTTCAACCTCTCCACGCTGTTCCAGTTAACACCAGCGTGAATCGTCATAAAATCCACGCCATCCTTTGCATGCTTCTCAACTGCATTGAAAAAATCATCTTCACTCATGTCAACAACCTTTCTGCATCCCCTTGCTGCCTGATAAATCGGAACTGTTCCGAAGGGAACTCTAACAAACCGGTAAATCTTCTTTCTTATCTCATCAATATTTCCACCTGTGGATAGGTCCATTAAGGCATCCGTACCATATTTCTGGGCTATAAGCGCCTTCTCAATTTCCTCTTCAACGTTAACGTAATCGTCAGATGTGCCAATATTGGCATTAACCTTCGTTGACATCAACCTTCCGATTGCTTTTGGGGTGAATTCTCTGTTATCCGAATCCCTAAGGATGTTTCGAGGAATAATAACCTCACCCTTTGAAATTAACCTGATTAGAGTATCTAAATCAATACCTTCGAATTCTGCAACTTCTTTGAGCCATTCCGGATGTGCACCTTTTTTTATCATTTCGATGAGGGTTTCCATAGTGTTAATTGTTTGCAGTAAGGGATTGATAAATTCTTTGTTGTTTTACTGTTTCAAACATTACCGACTCAGGTAACTGAAAAAGGAGCGTACTTGCGAAACTCTAATAAATAGCGAATATTGTCGATGATTATGGGCTCAAAAACACTGAGCGAAAAGATATTTTCAAAAGCCTCTGGAAAGGAAGTTAATGCTGGAGAGTTCGTTTTTTCTTCTATTGATAGAGCGATGATTCATGACATTACCGGCCCTCTTGCAATTAAAGTCTTCAGAGAGATAACCAGTAACGGAAGAGTGTGGGATGCTTCAAAAATTGTGATTGCTTTTGATCATCAGGTTCCAGCAGACAGCATACATGCTGCTGAGAACCACAAATTGCTCAGAAACTTTGCCGAAGAGCAGGGTATTCTGAATTACGATGTCTATGAGGGAGTTGCACATCAAATTATGGTTGAAAAGGCACATGTTTTACCGGGAATGCTCGTTGTGGGAGCGGACAGCCATACGTGTATGTATGGTGCTCTTGGAGCTTTTGCTACAGGTGTTGGTTCAACAGATATGGGAGCCGTTTTTGCACTCGGAAAACTCTGGTTCAAAGTTCCTGAGACAATTAAATTTGAAATAAACGGAAAGCTCAGTAGAAGAGTTTACAGCAAAGATGTGATTCTGAAGCTGATAGGAACTGTCGGAGCTGATGGAGCAAATTATGCTGCATGTGAGTTCTCGGGAGATACAGTCAGAAATATGAGCATGGATGAAAGACTTACCATGACCAATATGGCAATTGAGATGGGGGGAAAAGCAGGAATAATTGAACCCGACAGCATTACTGAAAAATACATTTCAGAAAGGCTGAATAAGGATTACGAAGTTCCAGACTGGCTTTTTAGTGATGAGAATGCGAATTATAAAAGAGTGGTTGAGCTTGATGTTTCAAATCTCGAACCTCAGGTTGCTCAGCCGCACAGAGTTGATAATGTTGTATCTGTCACAGAGGTTGAGGGTATAAAGGCTGACCAAGTTTTTATCGGTTCATGCACCAATGGAAGATATGAAGACCTTAAAATCGCTGCAGAAATACTGAAAGGGGAGAGCGTTGCAAAAGGGACACGACTGATAGTCATTCCGGCCACAAGAAGTATATACAAACAAGCTTTGAAAGAGGGGCTCATAGATGTCTTTGTGGATGCAGGAGGTATCGTTGAGTTTCCATCGTGCGGGCCGTGCATGGGAGGAAGCTTTGGGCTCATAGGGAGCAATGAAGTAAGCGTCTCAACATCAAACAGAAATTTTATTGGAAGACAGGGCAGTCCTGATGGAAGAATTTATCTCACTTCCCCGGCGACTGCAGCTGCAACTGCAATTTACGGGCAGATTACCGATCCAAGAAGAGTTTAAGCTGTTTATTTAATAAATTTTTACATTACATATATTAAACTTTTGTTTCTATTATTACCTATATCTGTTTTTTCGAACCTGTGGAAAAAAGAGTGATATTATTTTGATATAAATTTCTTCTAAAAAATATTAGTTACTACATTTTCTGTGAAACTGATGAAAAAGAAAAGATTATATATGTCATCGTAGTTACTATTATCATGCCTGAAATCCAGATTCCAAGAGACATAGCATTCATGGTTAGAAACAGACTCAAAATCAGGAAGATCCCCTATAAAGAATCAAGTATAGACCGAATAATACTTGAAGAAGACTATGTTGATGTTGTCGAACAGATAATTTCAGAGCTGAGAAGAAAGGAGTGAGATTTGTAAAAGAACATAGCATTACAGCATATTCAACCATATCCTTTGGAGAATATTCTGTTCAGATTTCGTTTCTGATCCTTTGATTCTGATTCAACTTTTTTCGAAAAGAATTTAAGTAATCTCTAATCATTAAAATTTGTTACAGGAGGTGGCTATATTGGTCAGTTTTGAGCTTACACAGGAACAGATAGATATCCAGAAGGCTGCAAGAGAATTTGCAACAAAAGAATTCACCAAAGAAAGGGCTGAGGAAGCAGATGAGAAAGAAGAGTTCCCTTTTGAGCTCTGGAAGAAGACATGCGAGCTGGGCTTTATAGGGATTCATTTTCCTGAAGAATACGGTGGAGCAGGAATGGGTATATTTGAGAACATCCTCGTTGTGGAGGAGTTTTGTAGAGCAGATAGCACCCTTGGGAGTGCCATAATCCTCTCAGATTTCTCATCAGAAGTTGTGATGAGGTTTGGAAGTGAAAACCTGAAGAAGGAGGTTTTACCAAAAGTTGCTGGAGGGAAAGCGATAACCGCTGGAGCCTACACAGAGCCCGAGGCTGGAAGTGATCTCACAGCCATCAGAACCAGAGCAGAAAAGGATGGTGATGAATGGGTCATCAATGGCACAAAAACATTCATAACAAATGGAACGATTGCCGATTATTATGTAGTACTCGCGGTAACGGATCCTGAAGCTAAGCCCAGGTACAGGGGTTTCACAACTTTCCTGGTGAGAAAAGGGGCTGAAGGGCTTTCTACAAACAAAATCGGGAAAAAGATGGGTATAAGATCTTCTCCAACCGCAGAAGTCATTTTCAAAAATGTGAGGGTTTCTGAGGATGATGTGATAGGACAGCTTAACAGAGGATTCTATCAGGTTCTCGAGTTCTTTGATGAGAGCAGAATTGAGATTGCTGCTCAGGCTCTCGGAATTGCACAGGGGGCTTTTGATAAAACAGTTGAATACGTAAAGCAGAGAAAACAGTTTGGACAGCCCATTGGTGCTTTCCAGGCCCTTCAACACAGGCTCGCAGATTTGAATACTCAGATAGAGTGTGCAAGACTTCTGATTTACAAATCTGCCTGGAACTACGACCAAGGCAGGATAGATCCCGGTCTCACCTCAATGGCCAAATACTGGGCAGGAAAGCTCGCCGTTAAAGTTTGTGATGAGGCGATACAGATGCACGGCGGATACGGATACATCGGAGAATACGATGTTGAGAGATTCTACAGAGACGCAAAGATATGTGAAATATACGAGGGTACTAAAGAAGTCCAGCTTAACACAATCGCCAAAGAAATTCTCGGAAAATTAAAATAAACTCCTCCTTTATCAATTTATCATGAAAAAAATAGAAAATCAAAAATTTTAAATTTTTTTAAACCTAACTTTGATGATAAAAAATGGGTGATAATCATGGACGTCAGAAAAGATGTTGAGGAAATTAAGAAAAAAAGAGAAGAATGGGATAAATCCTGCCTTCAACCATATCTCAAAAAGGGTGGGGAGAGGGAGGAGAAATTCGAGAACCTCTCCTGGATAGAGATAGGAAGAATATATGATCCTTCAGATATTGAACATCTTGACTTTTTAAAGGATGTTGGATATCCCGGAGACTACCCCTTCACGAGAGGGGTTTACCCAACGATGTACAGAGGTAGGTTCTGGACGATGAGGCAGTTTTCTGGATTTGGCACTGCCGAAGATACCAATGCGAGATGGAAACTTCTTTTAAAGGAGGGGCAGACCGGATTGAGTACCGCATTTGACTTCCCCACGCTGATGGGGCTTGATAGTGATGATCCACTGTCGGATGGTGAGGTTGGCAAAGTTGGGGTTGCCATAGATACTCTGAGAGATTTTCAGATTCTGTTTGAAGGTATTCCTCTCGACAGGGTTTCAACATCCTTCACAATCAATCCTCCCGCTGCGATTATTCTTGCGATGTATGCTGCTATCGGTGATGAACAGGGTGTGCCGAGAGAACAGCTCAGGGGTACGATTCAGAACGACATGCTTAAAGAATTTCACGCCCAGAATACTCTCATTCTGCCTCCCGAGCCTTCCGTTAAAATAATAACCGACATCTTTGAATGGGGAATAGAGAATGTCCCCAAATTCAACCTGATAAGCATAAGTGGGTACCACATAAGAGAGGCTGGTTCAACGGCAGTGCAGGAGCTGGCCTTCACAATCGCCGATGGAATGGCCTACGTTGAGGCTGCTATCGAGAGAGGAATTGATATCGACAAACTTTCTCCACAGCTGAGTTTCTTCTTCAACTCACACAACGATTTCTTTGAGGAGATCGCCAAATTCAGGGCTGCAAGAAGGATGTGGGCAAAAATTATGAGAGATGAGTATGGTGCAAAGAATCCGAGGTCATGGTGGCTTAAATTCCACACGCAGACGGCTGGATGTTCACTTACAGCCCAGCAACCCCTCAATAACGTGGTCAGAACCACAATACAGGCTATGGCTGCTGTCCTTGGCGGGACGCAGAGTTTACATACAAACAGTTTCGATGAGGCCTGGGCCCTTCCAAGCGAGGAAGCTGTTAGGGTCGCCTTAAGAACGCAACAGATTATAGCCTACGAGAGCGGTATTCCCAACACAATCGATCCCCTTGGTGGGAGTTATTATGTAGAATGGCTGACCGACAAGGTGGAGAAGCTCGCCTGGGATTATATAGAAAGAATCAGAAAGATGGGTGAGGGTAGTGTGCTGAGAGGTGTTCTTGCCGGAATAGAGAACGGTTTCTTCGTAAAGGAGATCACAAACGCGGCAGCAAGGTTCCAGAGAGAGGTTGAGGAGAACAAGAGAATTATCGTCGGGGTTAACAAATTCACAATCGAGGAGAAAATCAAGATACCGATTTTGAAGGTTGATCCGGAGGTGCAGAGGAGACAGATAGAGAGATTGAAGAGGGTCAGAGCAGAAAGAGATAATGTAGCTGTAAAGGAGGCGCTTGACTGGCTCAGAAATGCCGCTGAAAATAACGAGAATGTGATGCCTGCTATTATAGAAGCTGTCAAAGCCTACGCAAGTGTTGGGGAGATTATGGGTGTCCTTAAGAGTGTTTACGGCACTTACAAGAAACCAATAATTATCTGAAGAGGTGATATGATGGAGAGAAAAATCAGAGTACTGGTTTCAAAGGTGGGTCTTGATGGACACGACAGGGGTGCAAAGGTTGTTGCAAGATTTCTTAGAGATGCCGGATTCGAAGTTATATACACAGGACTCCATAGAACTCCCCAGGAAGTCGCAATGGCTGCAGTACAGGAAGATGTCGATGTGATTGGAATAAGCCTCCACAGCGGAGCACACATGGCGCTCGTACCAAAGGTTCTCAACTACATAAAGGAGTACGGTGGAGATCCGGATGAGCTGGTTGTTCTTGTTGGAGGAATAGTGCCCGAAGATGAGTTTGATGATCTCAAAGCAATAGGGGTGGATGGGATTTTCATTCCAGGAACACCCATTTCAAAAATTGTTGATTTTATAAAAGAGATTGCCCCAAAGAAAAAAAGATCGAAAATGGAGAAAATGGAGAACTGAATACAGGTGTGACAGATGGATGTAGATGAGATTGTAGAGGGGATTCTTTCTGGCAATAAAAGGGCTCTTGCAAGGGCAATAACTTATGTAGAAAATGATTATCCAGATGGGAAGCTTATTCTGAAAAAAATATTCAGAAAAACCGGAAGAGCACACGTAATAGGTATAACTGGATTTCCCGGAGTTGGAAAGAGCACAGTTGTGAGCAAACTTACCAACGAGTTCAGAAATAGAGGGAAAACTGTCGGGATTGTAGCGATCGATCCCGGATCGCCATTCACAGGAGGTGCTCTGCTTGGTGACAGACTGAGAATGGATGGACTGGACAGCAGCAAAAAACTCTGGATCGACCCTGGAGTGTTTTTCAGAAGCATGAGCTCAAGAGGCAGGGCAGGAGGACTTGCTGCCAAAACAGGAGATGCTGTAAGACTGATGGATGCCTTTGGTTTTGATGTGATACTTGTTGAGACTGTTGGTGCCGGACAGAGTGAGGTCGATATAATAGAGGTCGCCGACACATCCATTGTCGTTTTAATGCCAGAGATGGGGGACGACATACAGATTAACAAAGCAGGAATTCTCGAGATAGGAGATATATACGTAATCAATAAGGCTGATTTAGGGGGAGCAGATAAGACTGAGAGATGGATAAAAGCCATGCTGATGATGGATCAGGAAGCAGTCGAGATCCTGACAAAAACAACCCATGCCCAGGAATATGAAGTGCAAACAGGGCAAATCTTTGATAAAATGAGTCGGGCTGGATGGATTCCTCCAGTAATCAAAACTGTTGCAGAGAGGGGTGACGGAATACAGGAACTTGCTGATGCAATTGAAAAACACTTCATTTACCTGAAGGAATCGGGGAATCTAATTGAAACAAGAAAGCGACGGCTCAGCAGAGAGATGATCGAGCTGTTGATAGGAGAGATCAAAGCTTACCTGATGAAAAGCGATAAAATAGACTTCAATAAAATGGTTGAAAGGGTTTCGAGAAATGAGATTGATCCCCACACAGCAGTTGAGGAGATTATCAGGGTGCTCATCAACAACAATATCTAACCGGGTGAGGGTTTGAAGATGAGAAAAGACGTGACCCAAACTCATTTACTCGATAGGACTCTCGTTGACAAAGATTCTGATGTGATGTGGGGTGTTGGAACACTCGACGAGGCAAACTCCTTCATAGGGCTTGCAAGAGTGCATGCCCGGGATAGCACAGTGAGAGAGTATCTCGAGAGGATTCAGTATAAAATGTTCAAAGCAGGAACAGAATTTGTTTCCGATCAGCACAACATTACCGAGGAGGATTACAGTGAGCTTATGGAGATGATCAAACATCTTGAGAGTGTTGTCAGGAGACCTCGAAGCTTTATCCTCCTCGAAAAAAATGAAAGTGGAGCGTTTCTGAGTGTTGCAAGAAGTGTTGTAAGAAGGGCTGAAAGAGTTGCAGTTGGATTGCAGAAATCCAAGAAAGTATCCAAACTCCTTGTCGAGTGGTTGAATAAGCTCAGCTATCTCCTCTACCTTATGAATCTCATTGAGATAGACGGAGATTATGATGAGATAAAATAATGCCAAAAAGGAATTAATTAAATAAGGTTTAGTTTAACCGGAAGATAATTTGAAGGGAGATTCGTGACTGCGAGAATAACAGGTTCAGTGGAGGAGATTTAATCTATGGTAGAAGACACCGGAAGGTGGAAAGAGTACAGCCAGACATTAGAAAAGAGTAAAGAATACCACAAGAGATATCATATTGCAGTTTCAAGCCCGTTAAGAAGAAAAATACTGAAACTTATTGCCGAGGGAGAAGAGCCTGGAAAGATCTGTCAAAATCTAAATTTAACCATGAAACAGCTCCAATATCACCTAAAAATTTTAGAACATGGCTTTTGCATAAGGAGAGAAGATGATAAAATCACTCTTACAAAAGAGGGTGAGGTAATTTACTATATAAAGAGTTAGGTTGAAGGTTAGAACTATGATCGCAGCAATTGGTCAGCTCAGAATTTCACCGGACAGAGGCGTTAATCTGATGAAGGCTTTAAGCCTTATTAAAAGGGCTCTTCAAGTAAGGGCTTCCATAGTCGTCCTGCCAGAACTTTTCAACACAGGTTTTTACCCCCACAGTTATGAGGAGGTTGAGGACAGAATAGAGGATGAACTCGAGACGATTTTAAAACTTTCAGAGAGGAAAAACATCGTTATCGCTGGAACAGTTGCCGAAAGGATTGAAGGTGAGCTTTTCAACACCGCAGTTGTCATTAAAGGCGGTAAAATCATTGGAAAATATCGAAAAACCCATCTTTTCCCCCTCACAGAGGAAAAGAGATATTTTACACCAGGGAATGAGCTTGTTGTAGTCGATTCTCCCGTTGGAAAGCTTGGTTTGATGATCTGTTACGAAATAAGATTCCCCGAGATAGCCAGGTACCTTACCGAGAAGGGGGCAGAGATTCTCGTTATTCCTGCGGAGTTTCCAGCACCAAGGATAAACCACTGGAGAATTTTGTTAAGGGCGAGAGCAATAGAGAACCAGTGCTATGTGCTTGGAGCTAACTGTGCCGAGGGAGAAGACAGGTATCCAGGAAGATCAATGATTATCGATCCATGGGGAAACGTCCTTGTGGAGGCGGGAGACAGACAGGAGATAATAATGGCAGAGATAGACATAGAGAACGTCAAAAAAACGAGGAGAAAATTTCCGTTCCTGAAAGATGTGAGAAAAGATTTATTTAAACAGGATGTAGAATAATTACCATGAAAATCATTTTTGATGAGAGGTTTTTAGAAGTCTATACCTCCGATCCAGCCGCATCCGCTGGAAGGCTTGAATGTATTCTTGAAGAGCTTGCTGATTACAGAAGTGATTTTGTTGAGCCGGAACCTGCATCAGATGAAGATGTGCTCCTCGTGCATACACCCAGCCACCTTGAGTTCGTTAAAATCATGAAAAAAGTTTACGAGCTCGCATCCTTAGCTACAGGAGCCACAATTCTTGCCTCCAGTATATCCTTCAAAGAACCCGCTTTTGCTCTTGTAAGGCCTCCCGGCCATCATGCAAGTCCCAACAGTTCCTGGGGTTTCTGTTATTTCAACAATATAGCCATATCCGTCAGAAAACTAATCAAAACGGGCAAAATTAGCAAGGCTGCTATAGTAGACTTCGACTTGCATTTCGGAGATGGAACTAGCAATACATTCATGGACGATGATAAGGTGAAATACTACCACATGCCGGCTGATGATATTGAGGGAATCGAGAGGTTCCTCAAAAGTTGGGATTACGATATAATCGCAGTGTCAGCCGGATTTGACAAGCACAGAGATGATTGGGGGAATTATCTTGAGACAGAAGATTACAGAGAGATAGGAAAGATAATCAGAGAGATCTCAGAGGAAAAATGTGAAGGAAGAAGATATGCAGTCCTTGAAGGTGGATATGTAACCGATGTGCTCGGAAAAAACGTGAGAGCCTTTATTGAGGGGTTCAGATGATCTGTCAGGTAATCGGTTCGTTGCAAACTTAATCTTTTCAGCCTGTCTGTTTATCCACTCGCCTCAATTTAAACAAATAATAACTCTCCTTTCTTTTTTTCGATTTCTCATGAATCTTAATTTCAAGACCCGATGATGCAAAAACAGGTAGTTCGCTATTAATTCCGGTTTTAGCGATAAAAAGCACCTTTCCACTTTCTTTAAGGCAACCCAGAAATCTCTTCAAAGCCTTAAATGATGTTACTGGTGGCAGGGTGAGGTCATCAAGGATCACATCAAATTTTCCGAATTTTTCTATTTTTGAGAGATCTATCGTGAGGGCATCGTCAAAAAAAATTTCTGCACATTTGCCCTTTTGCTGGATTATTTCCTTTACTTTCCTCAGTTCTTCATCAAACTCTCTGCTGTATTCTATCCCTACCACACAATCTGCCAGCTCGGAGCAGTAGAGAAGGAAACCCCCAGCACTGCTCCCAAGGTCAAGAACCTTCATCCCTGTTTTTATAAAATTCCACTTCTCATTCAGCTCTTTCAGTTTCCAGTAACCCTTAGGATGTTCCTCTTCCAGAACCGCTATCTTCGCAGAGATGTCCACATCCTTCGATGGCTTAGTGACTTTAACTCCCTCTACAATAACAGCTCCCCTTTTTATCGCCTCCTTTGCTTTCTGTCTCGTCGAGAACAATCCCTTTCTCACGAGAAGTTCATCGATTCGCATTCCTGCACACCCGGTTTATATCCCGTTTACCGTATAGGGTTCAAACAAGCAAGGTTCAAACACGAGCAATACTGAGTTCCCGACCAGCTTCTCCCACACACCACTATTCCCAGAAAAGTCGTTTTTGATTTGCTTTCATTTTTATTTTTTGTTCTTCTGATTTTCTCGCAAGTGCAACCCATTCCCTTGGTGCATTTTTGCTCGTTCCACCATGAGATGTGAATCGCTTTCGCACACGCATCAGGACGGGTGAATTTATTGCAACCCCAGCAACAAGCGCCTGCCCCTTCGTCAAACCAGGAAGTTCTTCGATGAGCTCTTTTCCAATGCTTTCCACAGATGCCCTTATATTTTCCTGATCCGCTGGATTGACTATCCGCATTATGATCTGGGTCATGCACTGGCTGAGAATATCAGGATCTATTTTTGAGGGTCTCTGACTTATCAGACACACCCCAACACCAAATTTTCTTCCTTCAGAAAGTATCGTTTTCAGAACATTGAAGCTCTTCGCATCCCTTGAAGCGAACCTGTGAGCCTCTTCGACGATAACGAAGACCGGATATTCAAGTGCTTCCCCTCCCATACCCTTTTCAGCATTTATTCTCGCATTCAGGATTCTTTTTATTATTACTGATGTCAAAAGCTGCTGCTCGATGTCGCTCATTTCGGATAGCTGAAGAACACTTGCCATACCCGGCCTCAAAATTTCTTTCAGCTCCAGATGTATGTAATCGTCAATTATATCCATGTTCTCAATATATCTTTTTATCCTCCACATGAGTGCCCTTGCTGTCACGTCTCTCTCATCCAATGCTCTTGATTTGATCGCATCCAGCAAATCCTCTGTCGTGAACTTCCTGCCCTCGAGTTCCCTGTATGCCGCATTCAAAATTGCCTCCATTTTATCAGTTAGATCGGGCAGTATGTTGAGCAACTCATCATATCCGAGCTCGGACAGCCTTATTTTTATCTCATCCTTTCCATAAACTCTTACCGATGGTCGGTAATCTGCTGTGTTGAACTCTTCTCTACCCTCAATCTCCTTGAGAGTGTGGTACTCACCATGCGGATCGAGAATCAGTACGGCTGCGGAGTTATAAGGTCTCAAAAGCTCCTCAACAAGCACACCAGCCAGATAACTCTTCCCACTTCCCGTTGAGGCGAGAATGCACATGTGTTCACTTGCAACAAGAGCGGTATCAAGAACCACCGGAACGTCATCTTCTCTGTTCAGGAGATAGCCTATGTGAAGGGAACCAAGCTCACCGGTTTTCTTTTTCATCAAAACCTCTTCTATCACTTCTCTTTCAGCAATATAAACCGGCTGCCCTGGTTTCGGGGGTATCCTGGGGTTAACAAAACCGAGGGTTTCATCATAATATCCAATTATGCTTGCTCTCACTTCAAAAAGTTCAAATTCAGTAACGTTTATCCCAATCGCCCTCACAATTCTTTCAGGATTTATGTCTGGTTTAGAGAGATAAACATCAGGGTAAAGCCTCAATGGATGGCGTTTAACAACTCTGCAAATCACCTTGGTGTCATTCAATCTGTAATAAACGAATTCTCCATTTTTGAGAATTACTTTATCCGGAGTGATGAATTTAAATTCAATATTTTCAGAAGGGCCCTTTACCAGTCCTACAGGTTTCAAATCTCAACACCCCTGAGCATACCATATTCAATCTCTGCCAGGATAATCTCAAGCACATCCCTCTCTTCCGGAACTATCTCCATCAACCTCTTGATATAATCCCTCAGTACCCATAGATTATCCTTGCACTTTTTCATCAAAGGAATTAGATATGGCATTGAGAATTCACCATCCATATAGTGCATTTTTTTGAGAGTTTCATCATCCACATGCCTGACTTCATCTCCTGGTCTTGGAGCTGTATCGCTCCTTAAAATCATACACCTTGCAACTCTTCGCCCTGAGATTAAATCCGGCATAAATTTTTCGACCTTTTCCCTTTCTATCTGACCGGCATACCTAATGAACTCGGATTCTTCATGATAATGGGTGAGAACGATAGCGAATGCTTCTCCTGCTTTTATTACATCTCCAACAGATAATTCGCCCTCAACTTCGAATTCCTCGTGACTCATCAATCTCAAAACCTTCATATACTTATCACCACTTAATCACCACTTAATCACCACTTAATCACCACTTAATCTCCTCACCTAATTCCACAATTCAAACCCTGCAACTCAGACTCTCTTAGACATCCACTTGAAGGATGTTCCGATGCCAAGTATGCTTGCAAGCATTTTTCTCTCATTCTCGCTTATTGTCGCATATCTGTGGGCTCTCTCAAGAATATAAGGATAACTCTTAGTGCTTCCAATTGCACATTCGGCTGCGATAAATGTTAGATATTTTCGGTGGTCTTTTTTCATCCACTCGGGAAACTCAACTCTGACCGGGAAGAAAGGATTTAATTTAAGATAGCAGAAGTATACGTCATTTGAGTACTTTTCAGTTATTTTCCTCTCGCACCTCAATGGTTCCGTGTACTCCATTGGCTCGAGATGATCTCCAAGAGCCAATGAATCATAAACAAATGATTCGTCGCCAACCATATCCTTGGCATAGCTCCTCTCAATAAAACCAAAAACAGGAGTTGCTGTTTCCTCACTCTTCTCCAGAAATTTGTCAATAAGCGCAATAAATTTCCTCTGAAGTGAAGTATTGAATTGCGAGACGAAAGAAAGAATTAGGCTACCATCAACAAAAAGGTGAGAAGTACTATCCATTTCCTCCAAAAGCGCACCTATTTCAAGCTCAAATCTCTCCACGTCTAAATTGATGTTCGAATCCAGCCATTTTGTTCTGTAAGACACATTGAATTTTTTCATACCATGAACTACAGCGATTTTCGCAGCCTGTACCGCTCCAAAAGGCAGTCCAAATTCCTTTAAAGGTCTCAGCTGACTCCCGTCCACGCCCACAACCCTCTCTCCTTCAAGAACGTCAAAGAACCAGTTCGCACCTTCACCATCAATCCTGAACTTCTCGAATGATATCGTTTCCACTCTAAATTCATTTCTTTTGATGTATTCTTTGAATAATTTTGATGTTGAAATAATGTCTGAATCCAGAATTCTTCCCAGGGAAAATTCGCTCAAATCCATTTTATACCTCCGGTTTATGATATATGTGATATTCCGTTCTCCTTCGTTATCTTAATGGCATTCTCGACCATTTCTTCAAAAGTATCGTCGTGGCTTATAATGAAGATCTGTCTGAAACCGCCTATTCTCGATAGCTGGTTTGCAAGGTTTCTTCGCCTCTCCTCGTCCATGTTCTGTGTTGGCTCATCGAAAAACGCCATCCTCACTCCTGATAGAACGTTAAGCAGTGCAAGCCGTACAGATATGGCTGCACACATCTGTTCACCACCACTCATCTGGGCGAAATCTATCTCTCTCCCCCTGTATTTCGCCTTTATTCCATAATCTTCAGTCCATCGAATTTCCCAGCTGTAATCTCCCATCAGCTCACAGAAAATCCTGTTCGCCTCAAAGGAGACTGACTCAACGTAGGCCTTCGTTATCTCAGGTATTGCAATCTTGAATATGTCTCTCAGATCTTTAACAAATCTGTATTTTTTCGATATTTTATCCCTTTTATCTATCAAGTCCTGCAGTTTCTTTTCCTTTTCAGAAAGTTTCTCGAGCTTCTGATTTCTGCTGTCTATGTTTTCCTGAATCGTTTTCAGCTCTCCCTGAATTTTGCCCAGAGTGGTATTAAGATTGATAATGGCATTCTTAAATTCAGCATAGGCTTTTTCATCGAATTCCGATTCCCGGGCTTTGAGTTCCTTTTCAATCTCCATCAGTTGATCTCTCTTTCCATTAAGTTTCTGGATGAGATTTTTACGTTCCTTCTCCAGGGGTTCTTTTTCTCTGAGGATTTCAGTTACAGTCACATACCTCTGGTAAAGCGGTCTTTTTTCATCTAAAATCGATTTAAAATTGTTTATTTTGGATCTTAACTGCTTTAATTTTTCATTCAGGGACTCAAAATCCGCCGTCTCTCTTTCAATTTTATTTGCTTCATTCTTCAGTTTTTCAAGCTCTTCGATTTTTTTATCCTTTTGAGATACAATAGCAATCGACGCGTTGAGCTTATCAGCGCTTCCCTTAACCAACTCATATTCCTTCAGAATTTTTTCCTTTTCTGCAACCACAGAGTTCATTTCAGATATTTTCTTATTCAATCTTTCAACAGCTTTTCTTTTCGCTGATATCTCACCTTCCATTTCTTTCAGATTTTTTATTTCCCCTTTCAGCCTGTCACCCAATTCCTTGAGTTTCTTTTTTCCCTCATAAACTTCATCGATCTTCTTTATCTTTGCCTTAAGACCTTCAATTTTCTTTTGAAGCGCCCGTGTCTTCTCTTCAATCTCTCTCTTCTTCCCCGATATCCTATCGCACTTCTCATTCAATACAGGGCATACGTTTTCCTTCAAAAGTTCGAGTTCCCTTTTCAAATGAGTGTATTCATTCTGAAGCTTTGATAACATAAACAACGCATCTTCCCTCTTTCTTTCGATATCTTCCAGCAATTTGAGCTTCTCTTTCACTTTATGATACTTCTTCTCCTTTTCTTTCAGTTCCTCGAGCTTTGTGATCTTGAAACTCAGCTCTTCCTTCAATTCATTGATTTGGCCCGATATCTGTTTGAGTTCCGCTTCCACGATCTCAATTTTTTGAAGTTTTTGAGATATCTCCAGCTCCTTTTCTGCAGGGGACTTTAATTTCTCGATTATCTTTTCGTTCAATTCAATTTCAGCAAGAAGTTTTTCTAAAGAGGCAATATTGCCCTTTATTGATTCGAGAGCCATTCTTTTTGCAGATAGTCTATCTACCCTTGCTGAGAGTTCCTTCTCATCACTTTCCAGGATTTTGATATTCTTTTCTGCTGAAACGTATTCCTCATAATCTTTCTTTATTCCCTCAATGTCCTTCTCCAGTTCATTAAGTCTGGAAAGGTTATCTTCAACGTTTTTCAATCTATCTTCAATAACATTTATTTCGCCTGATTTTTCAATTACTTTCTTTTTCAGCTCATCAATTTTTTCTTTCAGCTTTTCTATTTCCTTAAACCTTTTTTCAGCCTCCTTTAACCGGAATCTGGTTACCCCGTAATCATTCTCAAGTGTTTTTTTCTTCTTCCTGAATTCTTCAAGTTCCAATTGTAAAACCTGTTTCAGTTCAAGCTCTTTTTCCAGTCCAAAAATCAATTTTTCGATTTCGATCAGTTTTTCTTTCAGGTAGTTCTCATATTCTCTGCTCTTTTCGAAGGCTTTCTTGTAGCCTTCAATTCCAATGATTGGTGAGAATATCCTATCCCTGACACTAGGCGATTCAAGGAACTGTGAAGTCATTTTCCCCTGTAGAACGCCCATGGCATTCTCAAAAATTGTCTTCAGATCGCTTTCAATTCCCAGATTTTCTTTTACCCACTTTGTTACTTCAGAGGTGCCTTCCGCAACCCTTCCTGCTTCCAGATCGTTGACATAGTACTCCGTTGTGCCGTTCTCGCTGATCTTTCTCACGACAATATATTCCCTTCCATCTCCTGCAACAAAGGTAACCCTTATCTCACCCTTCTTCGCACCTCTCCTCAGGAAATCCCCGATCTTATATGGTAAGGAATCGAAAAGTGTGAAGCCGATAGCTTCAAGTACCGTTGTCTTTCCAGCTCCATTCTCCCCGATTATCGCGTTAACCCCTTCAGTAAACCTTAATGTGGCTCTTTCATAACTTTTTACGTTTTCTAATACGACTTCCTTTATCACAGGCCCTCCTCCAGTCCCAAACTTCCTCTGTCTGGGATGATTCTTCAGATTTTGGTTCTTCAGATTTCAATCCATCTTGCCCCTCTTTAAATTCTAATTCTTCTTTTTCCTTTTTGGGTTTCTCAGGCTTTCCCTTTTCAGGCTTTACTTCCACAAGCTTTTCAGTCTGTGAATTCAGAATGTCTTCGACCAGTCGATCGACCTGATTCAGGTCAAAGGAGCCTGAAAATATTCCTTTCAACTTTAAAATCTCAGGTGATATGTTGCCGTAGGGGTAATTATGCAAGAGTTGTTCAATTACGCTCCTTTCAATGCTCTCTCTGCTTGTGGTATCGACCATAGTAGCCCTGAAAAAATCACGCACATCCCACTGAATTCTTACAAGCAGCGGATCGAAAAAAGTATGAATAATTTCCTTCAATTTCATATCATCCACATGATGCCTCAGGGATCTATCTATCTCCACTTTCAGATCAATAACAGGTTTTGAGTTGCCCTCAGGGTTCTCCTCCGCTTTCGATTCGATGAAGTGCTTGAAATCTTTAAGATCGGCACTTTTCATCCTGTACTTGAGTGTCAGAAATTTCCTTGGCCTGTGAAAATTTCTGACGAGGGAGTACTTCACTTTATCCATGACATCAACAAGAAACATTCCTCTTTCAAAGTCGAGTTCAGTAACATCACACACCTCAAGACTTCCCGGGTTGAATATTAGGTCGCGTTCAACGAAGGATTTGTGCACATGCCCCAGGGCTATATAATCGACCTTCTTACTCAGCCTGTGAAGCTTCGAAGATGGGATGCAACCATACATATTATTTACATAACCTTCAACACCAATATGTGCCATAAAAATTGTAAATTCCCCCGGTTTGATTTTTTTCAGATATTCATCCATTATCCTTTCAGTGATGGAACCATAATACTTCATCCCATATATTCTCACACCGTTTAGATCGATGTATGCTCCTTTCTCCCCATCCCATTCCTCAAGGACTATTCCATCGTTGAAGGAGGGTTTGAGGTTGATAATCAACCCGTTGATTGCCAGATAATCCATCCACGAATAATTTTCTCTGAAATAGGTTGAGTCGTGATTACCTTCTATGGCAATGACAGGTATGTCTGCTTTTTTTGGTATTTCCAGCACCTTGCTCGCCTGCAGAAGTGTTACAGGATCCATCTCAGTCTTTTTGTGAAACAAATCACCAGAGATCAATATAAAATCGACCTTTTCCTTAACAGCATATTTGATGGCATTCAAAAAAGCCTGTGCAAAATCCATCTGGCGTTCTTCACTACCGTACTGCCTGTTACCCAGATGGATGTCAGCCATATGAACAAATTTAAATCTCACAGTTTAGAGTGTGAATTAAAAGATATTTTACTTTTTGTCTATTGCGAAAGTTATCAGATTGGGTGTGTGAAATCCATGGATGAGATCGTTCAAACATCCGATATCTGAACAAATTTTTAAACTCTGCCTGTGTTCATACAATAAATGAGAGTGGAGCACTACGAGTTCGGCAGAATTATCGTAAACGGAAAGACCTTTACTTCTGACATAGTAGTTGGTGAGAGAGTGGTCAATCCGAACTGGTGGAGAAAAGAGGGTCACCGGATTCAGGTTGATGATATCGCAGATATTCTCGAATATGAACCGGAGGTTGTTGTTTTTGGTACAGGCTACCATGGACTGGTTAAGATCGACGCAGATGTTGTTGAGATTCTCAGAAAAAAGGGCATCGCTTCTGAAAAATTAAGATCACGGGATGCTGTAGAGAGGTTCAATGAACTTATCAAAGATGGTAAAAATGCCGTTCTGGCAATACACCTTACCTGCTGACTTTCTGGCATCTTCCGGGATATTTCAACTTTGACAATATAAACTCAAGGCTCAGACTGTACTCGAGACATATTCCAAAGCCTTAAATAATTTTTACTATCTTGAATTCCACATGGGTTCAGATCTTGAAAAGATCGAGAAAATTGTTTCAGAACACCACGATTTTTACAGGAATTCCCTCCCACTAATTGCGAGTGAAAATATCACCAGCATAACTGTAAGAAGGTTTTATGTTTCTGATCTGGGACACAGATATGCGGAGGGAAAGGTTGGCGAGAGGTTCTATCAGGGTTGCGAGTTCATAGATGAGATTGAGAAAATGGCCATCAAGATAACCCGTGAGCTTTTTAATGCTGAACATGCAAATGTCCAGCCCATAAGCGGGGTTGTTGCAAATATAGCTGCTTTTTTCGCACTTGCAAATCCATCTGACCAGATAATGTCACTCTCAATCCCATGTGGAGGGCATATTTCCCATGATAAAATATCTGCTGCAGGTATAAGAGGGCTAAAAGTTTCGCACTATCCATTTGATAACGATTTAATGAATATTGATGTTGATGCAACTGCAAAAATTGCTAAGGAGAGCAAGCCTAAGATTTTCGTTCTTGGATCCAGTCTGATATTGTTTCCCCAACCTGTTAAGGAGATCAGAGAGCTTGCCTCTGAACTCGACGCCAGGATTCTATACGACGCAAGTCACGTTTTGGGTTTGATTGCTGGAGGTCGTTTTCAGCAACCTCTTGCGGAGGGGGCAGATGTTGTAACGGCATCAACTCACAAAACGTTTTTTGGCCCACAGAGAGCAATCATACTTTCAAGGAAGGAGCTTGCAGAGGATGTTGACAGGGCAGTTTTTCCCGGAGTTGTAAGCAACCACCATCTAAACACACTTGCAGCTTACGTGGTCGCTGCTATGGAGATGAGGGAGTTTGGGAAAGATTACGCTGATCAGGTCATTAAGAATGCAAAAAAACTTGCTGAGAGTCTCTACGAGCTTGGATTTGATGTTGTTGGAGAGAACATGGGTTTTACAGAATCGCATCAGGTGGCTGTTGATGTGAGCGATTTTGGAGGGGGGTCAGAGGTGGCCAGGAGCCTGGAAAAGATAAATATAATCCTGAACAAAAACCTCCTCCCATGGGATGATCTTTCAAAAACCTCCGATCCGTCCGGTATAAGAATGGGTGTACAGGAGATTACCAGACTTGGAATGAAAGAGGATGAAATGGAGGAGATTGCCGAAATTATTAATAAGAGACTTAAAGACCTTGAGAGCGAAAAAAATTTGAGGGAAAAGGTCATAGAACTTAAATCAAGGTTCAATACTATCAAATATGCATTTGATGGTGGGGCAGCATATATGTGGCCTCACGTTACCCACACAACATATTCGAAAAATATTTAAAAAGCTCTGCATCACCCGCTCCACCTTAAGAAAAGTTTAAATCACAATCCATAAATCCGAAATGAAGGAACTTCAGGAGTTCCCGTATTAGCGCTTTACAACCAAACAAAGAGAGGCTGTTGTGAGAACATGATGCTGGAAAAACTGGTGGAAAGGAAGGAGCAGCTTGAAAATGAACTGCAGGAACTTACTGAGAAAAGGGATAACCTCAATAAAGCTGCAAAGGAGTTTGCCGATAAAAGAGATGAACTGAATGCAGAAGTTAAAGAGCTTCTTTTAAAGGTCAAGGAAATAAAAGATAAAAGAGATGAATTCAATGTTAAGGCAAGAGAAATAAAAGCAAAAAGGAATGCAATTCACAGAGACATAGACAAACTTTACAAAGACTTGGATAAACTGAGGAGGAACCTGGATAAAGGTGGAAGGCCTCTCGGTGAGATAGACAAGGAAATCAGAAAGCTTGAATTCAAACAACAGACTGCCGTTCTGACGATAGATAAAGAGAGGGCTCTGGTAGAGAGAATAGCAAAGCTTAAAAAAGAGCTTGAGGAGAGAAAAGATCAGCTTGAAAGACATGAAGAGTTCAGAAAACTCATAGGGAAGATAAGGGAACTAAAGGATACTGCAAGAAAACTGCACCAGCAGATGCTTGAACTTGTTGAGAAAGCTGACATCTACCATGCAGAAATGATTCAGGTTTTCAAACAGATCGATGAGAAGAGAAGTGAAGCTGACAAAATGCATGAGAATTTTATAAATAGTAAGAAAGAAGCTGACAGGGCTCATAACGAGATTGTAAAAATCAGAAAAGATATCAAAGACCTGGATAAAGTGATTAAAGCTTTAAGAGCAAAACAGGCGAAGAGCAAAGAAGAGAGAGAGAAAGAAGAGTTAATGAGAAAGGCCAGAGAAGTTTATGAGATGTTCAAAAAAGGCGAGAAACTTGAAACTGAAGATTTGCTGCTCCTCCAGAGGGCAGGTTTGATTTAAGGTCAGATTTATCTGTTATCTGTTTCATTTAATTTTTGAACTTTTTTATTGAAGTAGGTTTATTTGAATCTGTAATCTACCCTGATCAGTTTTTTACCACCTCAAAAATGAACCTGTTAACTTCATAAACTGGGGAAGCCGAAATTTCAAAGCTTGTGAGGGTTTTTCCACATCCCGAGAACGGACTTATTATACCAGCCCCCTTCATTTCAGAAATTACCACTCCCCCATCACGGTCAAACCTTTCCGATATTTTCACAATGGAATCACCACAAACAAGAAGGTTTGTTGATTCCTCTAAAATATCAAATGTAATTGCCACAAAATCCTTCGGCCTTTTTTCACCTATTTTTTTAAAATAGTTTTCCACAACTTCTTCAAAAACAGCTCTTCCATTTTTTCCGATTTCTTTAAAAATTTCTCTAACAATATATGGTACTTCAAGATAGAATACCGAATTTAATGGCATAATCCTGCTTTTCCAAGAAAGAGAACCGTTGATTGCATTCACGGGCAAAGCTAATCTGAAGTGCTCAAGTACAAGAGCGGTTTCGATATCGATATTATCGTTTTCGCTCGATATTAGACCTTTCTCAGAGTGTTTCAGCAGCAGATTTATTGCATTTTCAGCATATTCATCTTCCCCAATAATCCGTTTGAGCGTATATTTATCAATCACAATCATACTAACTGGTGGTAAAACCAAAATCAAGATATTAACAATTTCTAAAATCGACAGAGTTACTTCAGATATTCAACCCATCAGCTAATCCATCAGTACCAGTGCACTATAAGGACATTCTTCGACACAGAGATAGCATTTCTCACATTTTTCTGCATCTATCTTTGCAACCTTTCCATTGTTTCTTATAATCGCTCCTGTAGGACAGATCTGATCACATTTTCCACATCCCTGACAGCTCAGTACTGCAATCATCATGTTTTCTGCTTTTTTTATTCCGATCTAAGTCTTGATATTAAAATCTTTAAAATCCTTCTCATCAATTTTCAGAAATTCCTCAATTACCTCTTTCATTTTATTATACCACTGCTCGAGGAGGTTGATCATTTCTTCAGCCAGTTTGTTCACATCCTCAGCCCTGTAAATGTAATAATACCCGCCATCTTCAATTGTTTTTTTATCTCTGATCACAAGCCCGGCAATCATCATTTTTTGAAGGGATTTGTAAACCGCATTCTCACCTCTTCCAACTGCCTTGCTAATGATCTCTATTCTGGATTCACCCAGTTTTCTAAGAGTGTTGAAAACAGTTATATCCGCTTCGTTAAGTCCATAAAAACACTCAAGTAAGTTATCACAATTCAGCCTTGTAACAGCTTCTTTTATCGATCTCATAGTGTATAAAAATTGAGGGTTTACCCCTCTATTTTTGCCAGTGCCTTTTCAATTTCGTGTCTGACGGCGGTTTCCGGCATTGCACCAATAAAGGTGTTCACAACTTCCCCCTCATAGAACATCATTACTGTGGGAATGCTGAATATTCCGAACTTGGAGGCAACGTTTGGATTTTCATCAGTGTTCACCTTTGCAAATTCAGCTCGACCGTTGTACTCTTTTTCCAGTTTTTCAAGCACCGGACCGAGCATTCTGCATGGCATACACCATGGTGCCCAGAAATCCACGATCACAAGTTTATCCTTCTTTATCTCATCCTCAAAGGTTTTTTCATTTAATTCTTTCATATTACCACCTCTCAATTAATTTGATTAATTTAAATTTTTTTAGTTTTCTCTGAACCTTTCAACCATCCTCTTCAATTCTTCCATATCTGGTACTCCCAGCATTACTGCCCTATCATTGATGATTATTGCGGGAACCCCCCTGATTCCGAACTTCACCGCTTCTTTCATACCCTCTTCGGTTGTCACCGATATTTCCATCGCCAGAACATCTTTGTTCTTTTCTGCAAACCTCCTGACCACATCTGCAGCCATCGGGCAATATGGGCATGTTGGGGATGTCAGTAATTTAATTCTTATCATTTCACCTCACCACATATTATTAAAAAAGAACGGGTATATAAGTTTTATCAGTTTTTTCAATTCCGATAAAAACCATAAAGGAGACATAAGCTCAGGCATATATGGTTAATATATCCTCATCCTGAAGTACATGATCCAGCCCCACCCTCTGACCTCTGAATTTTACCGATGTGCCATTAACTCTTGCATATCTGAAGTTTTCATACATGTCTCTGTGCAGCTTCCGGCAAACATCTCCTACTGTCCATCCTCTTCTTATAACCATCGGCTCATTCATATCAGCCTTACCACCTGGCGGTTTCAGATATATTCTGATGAAGTCGAGCTTTCTGTAAATTTCTTCAATCAACCTGTCCAGGTTAATCTTTTTTTCAGCCGAAATCAATATTGCATCTTCTGGAACGTTGTCGGGGGTATAGAGATCGGCTTTATTGATTGCCACTATTCCAGGAATATACACTCTGTTTCTCAAAATTGCATCAATCAACCTTTCGATGGTCACATCCTCTCTGATGATCACATCCGCATTATGTATTCTATATTCTCTCAAAACCTCGATTATTGTGGCTTCATCGATTGACAGTGGTACTGTAGATGTTATCTTAATGCCTCCTCTATCTCTCTTCCTGATTTTAACTTCCGGTGGTTTCTGATTTATTCTTATCCCACCATTGTACAGCTCTTTCTTTATTATATCAACTTTACTCAGGTCAAAGGGATCGGAGATCATTAAAACCAGGTCCGAATTTCTGACGGCAGATATTATTTCCCTGCCCCTCCCTCTACCCCTTGCTGCCCCTTCAACAAGCCCTGGCAGGTCTATCAGTTGAATTTTTGCTCCATTATATTCAAGCATCCCCGGGACTGGTTTCAGAGTTGTGAAGTCATAAATCCCCACATCACTCTTTGCCCCGGTGAGAGCATTGATCAGCGTCGATTTCCCAACAGATGGGAAACCTACCAGAACCACTGTAGCGTCTCCTTCTTTTTTTATTGCAAAAGCTGGCTTGCCTGTTTTGGCTCTCTGTTTTTCTGCTTCTTCTCTCAGTTTAGACAGTTTCGCCTTCAACCTGCCTATATGATGTTCAGTAGCCTTATTATAAGGGGTGTTCTTAATTTCTTCCTCGAGCTGCCTTATTTGCGCTTCAATATCCATCCTGGAGTTCATTATATGAATTTGTAGAAAAATTTTGTGTAATGTTCTTCAGTCCTTCGGATTTTCCTGATCTTATTTACATAATTTCACTAACCATTTCCATAATCATTGCATTCCAGTGTTTTTTTAAATAACATAACAGAAAAGATTATTTTTAATGATTACATTTTAGAAGTGATGAAAAAAAGAGTTGTTTTATGCAACCAGTGTTCAACACTGGATCTTGAATATATCTCCTCAAAAATAGATGGTGAGGTGATAATCTCTGATCGCTGTACACAGGATGGTGATTATGCTGTTTTGACGTGTAAAAAATCTATTTTAGACGGATTTCCAGGAAATGAGTTTGAGATTGTTGATCTCGAACTTGTGGAGGGGCTATTCAGCGAGCCGGAGGTTGTTGCAGCCTCATGGATTAATTCTTCCCTTGAAATGGTTGATTTTGACACACTGCTGGTCAACACAGGATATGAAATTCTCTACTGCGGAAACCATGTGGACATAATAGAAGAGTTAAAATACGCATCTACCCTGACTGCCGTAATATCAGAACCTGAGTTAATCGAGAAACTTTACCCATTTGATGTCAGGCTAATTCTGGGTGAGGTCAAGGAGGTACAGGGAGAACCCGGAAAATATAATGTTGTGGTTGAAGGCAAAGATTTGGTTTCAGATGATGATGGAGCGTTTAATATAGCTGTCGGCCAGGTTATAATGCCAGGATCCGGCGGAACTGGTTTCATCTACACCTATTCATCGCCCGAAGAGGAATACCGGGCTGCTCTAAAAGCCCTAAACAATCTTGGAGGTTTCAGAAAAATCAAATTCTTCGATTATGATGAGAGTGTTTGCGGACACAGCAAAATCGGTATTTCGGGATGCCAGATCTGTACTGATTGTCCATCAGGCTCAATTAAGAGTGCTAATGGAAAAATACAGATAGACTACTCAAACTGCATAGCCTGTGGGTTCTGTGCATCGAACTGTCCTACCGGTGCAATCAAAAGCAACGTGGTAGATAACATTATACCAAAAATAGATGCTGCTACAAAAAATTTTGAGAGTAAATATCCTGTTGCGTTTATTTGTGATAGGGTTATGGGTAAGCTATATACTCTTTCAAAAAAGGGTGTAAAGCTGCCTCCTTTACTTCCAGTTACAGTTCCCTGTCTCAACGCACTATCAGAGAGTCACATTCTCTATTCCGTTCTCAAAGGTCATCCTGTGGTTGTAATAGGATGTGATTGCAAACATGCGATGTATGAAGATGTTTTCAGAGTTGTTGAGTCTGTTCTGAATGCTTATGGAGTGAATATACACCATTTCAATCCAGATAATATTTCTGAGCTTCAAAAAGTTGAGTTCACTGAAATTGAGAAATTAATTGATGGCTTTAAAAGAAGCAGCCTAAGGCGAGATTTCATTGAACTTCTAAAATTCCTTCCTCAACGCAAAGAGCTGAAAATAAAATCAAAAAAATATGGATTCATTTATATTTCTGAATCATGCACATTTTGCGATGCGTGCATCTCATTCTGCCCTATTGAGGCTATAAGAAAGGACATGGATAGCTTAATTTTCTACCACGGAATTTGCTTTTCCTGCAAACTTTGCTTCAGGATATGTCCTGAGGATGCTATCCAAATAGACGATTTGCTCGATTTGAGCGCAATAGGGGAGATCGAGGTATACAGAGCTGAAATGATCTTCTGTCCATCCTGTGGAGAGGCACATATTTCAAAGAGAGCATACGAAAAGATTCGTGAGGGGGCTGGTCTTTCAGCAGCTCTGAGATTCTGCCCAAATTGTAGACCAAGAATGATACTCGAAAGTGCCTACAAAGAGATGTTTGAAGATGATGAAGGTGATTGAAGATGAGAAAAGATGATTTTGGAGGTATGGATGTCGAGACAAATGTCGAGGCAATAATGAAGGGCAGAATCGGCATCTATTCTTTCCTGGCAAAAATATTGCTGGATCCACCGGATAGAGAAATACTCGCAGATTTAAAGGAAATGATTTTGCCCTCCCACCCCTATATAAGGGATGGTTTTGAAGAGCTGAAAAGATTTATTTCAGAGTTCAAGAGTATTGAGGAGCTTGAGCAGAGTGTTAAGGATGAGTTCAACAGGCTTTTCATAGACCCGTATGGTGAGATAATTTCACCATATCAGTCAAGCTATGAAGGAGATACACCCTACAATAAAACGACCCTGAGGGTGAAAGAGTTTTACAGAAAGTGTGGGTATTCAATGAGAGACGCATCAGAACCTGCAGACCACATATCAGTTGAGCTTTTGTTTATGGCTGAGAGTTGCAAAAATGCAATTGAGGGAGATTACAAAAAAGAGTTGGAATGTCAGAGAAGATTTTTGGATACAGAGCTTTCCAGATGGATTTCCAGGTTCTGTGATAGCATAGATAATAGAGATGATTCAGAATTTTACAGGGCTGCTGCAAAAATTCTTAAAGGGTTTATAAAAATGGAAAGAGATGTTATTCAAGAGCTTGAGCTTTTCACCATTTAATTTCAATTCAGATACCAGGTAGCTATGTATCCGGGCATCACCCTGGGTATCACCACCACATTTCTCAACCCCTTCAATCGCTTACCCCCTTTACAAGCGCGACGACACTTACCACAATGTAAATCGCAAGAATGATTATTGCAAGATTCAGCCCGACTGCAGCAACTACCCCGTAAATACCCTCTGATTCAACAATTCTGAGTCCAGCCATTCCCTCTGAAGCCATAAGAGTTGTGGTTATAGCAATGAGCAGGATGACCGCGCATGAAACAACGCCAGCAAAATATCCGGCAAGGCTCATCCTCACTTCTGGTTCCTTTTCCTCCACTCTCTCTGCCAGACTGACCCATTCCTCATGCTCTATTTTTGCCTTTTTTTCCGAGATTTTCCCGGAAAATATGCTCATGTTAACAGGAAAGTTTCCAGGAGCCATGTGGAGAATTGTGGTGTGAGCTAACACGAAAAGAACAAGAAATATCGCCACACCTACATGAATTGTTCTGAAGGTGAAGAAGAGCATCGGGTTTTCAACAAGGAATGTTGCCGGGAACCACATTATCGCTCCCGTAATTATCTCTATCAAAGCGAGAGTGGGCATTCCAAAAATATCAGCAACCATTATCCAGTCATATTTTCCTGCCTTCGGTCTCTCTTTCCTGAGACCAAAAGTCCAGAGAATATCATCGATCATATCCCTGATCAGCCGGATAAAAAATGAGGGTGAAAAGGATATGTTGGAGTCCCTTCTTCCAGAGGTTATTCTATCAAGAACAATATATGTTCCAAAGTAGGAGAAACTCAGAATCAAAATCGTCGCGAATATTCTGTGAAGGAGCATCGATATTGCAGAACCGCCTAAAAGATCTATCACCCAGCCCAGCTGCTGGTTGAATGTTATTGACAGGCCAGTAATCATCAGCATCATACCTGAAATTGAGCCTATGAAGTGTGCAGCCATCTGAGATTTTGAGAATCGCCTTAACACCGTCATTTTTCCTCACCGGATTCATGCAACTTATAAATCTTGTAAAATTTATAGTATTCAATGACTGTCAAAAGGACTACAAATAATGCCGCGAAAATTAGAGCTACAAGCACCACTCCATTCACACTGTTGTTGAGTTCGCTTACTGAGGAGTAAATTTGCTGCCTTAATTCTGGAGAGAGATCTCTGTAACTGTTCTTAGCTATGTAATCTCCACCCAGCTCAGCAGATTCCATTAGTGCAGGGATAAGGGGGGAGATCGAGACCAGTGCCACAATTGCAGAAACCAGTGCAATTACTGTCTTTCCAGCCATCTCTGTCACCTTTAATAAAAATTAAAAGGTGAGGAAAATGCTTTCAAGAGTTCCTCCAGCAAGGTATTCTCCGACTCTTTCCCGTAGCTTTTTGACAATCTCGGTTTGCTCACCAGCGAGAATCGTACCGGTAGGACATACCATTGCACACCTTGATCTGGGTTCTCGTATAATCAGTCTCCCCTGTTCATCCTTTTGATTGAAAGGTTCTACACAAAAAGTGCACTTGTCCATCTTTCCCTTGGTTCCAAATGCCCCACCCTGTTGAAATTGTGGAGCTCCAAACGGGCACGCAAACGCACAGTATCCACAGCCAATGCATCTATCCTTGTAAAGCAAAACAATTCCATCATCTCTTTTATATATTGCATTTACTGGACAGACTGGTAAGCAAGGCGGATCATTACATTGCAGACATGGCATTGGTATGTTAAGCTGACCTGGTTTTCCTTCATTTATAGACACAACTTTAATTCTGAACACACCCTCCGGGACATTGTTATAGTTTTTGCATATCGCCTCACAACCCTTGCATTTGATGCAGAGGTTTGAGTGTGTGTCTACAAGAAACTTCATTGACATCTCACATCACCCCAGCGCTTTAGCAAGAACTTCAACCTTTTTCATGAATTCATCAACATTGAACTTGTCTGCTCTGACCACATCACAAATTCCAGCCTTTGTGTTTTGCATCTGAGTTACTGCATCCCATCCAGGAGAGTTGGTAACGTTACAGCTTTCTCCGTAAACAAAGGGTCCTGTATCCATATCACCGCTCTTTGGATAGTTGTTCATGTAGGATTTACCCTGGAAGATTCCACCCCAGTGGAATGGCATAAAGACGGCTCCCGGCGGGACGGCATTTGTTACTCTTGCCTTTACATAAACGTGTCCCACTTCAGCACCGTATTCAAGCCCTCTCGGCGAGACAACCACAACGGTCTGGCCATCCCTTATACCCCTGTCGTTTGCATCTTTCGGATTGATTTCAACATACATTTCTGGCTGCAATTCTGCAAGTATTCTATTGCTCCTCGTAGTATTACCTCCACCCATGTGTTCTACCTGTCTGCCCGAGGTCCACACCAGTGGGAATATCTTTTCGCCACCGGCATTAATGAACGCATCCTGCAAGGACTTCGACTTTATCTGTACCCTGTAGTGGAAGTCCTTATAGACGCTGTCCTCATAGATTGGATACTTCTTCGCAATTTCCGGTTTGGGTGTGTATGTGGGCTCTCTATGAACGGGAACTGGATCCGGCAGGTTCCAGGCATACAATCTCGCCCTACCTCTTCCCGAGGGTACCATGTTCCTGTCCAGAAACTCCTTGTAATCTGCTCCTATCGCATAGCTCCAGACCGTTCCTCCAACCTTAACCTGATCATGTCCGTTTATGCCACTGAGCAGACTATCACCATCAGGAGCTTTTGTTCCCCACTTCACTCTGAAGTCGTGTCCTCCTTCCCACACGGGTATTTCATTTCTGTACAGTATCGGTGTTCCCGGGTGCTGTTCATTCCAGCAGGGCCATGGGAGACCCCAATATTCTCCATCACATGGTCCACCGACAGCTCTGGACGTTTCTGGATCAAAAGTATAGTCGTACTCATGCTGTCTTTTCAGTCTGTAGCTTTTCTGGCCCAGCATACCTATGGCCCTCGATCCAACAGTAATTTCTTTGTCAAGTATGTCCTCAGCGGTAACCTCTTCAGGCGATTTATTGCCATAGTTTACGGTAAACTTCTCGTATAAGCCAGAATCATACTTGTCTAAGGCTTTCACGAGAGAGATCAATATCCATATATCCGGTTTAGAATCATATCTTGGATCCACCACCTTGTTTCTCCACTGAATTTGCCTTCCACTGTTTGTGACACTACCGCTGCATTCTATTTGTGTACAGGCGGGCAAAAGTATAATCCCATCTTTTCTGTCAGCAAGAGCGGCTCCAACCTCGACAAATGGATCTACAAATACCATCAAATCAACAGTTTCAAATGCCTTTTTAACGAGTTTAATATCTCCAATAGAAGGTGTTGAGTGTCCCCACCAGAATATCATTTTCAGCGGACTTGGTTGCTTTATTTTCATATTCTTTGTTCCCGGAAATGCATCCGTTCCTGCAACAGCCCCAACAGCAAATCTGCTCATTGTAAATCCCGGTAAACTCAGCATTTCTTCTCCAAATCTACTTTTCAGCCAGTCAAAATCGATATTCCATACCCTGCACCAGTGTTTCCATGCTTTTTCGCTTAACCCATAGTAAGAGGGTAATGAGTGACTGAGAACACACATATCTGTTGCTCCCTGCACATTATCATGTCCTCTGAAGGCATTTACACCGCCTCCCAGCTTTCCAGCATTTCCAAGCAGGAGCTGCAGAATTGCAAACGAACGGATATTCTGAGTTCCGTATTCGTGCTGTGTGGCTCCCATCGCATACTGCAGAGTTCCAGGTCTTTTTCGAGCAAGAATTGATGCAGCTTTTCTGATTTTCTCTGCTTCTACTCCAGTAATTTCTTCGACCAGCTCAGGTGGATATTGCATTACGATTTCTTTTACCTTATCAAAGCCATAAGTCCTGTTCCTTACGAACTCCTCATCATACCATCCGTTTTTGATTATTTCATAACAGATTCCCCAGATCAATGCAATCTCCGTACCAGATCTGAATTGAAGGTGAAGATCGCTTACAGCTGCAGTTCTTGAGAATCTTGGGTCTGCACAAATCAACGTGGCTCCTCTCTTTTTAGCCTCATATATATGTGCAAAGCTTCCAGGATGTGCCTCTGCAGGATTCGAAAGGAAGATTATGCTTCTAGCATTTCTTATATCATTGAAGTTGTTTGTCATAGCTCCATATCCCCATGTGTTTCCAAGTCCAGCCACTGTTGTCGAGTGGCAGATTCTTGCCTGATGATCTATGTTGTTGCTACCCCAGAACGCCATGAATTTTCTTTGCAGATAAGCTGCTTCAGTACTTGTTTTAGCCGAACCGGCAAAGAAGACAGAGTCGGGACCATATTTCCCCCTTATATCTATCATTTTTTTCGCAATTATGTCGAGGGCTTCCTCCCAGCTGATTTTTTCCCATTTACCATTTCGTTTAATCATGGGGTATCTCAATCTCTTGGGCGAATTTACAGTGTAATTTACTGTCGCACCTTTGCAACAAAGCCTTCCACCATTTATTGGATTGTCCACCCATGGTTCCACACCAATGAACTCTCCATTTTTCACCTTTCCCAGAAGTCCGCAACCCACTGCACAGAAGGTACATATTGTCTTAATTAGCTCAGCTCCCTCTTCTTCTGCAGCTTTTTGAATTTCCTGTGCTTCTGCTTTTTCGAACAGCTTTAAATCTCCGTACTTTGCAAAACCAGCTGCAATAGCCAGAGCTGCGGAGGCTTTCATGAAGCCCCTTCTGGATACTCTCAAAGATAATGCCATACAAATCCCCGAAAATGGTAGATTTAAATATAGATAAATCTTTCTATCGAAAGAAAAAAATCAGTTAAGGTAAAATTTATTAATTATATTCGTCAGCTTTTGAAGCAAAATTGGTCTTTCTGATGATTTTTCATGGTTAATAATTTCAATTTCTGATTTCATCATTGAAGGGGGAAAAAATTCGAGTATTATTTTCACCTTAAATTTTTAAAAGTAATTAGTGATATATACATTATACAAATTAATTAAAGTCAACCAAAAATTTAAAAAAGAATGAGTCATAAAAGTCCCCATGCTCATTTTTGTCGGTACAGGAATATGGGACGAGAAAGATATCAGTTTGAGGGGGATCGAGGCTGCCAGAATGGCCGATGAGGTTTATGTAGAATTTTATACTTCTAAACCAAATACAAGTGTTGAGAAACTAAAAATGCTTCTGAGACGGGATGTGTTTTTGCTTGACAGATCCGACCTCGAAGAAAATAGCAGAAAAATTGTCGAGAGGGCGATGACGAAAGATGTGGTAATTCTTGTTCCTGGAGATCCGATGATTGCTACAACCCATTCTGCCATCAGAGTTCAGGCTAGAAAAATGGGCGTGGAGACAAAAATAATTCATTCTTCCAGCATCATCAGCGGTGTTTGTGGTATAACTGGCCTTCACAACTACAGATTCGGGAGATCGGCGACTATAAGCTATCCATTTAGAGGGAGAATTTCGAGGACACCACTGGAGACCATTGAAAACAACTGGAAAATCGATGCACATACCTTGCTATTCTTAGACCTTCATCCCGAGCCCATGAAAATTAACCAGGCTATTTCTCTTCTTGAGGAGCTTGACAACTCTATTCTGAAATGTTATGGTGTTGGTGTTGCCAGAGCCGGCTCAGCTGATGCTGATGTGAGGTGTAATACACTGAAGGAGCTAAAGAAATATGATTTTGGATTGCCCATGCACATTCTTGTAGTGCTCTCAAAAAAGATTCATATAACTGAATTTGAGTATCTAAGGGAGTTTGCCTGTGCCCCTGATGATCTGCGAAATTTTGTGGAATGACGAGGCTTATTTTAATTATCAAATTTATAAACCATTTCAGATGATGTTAATTTTGAGTTAATTCTATATACAAAGAAAACTAAAATAATTGGGGGTTGATATGGTTGCCCCAGAATTATCTTCAGATGTTGGTGTGCATGAAATTGTTTACTACCTCAAGAAGATTTTCGAGGGTCATCTTGCAAGAAAAATAATCAGGAAACTGTCAAATCCCAAAAGAGTTGAGAGAATCCTCTCAATATATTGTGGAGTTGAGAAGGCAAAGGGATTGAAGGAAAGAATATATTCGGAGGGTTTTTCAAGGATTGTCGCTACTGCTGCAAAAAAATTCGATATAGATGAAGATACGCTCAGAAGAGGGTTAAAAAACAAGTATTATAGGAAAGGACTCGCAAATGTAATAATGGGAATAGCTGAGTTTGGCATAACAATGCCTCAGAAGTTATATGCACCCTTTTTAGTTGTCTGGAATTTTACAAAAAAATGTAATTTGAAGTGCAAGCACTGTTATGCAAATGCAGGAAAAGCTGAGTATGAACTGAGCCTTAAGGAGAAAATAGATGTTGTAGATCAGCTGGATCAAGCAGGGGTTGTTGCAATCTCCTTTTCTGGTGGTGAGCCTCTCATACACAAAGACCTCTGGCCTGTTGCTGAATATGCATCAAATCTCGGCATGCATGTAAGTGTTGCTACAAACGGCACTTTGATAGACGAGGGGACTGCAAGGAGGTTGAAGGAGGTGGGGGTTGATTACGTTGAAATTAGCCTTGATGCAGCTAAATCAGAGGATCACGACTACTTTAGAGGCGTTCCCAGAGCTTTTGAGAGATCTGTAGAGGGTATAAAGAACTGTATCAGAGAGGGAATTCAAACTGCGATCGCCACAACAGTGACCAGCTTGAACCTTAACCAGATACCTGAAATCGTCTCTCTTGCTGAGGAATTGGGAGTGTGCAGGCTGGTTGTGTTTAATTTTATCCCGACAGGCAGAGGTAAAGAAATAGTAAATCTTGACCTCGATATTGATGAGAGAGAATTGTTGCTTGAATATCTCTATGATGAACTTCAGGAAAGCAGTTTGCAGGTGCTCTCAACCTCTCCAGTTTTCGCAGTTGTAGCTGTAAGAAAGTATTTAGAGAATAAAGGAAAAAAGATAGCCCCAACTCATTTTGCAGATGTATGTATGCCCACAGACGGTGCACTTATACTCTCTGAGTTCATAGGCGGGTGTGGTGCAGGAAGACTTTATTGCGGGATCCAGCCAAACGGAGATATAACGCCATGTGTTTTCATGCCTATTGTGGTAGGAAATGTCAAGGAGGGTTTTCTCCAGGTCTGGCAACAAAATGAGATTCTTCAAGCTCTCAGAGACAGAGACAGGAAAGATTACGCGTGCAGAGACTGTGGATATAGATATATCTGTGGTGGTTGCAGAGCAAGAGCCTATGGTTATTTTGGAGACTATCTGGGATTTGATCCGGGATGTCATATAAAGAGAGTGCCTCTCAGTATTATTTATGGTAAGCAGGCGTTAAATTACGCAAAAACTCGATCAACGTTCGAATCACCCCTATTATATCACCAGAAATAGAGAAACGTTTTTAATCTTTCTTTTTTAATATTCAATGTGATGAAAGGGCTTATCGGAAGGATATTCGGTGAGGCAAGTTCAACAGAGTTTAATTTTGTTGTCTTTGAACCGAAAGAGATCAGAAGGACAGATTACGTGAAAGTCTGGAACGATTCTGATGGCTGGGTTGTTGCTCAGGTTCTTGATATAGTCGCCACTACAGATCTAAGCGAGGCTGAGGCGTTAAAAGGCAGAAATGCGGAAAAAGAGACTTATGTAGCCAAAGCCTATGTAATCGGTAAAAGAGATGAAGATGGTCTTTTGAAAATACCTAAAACCCCTTTCGTTCCAGGAGAGAATGTTTTTAAGGCTGATAAAGACCTGATTATCGAGGCACTTGGACTTGAAAAGGATGGAGTTTATATTGGCCTGATAGAGGATAGTGATATTAGGGTTAATTTGGATGTGAATTCGCTTGTTCAAAAACACTGCTGTATCCTGGCAAAAACCGGTAGTGGTAAGAGTTACACTGCCGGCGTGATAATTGAGGAGCTCCTTGAGAGGGATGTTCCACTCTTTATAATCGATCCCCACGGCGAGTATGCAGCGATGACAGAGAGGAACGACGACTCAGAAGAGTTGGAAAAAATGAAACGGTTTGGTATAAGCCCGAGAGGATACAAAAATAAGATAAGGATATATGTCCCACCCAATTCACCCTTCCTGGACAGGGCAGATGGTATTTTAAAGCTGGATGGCTTGAATTTGACTGCAGAGGAGATTATCGAGTTAACAGGAATAACGAGCTCTACCCAGCAGGCTTTGCTGTATCAAGCAATAAAGAATCTAAAGGGAAAAGATTACTCCATAGAGAATATAATAGATGAGGTGGAGACGATAAAACACAATGCAAAATATGGTCTGCTCGGTAACTTAGAGAAGATACTCGATTCGGGTCTGTTTAGCAGAGATGCAACACCCATTGATGTTCTGCTTCAAAGAGGGAAAGCTATTGTGCTCGATATGCGTGGTGTTCCACCGGAACATCAGGATTTAATTGTTTCAAGAGTTTGCGGTAAACTATTTGATATGAGAAAAAGAGATGAAGTTCCACCAGGAATGATCGTAATTGAGGAAGCTCACAACTTCATACCGGAAAGAGGATTTGGAAGGGCAGTTTCAACACCTGTGCTGAGAACAATTGCAAGTGAGGGAAGAAAGTTCGGACTTGGACTTCTTGTTATAAGTCAGAGACCAGCAAGAGTGGACAAAAATGTTGTGAGTCAGTGCAACACCCAAATTATTTTGAGGATCACCAACCCAAACGATCTTACTGCGATAAAGAAGGGTGTGGAGGGATTAACTGCTGAAACGGTTGATGAGATAAAAAGGTTGCCACCGGGAACGGCACTGGTTGTGAGTCCAGAACTTGAGAAGCCAATAATAGTCAGCATAAGAACAAGAAAGAGCAGACATGGGGGTGCTTCAGTCAGTGTTGTGAGATCCAAAGATACTAAAAAGAAGAAGGTGGGAGAGAGGAGGAAAGATAGAAGGAAAGAGAGAGGAGATTCTGAGAGGGGCAGGAGGAAAGATGATGCAGATAAAAAGGGCAAAGGATTTTTCAAAAAAATGTTCTGGGGATGATTCATAAGTTCATAAGTTAACTTTAAACAGGTTAAATTATTTAACTACCTACCAATTTATTTAAGAGCTCTTAAGAATCTGTTTGCTATCAAAAGGTTCAACAAAAAAGGGGTGATAATTTGAACTTCCTTGTAATCTTGCAGGGTGCATGGATTGTAAAAAAAGCACGAAGTGTTGAGGATGCAATGAACATAGCTGTTGCGGAGGCTGGGAAAAAGCTCAATCCAGATCTTGATTTTGTAGAAATAGATGTTGGAGATGTTGGATGTCCGAAATGTGGTCAGACTTTCAAATCTGCTTTTATGGTTTCAGGAATGGCTCTTGTTGGGCTCATATTTGAAATGAAGGTATTCAACGCAGAAAATAAAGAACATGCAGCAAGGATTGCAAAATATGAGATTGGAAAAAGGATTCAAAGGATTCCGCTGGAAGTGATTGAGGTTGTCGAGGTGAAGGAATAAACGAGATTGAGTGTATTTAAAGGTTAATTTTTAATCCGCGTAAATCTATACAGGGATCTAAAGATAAAGCAAATTTGAATTCCATGCTCAATACTCCAAAACACTCTTTTTTGTTACAGGGTTAAAAGAGTTGAATGTGGTGGGAAGAGGAAAGAGAGAGTTTTAAGAGTTTTAAAGACGCATGTTCCAAGGATGTTGATACTTATGCAAGTGTAAGTGAGATATCCAGCTACCTTTACTGTCCACGGGTTTGCTATTTTAGACAGAGGTTTAATGAGGAGCCATCAATCGTTAATGCGGCAAGAGAGATCTATTTGAGTTTAAGAAAGGGTTTTGATGTGAAATGGGCTTTAAATAGATTCGAAAGCATAAGTGGGTCTGCGGATGTTTTCAGAAGGGCTCAAAACAATTTCGTTTTCAGCGAAGATCTTCAAAATCTAACACCTGTTGACTGGGAAATTTACCTAATTTCAGATAAACTGAAATTGAAAGGCATTGTTGATGAGATTGTAATCGATTCAGAGGTGCTTCAATCCGATTTCAGTTATTCTGCTGGATGTTCCACAAATCCTAGTTGTGAGTCAAGCTCAGGGTTGTTGAACTCAGGGTTTCCTCTTCTGATTTCCACATATTCTCCTCAAAATGACGTCTGGTTCAGAGACCGAATAAGACTCGCTGCCTTCTGTATGCTTATTGACGAGTTCAGAGATCATACATTCTCACACAAACGGACTTCTCATAAAGGTTATATCTACTACTGTTTTGATGGTAAATTAAAAGAGGTTTTCATAACAAGGAGAGAGCGATTACACGTCATTAAACTTATTGAGAGAGTTTTAATGCTAAGAAAAGGATTCATTCCAGATAAAACGAAAAATAGAAGGAGATGTATTGATTGCTTTTATAAAGATAATTGTAAAACGGTCAGGCGTACATTTGCCTCCAGATTTCTTTGAATTATTTTGTTTCCTCCAGATTTCTTTGAATTATTTTGTTTATATGTCTTTATTTATATGTCTTTGTTAAGATGCTTTCATATCTTTTTACAATAAAATTAACAAAACCGCCACTCACCAAGGTTTCAGTAAAAGAGGAAATCATGGTTTATTTTAGTTCATCATATGCTTTTTTCTGTCTGTACCTGGATATGGCAATTGCCACAGCACCTCCACCACCAATCAGAATAGCAATTATCGCCCCCACAAGAATCAGTGTATCCCTATGCTCGAGGAATGGGATTTTAAATGCCTGGGTTGGGGTTGAAGTGGGTGTGGGTGTTGGGGTTGGTGTTTGTTTTAGTTCATCAATTTTCCCTCTGAGTTCTGCTATCAACGAGTTCGCTTGCTGGGTTAGCTGATTTGATTCATTTATAATACCCTCCGATCTCAATATTACATCCTTAAATTTATCTTTATCAAGGTAGTCAGAGGTCTTTTCATTTTTATTGAGCAGAATGCTGTATTTGTTTTTAATTGAAGTCAGCTGAAACTCGTAGCTTGAAACCAGCAGTCCAGCATCCTTGGCTTCTTTAATTGTAAGTTCGAGTTCAACAACAAGTGTAGCAAGTTTATCAAGTTCAGCTCTGGCATTCTCATAGACGTGTTCAGCTTCTGCCCTTTCAAGCTCAAACTCTGCTTTATTCAGGTGTTTTTCTACAAAGCTAAGTTTTTCATCTGATTTGATGTACTCACCCTCTTTATAGAGGTTTTCCGCGAGTGTGATATTTTTATAAGCTTTTTCAAGGTAATCCTTAGCGTCAAGAGTCACCGCTCCCATTTCTTCGAGCTTATCTGCTCTGTCAGTAAGGTTCGCATATTTCTGTTTTGCATTTTCAAGATCTTTGGTGAATATGTCAAGGTTTAGAATTTTGATTTTAACTGGAGGGAGGACGTTTTCATCAGCATCAGAGACTTCAACCCAAAATGCTTTGATTTCCTCAAGTCTTTTATCAGCATGCGGGATTGTTCCCTTTACTTCAACAACAATCTCATCTACTCCTCCACCCGCACCCATTTCTCCAATCTGGAATGACATTTTTATTGTACCATCAAGAATTTCACAGGAGTCTGCTGGGTTCTGGCACCTCCCATTGAGGAACTGATGCTGAATCGAGGCTCCCGTAGCAAGGAAGACTGTCGCCTTCAATGTTGCACTTTCAAGAGAGGAGTAAAGGTAATAATATCGCCCATCAAGCTTTATTTTTTTATCATCACTAGATGGAGTGATGTAGTAAATGAGCTCGAGTCTTTCTCCTGGTTTATAATAGGATTTGCTAACTCCCTCAGGATGTGGATCCCCAAAATCTGAAGCATTCAGGTTTTCAGCCGCAAATACTGGGGAAGCTGTAAAGATGAAAAGGAAAGTTACAGCTAAGGTTAAAAGCACCCACCTCATTTTTCTTAATCCCCCTAAAACAGTGGTTCAATGTCTTCATCAAATAAGGCCAGTGTTTTTTCAAGTCTGCTTTTCTCAACTCCCTCTGCTTCTTCTTTTGCTTCAGCAGCCAATCTCTGGAGCTGTTTTACTCTCGGGATATCAGTTACATTTGCCAGAACAACCAGTGCAGCAACATACTTTGTTCTCCTTGTAGGATAGTCCCCTGCTCTCACTTCCACTCCTGAAATTTGCTCTTCAAGCCACAACTTTGCTTTTTCAATTCCCTTTCTGTCAAGGTGCTCTGGAGGTCCGGCTACAAGAACGAGTGCCTTTTCCGCACTTCGGATGTTGCAGGGCACCGATAACCTTCCCAAAGCAGCTCTTCTAACAAGAGATGCTATCTTCATAGATTTGTCTTCATCATATGTTCCCTTTTCTTCTTCCTTTTTGAGGAGGTTTTTCAGACTGAACTTTTTCTTCCTTTCTAGAGTCTCTGCTACTGAAGTTGCGTAACCTATGGAGGATATCCCCCCACCTTTAAAAGTATTTATGACTTCTGAGCTGTCAACAACCATCTCTCCAACCATCCCTTCCTCAATCGGCTCTCCAGCTCTCGCAAGTATAGCCAGTCTCCTCACTATCTCCTCATTTATCTTCGCAAATGAGTCTTTAAGGCTGGTACCCTCAAATTTCCATGCACCGTTATCCACAAGGATAAGATTGTCAACATATTTCAGGAGAGTAATGGTGCTTCTTGCAGCATTGAGCGAGTAAAGTTTACCTTCTTCAGGAGCCGGAAGAATGCCCACTGCATAAACCGGCTCAGAATACATCTCAGCGAGATATCTGGCAAGTACAGGACTTCCTCCACTTCCTGTACCACCACCCAAACCTGCTATAATGAGAAACGCATCAACATCGTGAGTGCCCTTTTCATCTATCTCATTCAGGATTGTTTCAATTTCATCCTGCGCCACCTTAGCACCCATTTTGTTATCTGTTCCAACTCCATGACCCTTAACGACAGTTTGTCCTATCAGGATTCTGTCTTTCATAGGAATGTGTTTTAAACCCATCAAATCTGTTCTTGCAGTGTTGACTGCAAGTGTGTGCAATTTTATGCCAGCACCACGCATTTTTTCATTTTCAACAAATAAATCGAGGATCTTGCCACCTGCCTGACCGAAACCTATTGCAAAGAATCTCATTTTTTCACCTTTTTTCTAAATTTACAGAGTATTAATTTAAGCCTTTCTGTTAATTATAACGGCGGAATCATATTATCGATAGCTTTTTGTGGTTGAGATGCCCCCAGCCTTTAGACAGTAACTATGATGACTTGGATCTCACTGAGAGTTGACCGAATTTTTTAATGTTTCGGTTATTCAATTTTTCTCTATAATCGTTTACAGTTCATTTTTCTCTATAATCGTTTACAGAGTTCATTATTCTTCTCAGCAAATTCTCCAATGCAGCCTCCATCGTTTTAACCTTTCAACTTCAATATAACCTTTTAACTTCAATAATCTCTATCAATAAATCTCATCCATTTCAAAATCATCCCACTTTCTTTTTTTAGCCAGTATCTCAAATTCCTGTAGAGTGAGAATAGGAACATGATATCTCTCCGAGTCATCATAGGTTATCCTCGGGCATGCTGTATTTACATAAACTCCATAGGGAAAATTGAGAAGTTTTTCAGGAAATATGTCATCAAGCAAGATTATATCAGCTTTTAAATTCGAGTTTTCAGCAATTTTCTTCAATTTTTTAGCAGCAAGTAATCTGTTCTGGCCTGTTTTAGTACTTACAATGATACCAACTCCCTTTTGAATATTTTCCATCGCCTTGGATATTCTGAGGTGTCTTTTTTTAATAAAATCCCGAACTTCCGCTTCATCAATCACTCCAAATTCTCCGGTCAGAGGGCTGTATCTGTAGACCTTCAAACCAGTGTAAATTGCAGCACCTTTTGGATGGAAAAAACCATCTCCGATGAATAGAACCGCGTTTGCTGAGATATCTTTCAGAACTGAGTAATTGCACCCAAGAACCTGTCCATCAAGCTTAATTCTTCCTTTAGCAACTCCCAATTCAACATTGAATCCTCTTTGTCTGAGATACTCCCTCAGTTCCTGAAACTTCCATGCATACTGTGCTGTACCTGCCAGTGCAACATTCTTTTCTTCAATCCTGTCTATCATTTCTTCCAAAAGGGTAACGTCGTAATCATAGTAGTATGGCGCATAAATTACCCTCTCAATTTCCGCTATGGGTGTGTGTGCAAAATGAACCAGAACGTCGACAAAGTTAAGAAGTTTCAAATCGAGATCGCACGCTCCATATGCCGCCGAGCCAGATACTATAACTTCAAATCCTTCTTCTTCAAATCTCTGGGAAATGTCTTTCGACCAGTATTTTAAACCATCAGGGAGCTGTATACCGGTCAGCTCAGCCTTTAACTCTCTGAGGTTATAAAAAATAGTGTGGAAATCGATTTTCGCTATTATGCTGCTTCTGAATTCTAAAGTACCTTCTTTCATTTTTTACTGGAATTGATAAAATTGATCGCAGATCTCTAAAGTGTCCTCAGTTTTTCTAACATTATCTTTCTTTCAATCCTGTAAATCGTCTCTCGGACAGTTTTAACTGCATCCTGATTTGCCGAGACGCTGTCGATACCAAGCAGCACGAGCTTCTCCACAACCTTTGGATAGCTTCCAGCCTGACCGCATATCGAGGTTTTAACCCCCTTTTCCTTGCATATTTTAATTACTCTTTCGATCAGCTTCATCACAGCCGGGTGTGTTTCATCAAACAAGTATGCAACGTTCTCATTGTTCCTGTCCACTGCAAGTGTATACTGTGTGAGATCGTTTGTGCCGAAGGATACGAAATCTATGCCCTCCTTCACGAGATCCTCAATTATAAGAGCTGAGGCGGGTGTTTCAACCATAATCCCGAATTCAATTTTCTTGAGCGGTATTCCTTCCTCGATCAGTATCCTTTTTGCTGTCCTTACCTCTTCAACATTTGAAACAAGCGGGAGCATTATGCCAACATTCGTTAAACCCTCATCTATTAGTTTTTTAATTGCTCTGATCTCCGCTCTGAAGTGCTGTTCTTCAAACAGATCTCTTCTTATTCCTCTGAAACCGAGCATCGGGTTAGCTTCGATTGGTTCATCTTCTCCTCCTTCCATGGCTCTGAACTCGTCTGTTGGAGCGTCGAGGGTTCGAATCCATACTGGTTTGGGATAAAAGGCCTTCAGAACTTTTCTCATTTCACTGTAAAGCAAATTCACATATTTTTCCGTCTCTCCATCCTTTATGTACTTCATCGGATGTTTTTCAAGCCCAAGAACCATGTGTTCAATTCTGAAAAGCCCAACTCCATCTGCACCGGTTGCTGCAGCTCTTTCAGCCGCATCAGGAATGGATACATTAACCTTTACTTCAGTTGCGGTGATAAGAGGTGTCGATGCGGTAACTTCAACTTCCTTTTTCTTTTTAGCTTCTTTCAGTGCACCGGAGTACACGAATCCTTTTTCACCGTCGACCGTAACGATCATTCCATCTCTGAGGATTTTTGTTGCATTTTTCGTTCCGACAACTGCAGGAACTCCAAGTTCCCTTGAGACTATTGCCGCATGGCAGGTCATACCTCCTTCATCAGTTATAATAGCTGCAGCCCTTTTCATGGCTGGAACCATGTCAGGAGTGGTCATGGATGTCACAAGAATGTCGCCCTCCTTAACCTTCGAGATCTCTCTCTCGCCCAGTATAACCTTCACACTACCCGACCCGATGCCGGGAGATGCTCCTAAACCTTTAACAAGTACTTCTCCTTCCTCTAACTCTTCTTCAGCCTTTCTATCCTTTTTAATAGTCGTAATTGGCCTGGATTGTACAATATATATTTCTCCTTTTTCAATTGCCCACTCAACGTCCTGTGGCGTGCCATAGTGATCCTCAATAACCTCACCAATTTCAACAAGTTTCAAGATTTCTTCATCACTCAGAACTTTTTCTTTCGATTTCTTCTCATCAAGCTCAATCTCAACAGTTTTACCTCTCTTCTTGGTTATCATCATCGATTTTTCTCCAATTTTGATGTCAATTATCTTTCTTGATTTTCTATCGAAAACATAGGTGTCTGGAGTCACTCTTCCACTGACTATTGCCTCACCAAGACCGAAAACCGCCTCGATAATCGTAACGGGTTCTCCGGTTACAGGATGAGATGTGAACAGAACTCCACTTTTCTCGCTGTTAACCATTTTTTGCACAACAACAGCTATGCTGACATCTTCATGTCTGAAACCTTTCTGGACTCTGTAATAAATAGCCCTGGGGGTGTAAAGACTGCTCCAGCATTTTCTAACTTTTTGAAGCAGATCTTTTCCTCGTACATTCAAAAAAGTATCCTGTTGTCCGGCAAAACTTGCATCGGGCAGGTCTTCAGCAGTTGCTGAGCTTCTTACAGCAACAAAAACTTCCGAGCCCTCTTCTTCACAAAGCTGTTTGTAAGCCTTTTCAATTTCTTCTGCTACATCATCAGGAACAGGCGTTGATTCAACAAGCTCTCTTATCTTCTGAGATACAGCCGATAAAGTGTCTGTATCTTCCTCATTTAAATCTTTAAGGATTTCTTCAATTTTTTCTTTAATTCCGGTTCTTTCAATAAATTCTCTATAAGTTTTGCTATCTATAACAAAACCATTCGGGACAGGGATTTCGTTTCTAAAAAGTTCACCGAGATTTGCACCCTTTCCACCAACGAGAGGAATGTCCGACTTACCAATTTCATTGAGCCAGAGTACACCCATTTTATCACCTGATGTGAAATCAACTGCTGATAATAAAAGACTTTTTATGAGAGAAAGTAAAGGTTGCAAGTATTCTTGAAACCATGCAGAAGAGGGAGTCAAGGATTATTAAGGAATTTGATAAGGGGTATCAATATTAAGAAAATTGGAAAATTAGATATCAAAAGATTTCATATTGTTATCCTATTTTTGTTGGAGATCGGACATGCAGACTGGACATGTAACTCGGTTACAGATCGTATCGTTTGACGGTATCTACAGGGTTTATCCCTACAGATCCTTACAGGATTTATACTTGTTATCAACTATACTTGTTATCAACTATACTTGTTATCAACTTTTTGCATTATATCTCATAACAATTTAAATCGAGTTTACTGATTGGATATGAACCATATCACATAAAGAATCAGCACTGAATGATGAGTTAGATGTGATCAAATTGGATTGGACAGAGCATATGAGTAAGGCTGTGATCAAGCAATATACCAAAAATTTATAACACAGTGGTTCTACCGCTGGATGATGAGGGTGCTTGTATCTGATCCGATACCTGAAGAGGCAGTTTTAATGATGAAAAACGCTGGAATACATGTAGATGTTAATACAGGTCTTTCTCAGGATGAGTTGATCAATATCATACCTGAATATGACGGTCTTATCGTAAGAAGCCAGACAAAAGTAACTAAGGAGGTAATCGAGGCTGGAAAAAGGCTTAAAATAATTGGAAGAGCGGGGGTCGGAGTTGACAATATTGACGTCCGAGCCGCTACTCAGAGAGGTATAGTTGTTGCAAACGCTCCAGGTGGGAATACAGTCTCAACTGCAGAGCTTGCCCTTGGTATGATCTTCTCAGCAGCAAGAAAAATCCCACAGGCTGTTTCAAGTGTAAAAACCGGCAAATGGGAAAGAAAGAAGTTCATAGGAACAGAGCTGAGAGGTAAAACTCTGGGTATCGTTGGCCTTGGAAGGATTGGATTCGAGGTTGCCAAGAGGGCAAGAGCCCTTGAGATGAATGTTGTAGCCTTCGACCCATATATAGGCCGTGAGAGGGCAAAAGAGGTAGGAGTTAAGCTTGTTTCTCTTGAAGAACTGATAAGAGTCGCCGATTTTATAACAATACACGTCCCCAAAACCAAAGACACCGAAAAAATGTTTTCAAAAGAGCAGTTCAGGCTGATGAAGGACGGTGTTTACATCATAAACTGTGCGAGAGGTGGAATCGTAGACGAGGAGGCTCTGTATGAGGCTTTGATTAATGGAAAGATAGCCGGTGCTGCACTTGATGTTTACGAGAGAGAGCCTCCAGATCCCGAAAACCCTCTTATAAAGCTCGATAATGTCGTAACGACGCCCCATATAGGTGCTTCAACAAAAGAGGCTCAAATCAGCGTTGGTCTGGCAATTGCCGAGGAGATGATTAATGTCTCAAAAGGCCTTCCTGTAAAGAATGCTGTTAATCTGCCAAGTCTGGATCCAAGAGAGTTCGAGAAAATCATACCATATATCACCCTTGCTGAGAAAATGGGCAAAATTGCTTCAGCAAGACTGAACAACGCTGTCAGCAGAACCAGAATTATTTTTAAAGGAGGTATTTCAAAGTACGACACCAATTACATCACAAGAGCCTTCCTGATGGGTCTTTTAAAAGAGATTCTCGGTTCCAACATCAATCTCGTCTCCTCAATGCCGGTTGCAAGAGAGAGAGGAATTGTGATTGAGGAGGCTAAAAGTGAGAGCACTGAGAATTATGAGAGTGTTATTGAGGTCACTGTTTCAGGAGATGGTGGAGAGATAACAATCGAAGGTACCTGCTTCGGTAAAGAGGATTACAGAATAACCCGTATTGACAAATACAAGGTCGATTTCATTCCAAAAGGTCATTACATTATCTCAATACACGAGGATAAACCAGGTGTAATTGGAAGGGTTGGGACGCTTTTCGGAGAGAACAAAATTAACATAGCAGGAATGATCGTTGGAAGACACGGAAAACCTGGTGGGATTCAACTGATGCTACTCCTCGTGGATGATCCACCGTCAGAAGAGGTTCTGCAAAAAATGGTTGAACTTGATGGTATAATCGACGCTACCTATGTCGAGCTTTGAATCGCATATCGCAAAGCCGGCTGACAATACTGACCGGATTGATCTATAAGCTTAGAAACCGTGGGGATAAAATCAGCATCCAAATCTTAATGATTAATAATCCCCACCCCCTTTATTTCCTGTGGAAGTTAACTCAAAAGGTAATAAAAAAATCCCGACACAAGCGGAACGCTCAGATTGTCATTGATGTAAATTCCACTTATTTTCAGGGGTCTGCTTTCAACAAGAGTACCAGTAAGGCATGAAACCATTGCAATCACCATATCCAGCCTGTTAAACATAAAATTCGAAATTGAAAAGAGTACCAGCATCGAGAATGCAAACATTCCAGCTGATGAGGGGAGCTGTCTTTCAGAATTTTTGACATTTCTTAGATAACTTCTGATTATTCCCGAGACTCCATCCCCCACAGAACCAATAACGATACCTGTAATAGCCACTTCAGCTGGGAAAAATGCGGTCAAAATTACTGCAGAAGTTCCAAAGTAAAGATGTGCTCCAATACCTCTTTTTTCATAATGTCTCAATATGTAGTTCGGGATGAAATTATATTTCCTTCTGAGAATCTCAACAGAGAGAGAAATAAGAGTGAGGAGTAAGACAATTAAAAGAGTTGTTTCTTTTCCTGTAACAAAGTAGAGAGGAACATACAAAACCCCAAGAAAATGTACAGTTTTTCTTAAAAGTTCGTTTCTAATTTTCCTACCATCCATAATTTTACAATCCACAACAATATATCCCCAAGCTTTGATTTCCCTTCATAACCCCTCTATCTACCTCTCACTCCTGAGTTTTTCAATCAATCGTAGTATTCTCTCAATCAGTGAAATAATTCTCTCAATTTCATCAGGTTCTTCTGTTTCAATCAGTAACTTGGAAAGATCCCCGATTTTCTCATTCAAAGCTTTTTCCAGAGTTACACTCGAGTTTTTTAAATGTTCAGGCTGCTTATGCCCCACTTTATGCCCCACTTTATGCCCCAATCCTTCGAGTTCATGCTTTCTCTCAGAATCTACTTTTGATTTCATTGATTCTGATAATTCAAGTAGCTCTTTCTCTGGTTTATTATTAATATCTTTTTCAAAAACTGCTATCCTGCCACATGATGGACAGAACATTTTTTTATCCACTTCAAAAATAGGTGTTTGACAATCAGGACAGTGATATGGAAGCATCTTTGCACCTTTATATAACAGCTTCACAGCTTCCGAAATTTTTTTATCCTCCATGTTATTAGCTTTGTGAAGCGGTATTAAAAACTTCAGTTCTGCAGGGGTGGTAGCTATGACGAAGAAAGTACCTCAGGGTGTGTTAGATGTGCTTGACAGGATTATTCAGGACGATTCTGTTCCCAGGAATATCAGAAAGGCTGCAGGTGATATAAAAGAGAGTTTACTCCATGGTGAGGACTCCTTAGCTATTAGAGCCTCATCAGCAATTTCGATACTTGAGGATATAGCTTCGGATCCAAACCTTCCAATGCACGTAAGAACCCTGATATGGAATGTATCAAGTCAGCTTGAAAGAATATCAGTCGACGAGTAGTTTAATTGCTGAATTGCTAATTTAGTTAAATAAACAAACATAACCCTCTTTAAACAGTGGAAATAGACTTTTTAAACTCAATATTTCAAATATTTTTGATAGTACTTTCAGTTAACTTCAGTTAACAGGCGTTGATATTCAGTTGATATTATTGTGCCATTATTATCCAACCCCATTATCCAGCTTATCTGTTACAATTTTCCTCTTTAAACATCAACCGAGTGACATGGGGGGCTATACAGAGGTTTTATAGGAACTCGATTTTCATCAGCTTCGCTCAATCAAATTACCTCTTCGGGAAGTTCAGTAAGAAAATCTGAAGTTTTAGTAGAAAATCTGAAGTAACATTATATTATCGCTGTAACACTCCATAACTCAAACTTAAATAAGTTCCAGTTCTCATTACCCGAATACAACCTACTTGAATACAGTTCCATATTCAAGGAGGTCTCTCTCACTAACAAGCAATTCCTTCAGTATTCCAGTAACTTTCATTTCTTCGACTCTTATCTGTCTTGTTGTGTCTCTGTCTCTTATTGTTATGGTTGAGTCTTCGAAGGTCTGATGGTCAACAGTTATGCAGAAAGGAGTCCCGATCTCATCATATCTTCTATATCTTCTACCGATGCTACCAGAATCATCATATTCTGTAAAAACTCCCGCGTTTTTGAGAAGGTTTGTTATTTCCTTAGCTTTTTCAGTAAATGGCTCTTTGGAGAGTAGAGGTAAAACGGCAACCTGAACAGGAGCCATCCACCTTTTCAATCTGAGAACTTTTCTCTTCTCTCCATCAACAACATCGGTCTCAAAAGACTGCTCAAGAATGGCATAGGCTATTCTGTCAAGCCCAAAAGATGGTTCAATCACGTGAGGAACCACTCTCTCACCATGAACAAGTTTCTCCTTCTCCTCAATCTCATAGTACTCAGACTCGACTATAATTTTCTCTCCATCAATCTCGACGATGATCTTCCTGTCTTTGATTTCTCCTTTATAATTCTCAATTGCCTCGGCTATCTTCTTTGATTTATCTTTAAACTTAGGACCCAGTAAACTCATTTTTGGAATTAGCTCTCTCACCTTAGCTCTAACAGGCTCCTCAAACTGAACGAAAATACTTAAGTCCTCTTTGCTGTATTCTCTATGCTTTGTAAGATCGTAGTCCCCTCTATCAGCTATACCCACGACTTCAATCCATCCATAGGATGTAAGAGCCTCGGCATCCCAGCAATCTACTGCATAATGGGCCCTCTCATCATCCTTATGCTGTCTGAATCTCATTTTATCCTTTTTAAATCCAGCTTTTAGAAGAAATTCTGCGGTTTTTCCTATAAAATATGCCAATAGCTCATGAGCTATTATACCCTTCTCAACAGCCTCCCGTAGTGTAATATCGTGTTCAACATCGAACTTATCGACGAGCTTGATTGAGAAATCATGATACAAATTAAAGTTTGGATGTCTTTTATCCCTTGGATGTACAAAATATTCAAGTTCAGCCTGGTTGAATTCTCTTAATCTTATAACTCCCTGTCTTGGGCTGATTTCATTCCTGTAAGCCCTGCCGATCTGACATACACCAAAGGGGAGTTTGTCCCTGAAATAATCGGCAAGTCTTTTAAAATCAATGAATATGCCCTGAGCAGTCTCAGGTCTCAGATAAGCATCCTTTCCCTTTCCAGGGCCGATTTTGGTTGAGAACATTAAATTGAAATGTTCGGGATCCTTAAAAGAACCTCCACACTCACATTTTACATCATAAGTTGAAAGGATCTCCTCTACAAACTCAATCGTCTCTTCGACTTCTATTCCAAGTTTTTCTTTGATATAGTGATCAGCTCTGTAAATCCTTCCACATTTTTTACACTCGATTGCAACGTCAGTAAATGAACTTGCATGGCCGGAGGCGATGAAAACGTCCTCAATTCCAATAGTGGGAGTATCGATCTCGACTGCTCTTTCGTTGATTACAAAATATTCTCTCCATAATCTCTCAAGGTTTCTTCTCAAACCATTACCAAGTGGTCCGTAGTCAACAAACCCGGCCATTCCACCGTAAATTTCGAATGACTGCCACAGAAAGCCCCTCCTTACGAGCATCTCTGTTATATCGCTCATTATATCACCGCCGTAAATTTATGGTGTTATTTATTGTTAAGCTGATATTTTTTAATGATTTTATGAGCTTCCGTTAAAGCTGAGCATTATTAAAACTTTTTCCAATTAAGTCATATCAAAGATAATGGATTCTCGGTCTCTTTCCAGAACCTTATAAAGTCCTATAATCTCGTTTTGATTTATAAATGGAATGATATAAACCTAAATATGACTGATTAGAGCACATTTTTCTAAGAATAAATCGAAATTGGGATTTCTTATCTCTTTTCTCTCTCAACTATATTTCCGGATCGTGATTTCAGACTTCCACAGGAAACAAGGGGGGTGGGGTCAGGTGAGTTGAAATCGCTGGTAAAATTAAACTGGACTCTTATGTGTTTTCTCAGTTACATTGCCAACAACAATTCTTCAGTCAGATTTTTAGTTTGTTTTCAGAAAATACCCGAGTTCGTAACTTATCTCTTCCCTTTCCTTCTCAGCTCCGTTTACATCCATCTCATCAGTAATCTCATCAGTACATATCACTTCTAAACCAACCAGATCTACCCTCATAATCCTATCCGTCTGTTAGAATGCAGTCAATTTCGGATATATAGCCCGGATCTTTAATGTTATGGAGATTGAACCCTCTATTCCATATGGGAAGGTTATTATGGGAGAGTTATTTATCCTGCAGGAACTTCTCTTTCAGATTTGAATTTAGATCTATAATCGTGTAGAGATTAAAAAAATTAAAGTATCAAAAGCTGGTGTCTCTAGTTGTGGAGAATCTCTGATGATGGGGTGTTAAAGTGAGTAATGTGAGGCCATGTAATATTGAAATTGAAGCTAATGACGAAATAAAGGATTTAAAGAACTTGATTGAAGACATCGTTAAAGTGCAGATAGATGATTTTGTTGTTACTTTCTTGGATCCACGAAAAATACAGCCGGACATCAGAGCGAGATGGAAATGTATGTTTGGTTGTGACTATTATGGAAAGAGAAAATCATGTCCACCATTTGTTCCCGATATAATCGAGGTAGAGAAGTTTTTGAGTAGTTACAGGATTGCAGCAGCAGTGAAACTCAGTTACTCACCTGACAGTTATATGGAGACAAAGGTACAGACTCAAAAACTCCTTTTAGAGCTTGAAAGAAAGCTTATTGGCAGATATCCGTTCGTTCTCACACTTTTTCCTGGTGGATGCGATTTGTGTGAGGAATGCGATGAAAGTTCACTTTCCAGATGCAAGGATGCAAGACCGACAGTCTCTTCGATGGGCATAAACATATCAGATTTGGGTGTTAAGATTGGAGATGGTTTTTTGGTCAGCATCATTTTGATTGATTAAAATCGTCCTGAATTGAGCTAACTGGGCTTATTGAGTACTGGCTCTATTGATCGGCTCAACTTCTTGACTTTAGAAAAGATTTTAAATTTAAGGAAAAAATGAAGAATATGAGGCCCCTTCTTGAAAGTGAAGTATCCAGAAAGTTCTATACAAACGTGCTTCTTTCACTTATCTCAGGTCTTATTATATTTTTCTGGGCTAATGGACTTTATGGAATGTTATCAACTTTCCAGGTATATTTCAAGCTCTCTTATGCTCTCATTGGTTTTACAATTTTTTTCATATTTTTCACAGTTCTGCTTGAACACAGAGGTGTAAAAATGCCCTATCTTCTTGGAGGAGGAGCCCTTCTATCATCACTTGTGACCTTTATTGGGATATGTGTAGTTAATGGAGTTTTCCTGGTAAAAGACAACGTTCCACCACTGGATACACTTCTTATAATGCTCTCGTTGAGCATTCTGGCTGGTTTTATCTTCATTAAGGTTTTATCGGCAAGAGAGGAGTACTGAATAGAAAATAGAGTACTGAAATAAGAATATATTTGGTATTTGCATTTGAATTTGAAGATGCTTTATGTTAGCTCGAAATTTAGATTGGAATAGGTTGGAATAGGTTGGAATAGGTTGGAATAGGTTGGAATATACAATGATAGAGATGTATAATGCTATGGGGAACTCAGGAACTGATGGAACTGATAGGAACTGATGGAACTGATAATGCCCCCATAAAACAGGAACTGATAGCAGATGAAGCTCTATTATGTATAATCTCCATAGAGGTTACCAGGGAAGGGGATATTAATGTCATGAAAACCTCCAACTCTCCAACTCTCAGCACATTTAAAATCCCATCAAGTGCCTGTCATGACAATAGCTTTTTTATCTCTGAGTTAAAAACAACCCCTTATGAGAATTGGAATTATATCGGATATTCATTCAAATCTCATCGCACTTGAAAAGGTGCTGGAAAAGCTGGAAAACTGCGACATGATTGTATGCGCAGGTGATGTTGTTGGGTACTATCCTTATTTCAATGAGGTTGTAGAATTGCTAAGAAAGGAAAGGATAGATTCTGTAATGGGAAACCATGATTATGCTGTGGTTAATGGGAATTTTTCAGGAATGAACACGTATGCCAGAATTAGTGGGACATATACAAGAAATAAGCTGAAAGAAGAAAACATGGAGTGGATATCCAATCTTCCACTAAAAATGGAATTTGAGAAATTTAATCTTTATCATGGAACCCCTTCTGATACAAATGATGCTTTTATGGTCTACATATTTCCAACTTTCCCGCTTATAGGTAAAATCCTGGAAGTAGAAGGAAAAAATGTGGTAGTTGGGCACACACATGTTCAGTTTATGAAAGATCACGGGGATAAATTCCTCCTCAACCCTGGAAGCGTCGGTCAGCCAAGAGATGGAGATTCAAGAGCAGCCTACGCTATTTTAGATGTGGAGAAAGATAAATTCGAACTTGGAAGGGTTGAATATAATGTGCATGAGGTTTACGAGGGTGTAATAAAAGCTGGGCTTCCGGTTGCCCTCGGTCTGAGACTGTTTGAGGGCAGATGAACTTGTGCTTGCGATGTTTTGTGTTTATGAGCGGTATTAAGTTTGAGCAAGTCAATTGCACAGCAATCTCAAAGCATTTGAAATTAAAAAATAAATACCTCAGTTAAACCATTGAGTTCAATCAGACTCTTCATCCACCCTGACGAGCTCGACAACCTTAACTGAGTATCCTTTTTCGCATATTCCAGGAGAATCTCCTATAACTTTCTCAACAATAACCACGTCTCCATTTTTCAGCTCAACAGGATGACATAAGTTGTACATTGTGCAATCAAGAAGCTGACAGTTCTTTCCATCGAATTTGATTTTGGCTCCAGCAACCGCCTTTCTTGAGTCAAGGAGTGCGAGAATTGGGAGTTCGACAACCTCAACAGCCACAACACCCCCATCATGCAGGGCACACTCCTGAACTGTTCCATCTCTGAGCCCCACTATCTTGTACTTAGCACTCTCCCTCAAACGGAGACATGTTCTTTTTACTTTGCAATTTTCACATTCTGATTTACCACCTAAAAACGTGAACTCAACGCCTATTTTAGCCCAATCCTTTCCACATAATGTAATGAGTTTATTTACTTCATCCATGATCATCACCTCTGATTCCATATAATTTCGGTAAAGGTTCCACCTATTTAAGTTTATGGAATGTTGAAAGATGTACTGCCTGTTGAGAGAAATTTTTAATTTTTATCTGTTCTTTTAGATACCTTTTAATGGTATTTTAATTGACATAGTTGTATTTTAATTAGCATTTTTGGTTTTCACTCAAAATATCAAATTGGCTCCCAGCTCCATCCACTGGCATCCTGTCCCCCACAAACATATTTTGAATTCTATGGTCGAAAGTCCGGAGATATCTGAAAGTTTTAAATACATCGCAGAATGGTGTTATTCATCATGAGTCCTAAAAAAGAAGAGGTTCCGTTACCTGAGGTTAATATTGGAATGGTCGGTCATGTTGATCATGGTAAAACAACTCTGGTCGCAGCCTTGAGTGGAGTCTGGACCGATCGCCACAGTGAAGAGCTGAAAAGAGGAATATCCATCAGACTTGGATATGCAGACACAACATTTCGTATGTGTCCGAAATGCGAACCCCCCGCAGCATTTACTGTTGAAAAAAAATGTCCCGTTCACAAAGTGAAAACAAAAATTCTTAGAACAGTCTCTTTTGTCGACAGTCCAGGGCATGAAACTCTGATGGCAACCATGCTATCAGGAGCAGCTCTGATGGATGGAGCAGTTCTGGTTATTGCTGCAAATGAAAAATGCCCAAGACCACAAACAAAGGAACACCTGATGGCCCTCGACATAATCGGGGTGGATAAGATTGTAATAGCTCAGAATAAAATTGAGATCGTTTCAAAAGAGAGGGTTATAGAGAATTACAGAGAAATCAAGGAATTTGTAAAGGGAACGGTTGCAGAAGATGCCCCAATAATCCCAATTTCAGCTCAGCAGAAGGTCAATCTGGATGTATTGATTGAAGCGATTGAAGAAACAATTCCCACCCCCGAGAGAGATTTACAATCATCCCCTCTTATGTTCATTGCAAGAAGTTTTGACGTTAACAAACCCGGTTCTCCCCCTCAGAGTTTGATTGGTGGAGTTGTTGGCGGAAGTCTGTTGAGAGGAAAAATAAAGGTTGGACATGAAATTGAAATAAGACCCGGATTGAGAGATGCACGGGGTAGTTGGGAACCGCTCACGTCTGAAGTTGTTGGTATAATGGCGTCTGGAAAGAGTGTTGATGAGGCAACTCCTGGTGGACTGGTGGGAGTATCAACCAAACTGGATCCATACCTTACAAAAAGTGATACACTTGCAGGAAACATTCTTGGCTATCCGGGAGACCTTCCAGACACGCTTACTGAGTTTACAATGGACGTCCGATTGCTTGAAAGGGTTGTTGGAACGGAAGAGGAGCTGCATGTGGAAAAAATAAAGATGAACGAACCTCTTATGCTCAGTGTCGGTACGGCAACAACTCTCGGCGTGGTAACCTCAGCAAGAGACAGTATTGTAGATGTAAAGTTGAAAAGACCAGTTTGTGCTGAATCTGGCTGGAATGTTGCTGTTAGCAGAAGAGTTGGAAGCAGATGGAGACTAATCGGTGCTGGAACAATCAAATAGAACTGTTGAACAGAATAATCAGCAATCTAACCGGACAATCAAGGACAATCAATTGATGGGGTGTATTGCTTTCCAAAAATTTCAGGGTGTCGGGGTTTGAAGGGAAGAGTTTGCGTTGACACTAACGTTCTGATTTATTCATTCAAGAACAGACTCGATCTTATAAAACATCTCGAAGAAAAAGGATTTATGGAATTTTTTGTACCTGAAAACATATATCTGGAGCTAAAAAAATTAAGTAAAATTCTTAAGGGGGCAGACAAAATATCCGCAAGACTGGCTCTCTTACTTATTGAAAAAAGGTTCAGAATTGTTCGTACGAATTCGAAAAAGGCTGACGATTCATTGATTGAACTCTGCTTAGATTATGATTGTGTGCTGATAACCAATGACCGGGTTTTGATAAAAAGGGCAAGGGAAAGGGGGATTCAGGTAGGTTTTTTGAGGGGACGGAGGAGGATAGAGCTATAGATTTATGTAGGCATCAAATACAGAATGTTGAGGGCTTTGGCATCATCTCTGTGATCTCCGGGAGTCATGAACTGAAATACTGAAACTACATCGGACTCAAATACCATAAACTTCATAAACCCTCGGTATAACCAGAATTGAAAGTATCACCACGGATAGTAGTGATGTTATCACCATGAATAGCAGAGGTGTGGTGGATAATCTCGGAAACAGTCCGTTAAAATCAAAGGGCCCGTGGCTCAGCTTGGTTAGAGCGCTCGCCTGATAAGGCAATGATATATGCCGCAGCAAGCGAGAGGTCCGGGGTTCAAACCCCCGCGGGCCCATAGTTAATGAGACTTTACCCTCACATTTAAAGGGCTCTTCCATTCAAATTCTCTTCTCAAGTGGATCGTTAACAAATCAGCAATTATCAAGCATAACCAATATATATTCACCGTTCAACCGCTTGTAAATGGCCAGAAGCGTCCTCCTTACCACATCATTCTCAGCATTCATCGTGATGGTGGGTGTTGGCATAATCTCCCCCCTACTTCCACTTTTCGCAGAAGATCTAGGAGCAAGCGGGGTATGGATAGGAATAATATTCTCAGCATACTCCTTCTCCAGGCTCGTCTTTCTACCACTGGCTGGTAAAATGGGTGACAGATATGGTAAAAAGAATATCATCAGCACAGGACTGCTCTTCTATTCCCTGATATCCATATTATATGTTTTCTCGAGAACACCGGAAGAACTCTCAGCGGTTAGACTCCTTCATGGAGTAACATCCGCGATGATAATTCCAATCGCAATGGCTTATGCAGCAGAGATATCTCCAAAGGGGAAAGAGGGATATTTTATGGGTTATTTCAATCGAGCCCTTTTTCTCGGAATGGCCACCGGACCGCTAATGGGAGGTTTTATTTCAGATATAGTTGGAATAAGGTACACCTTCCTGTCTCTGAGCGTTCTGGGGTTTTTTACTTTGATTCTCGTTTTACTAACTTTCCCGTCCACGTCGATGAGCAGAAAAGGCATAAAGGAACGCGGCCTTATAAAGTCGATTAGAAGTTCGATGGTAAGATTGTCTCTGTTTTTTAGATTCCTCAATTCAATGGGCAGGGGAAGCATCCTCAGTTTCCTTCCGATCTATCTTGGAATAATTGGCTTTATGCCATCCTTAATTGGTATTATAATATCAACGAATCTTCTCATTTCAGCACTCATTCAACCATCATCTGGAAAACTGACTGACAGAATCGGTCCATTCTATCCTGTAACAATCTCCACTCTGCTGGGAGCACTCATTTTATTCCTGATACCAAGAATCGAAAATTTTTATTTTCTGGCAATTCTAAGCGCTATGCTGGGTATAACCAGCGCTCTGAACATACCTGCAATCGGTGCGATGGTTGCAGTTGAAGGAAAGGCTCATGGAGGGATGGGCAGCCTGATGGGAACCCTCTCGGCATCAAAAAGCCTGGGGAGGATAGCAGGTCCGCTGATTTCAGGGGCAATATATGATGTTTTTGGAGGGGGGCTGTATGGAGTCAGAATGGCATTCTCCTTTGCAGCGGTTTTAACTCTCTTCTCTGCATTTGTATTCTGGGCGGGATGGATGAAAGGGGGAAGGGGAGAATGGAAAGAAATAACGGGATCCATGGATTCCTTAGTTGATTAGTATTAACCGGGAGTTGATTAACCGGATGTGATAGTGTTAACATAATCCTGCTGGAAACGATAAACCATGAGATGATGCATATAACCTAAACCAGATTGTTCAGACCATATTTTTCAGTTATTTGAACAGCCAGACTCATTTCACCTCTGGTCAACCTTCGTGCAATTTCGGGATACTCCATTGCTTTGAAGGTGGGATAGTACTGGAACATTAAATTAAATCTGGTCTCTTTTCCGAGCTTTTCCGAGACCCATTTTACAATCTCTTCTGTGCAGCACTCAAGGTGTCCTGGCATTATGAGGTGTCTTATCAGAAGCTCACCATTTTGTGATGCTCTCTTGAAATTTCTTGTCACAACCTTCCAGTAATTTTTCACCTTTGAATACTTGAGGGCACATCTGTCGTTCCCATATTTGAAATCTCCGAGCCAGACATCAACAACGTCCTCTATTATTTCTGCCAGTTCTTCTGAATGGTACATATTTGAATTCCACACAACAGGGATATTTGAGTCAACAAGGTTCAGAATCTCCATGATTGTGTGTGCATGCTGATCGGGATTACCGCCGACAAAATTTACATTTCTGCTTCCCTGCCTGTACCTTCTTTCAATCACTCCAGCGATCTCATGTGGGTTGACAGCATAATCGTCATGATAAACTATATCGAAGTTCTGACAGAAAACACATTTGAAGGTACATCTGTTGAAGAAAATGGTGTTGGAAGGAACAAGCTCAGGTTCTTCACCCATATGGAGAAATTCAGATGAATAGTAACTTTTGTCCGTGCATTTGCAGACTCCCGTCTCTTCATATCTATTAACCTCACATCTTCTCTCACAAAAGACACAATTTTTGAGTATTTCACGCAGAATTTTAACTTTTAGTTTTATAAAATTGTTTTTAGGGATTTTTTGAGACAATATTTTTTGAATTTCAAATTCGGCACTCTCTCTCAAAATTTTAAGAAACTCCGACTTAGTCTGGCTGTGGATCCTGAGCAACTCGTCGAGCTCCTCTGCACCTTCAACCTCAACTCTTCTGGCTATCTGGAATTTTGCAATAGCTTCTCCTCTGTTAATTCTTTCATATCTTGTGAGACTGCCTTCGGGACTCACAATAATCCTTAGGAAAATCATGTTTAAAAGCTCTTATGTTTGAAAAGTTTGGATCGGATTTTTATTAAACGTCGTAAATGCGAGAGGCCAGGTGCCTAACGAAGCAATAATTGGGGTTAAGCTGAGTGAATCACTCCCAGCTTTCGCAAGATCTCATCTACCCGAGATAGACAGCTCTCTCAGCCTTCCAGGCAGAAGCTTCGATGTCGAGGACTCGATCAAACTGCTTCAGCCCTGGATACCATGGTGGCAATAGAGAGTAATGTGCAGTGTTATAAACAACTTGCGGGCTCTCTCCATCAGAAGGATACTTTCCCGCCCGCATTTATTAAAATATTAAGTATTTTTCATCATCACACTCCGGAAGAGACTCGCACATCTTTGAATCTCAACCAGGGGGTGACGGTGCTCTCAAACTGCATGAATTCTTTTCCACCATATTCAATCCTTTTGAGCAGTTCGTACACGTTGCCGTAGATCATTGCAGTTTTTACTGGTTTAATCTCACCTTCAAGGATGTAGGAGTTCGCACACTCCAAGCTGAAATCACCGCTTATCGGATTCGAGGTGTGAGCACCGGCCAGAGAATGGATATACAGTACGTCATCGAAGCTTTCCTGTCTATCCAGCGGTTCGATAATCATGTTTGTTGGGCCGATAGCAGGGTAGCTGTTTCTTTCAATTCTTAAACCATTTCCTGTCGGATCCCCTTCAGAAATTTGAGCATGCCTCAGATCATTTAGGAAGTTCTCGAGGACACCCTCTTTCACGAGAACTGTCCTCTCTGTTTTATTCCCCTCATCGTCAAAAGGTGAACTCATGAAAAGGTCATCGGCTGAACCATCATCTATAAGATTGAGTCTTCCGAAAATCTCCTCCCCTTTTCTGTCTGCAAGAGGACTCCTCCCCTTTAAAATATTCTCCAGAGAAAATGCAGGATACAGGGCGAAATAGAGGAGCTGGTGGGCTGCAAGGGGTGAAAAAACAACGTCATACGTCTTTGCATCAGGTCTGGTTTTACCGCCTTTTGCGGAATTTTTGGCAAACCATGCCGAGTTTCTTGCAATCCTCTCCAGGTCCAGGTCAAGAGTACGACTGAAGGCCATATCGTATGCGCTTCCATCCTCGAATACACATTCAATGGTGGCGGTTGAGGCTGTCGATTCACTCGATAAATCCGCTCCTGATGATGTGAGAATGGATGTCCTCAGCACTGAAACCTCTATTGAACCCTGTGCCGGGTTTACACCCATATCCATTGATTCAGAAATCAGTCTGTCTGCGGCATCCTGGAACCATGAAGAATCAACATCAGCAGCTTTTTTACTGAAAATACCACTTACTCTGGCAATTCCACCGGGTGAGAAGTCTTTCAAATTCTCTTCTGAAACTTTCGATAGTTTTACAGCCATTTCGCATGTCTCAATGATCGATTCTGGGTCTGTTGTAAACGCAAAACCTACTCTACCATTCAGAATTGCTCTTACAGCCACACCCTCTTCTCTGTCTTCCGAAATTGCTTTTATTTCTCCCTTCTCAATTGTTAAAGATCTTTTAATCTCAACCTCGTGGAATATCTCCCAGGCATCAGCGTTGAAATCGAGGAACTTTCTGGCAATATCTGTGTCGATGGTGTATGTTAGAAGATCTTGATACTCAAACTCCTGATCAGGTTGTTGACCAAGCTCTACATTGGACTTGTTTGCCCTCTTTTCCATTTCAGACACCCCCTACAAAAGCCTCAACAACTGTTGGTGGTGCACCATCAGCAACAGGGACAAGCTGTCCGAGCTTTTCGCAAAATCCCGGATCGAAGGATAGGCCTTTTCCGACTTTAATATTTTTCAGGATTTCAAGCGTATGTCCGCTGAGCGAAACATCTCTTATCATCTCTTTCACCTCTCCATTGATAACGAGATATCCGTATTGAGCACTGAACTGGAAGTAACCTGTTGCGGGATTGGTCTCTCCACCTCTCGTTCCAACCAAGTAAACACCATTTCTGACCTCTTCAAGCAACTCCTCAAAACTGTAACTGCCTTCGGCGATGTACGTGTTGCTCATTCTGATTATGGGTTCAGAAACGCCTTGACACCTTGAATTACCCGGTTCGCCACCCAGTTTACAGGCAGTCTCTCTTGAATGGAGAAACTCTTTAAATATGCCCGCCTCGATTATGGTCTTCTTTCTCGCTCTTATCCCTTCATCATCGAAGGGAAAGAATCCAAACTCCTCAAGCAAAGGGTCATCATACACGTAAAGATCTTCAGGGCCAACTCTTATGCCGGTCTCCTTTAAAACACTCGCCCCCTTTGTGAGGTGGTCTGCCTCAACAGCATGTCCAAACGCCTCATGAATGAAAACACCGCCGAGAGACGAATCCATTAGAACGGGCATCTTTCCGGATGGAGGGGGATGTGCCCTGAGCAATTCTTTAAGTTTGTTTTTAACCTCCTCAGCGATATTATATGGTCTGTCTCCGGAAAGAACCTCAAATCCACCCGGTTTGAATATACTTTTTGAGAGAAATTGTAGGAATTCATCCTTTGCAACGGCCTGAACCATGATCCCTGTTCTTGGCACTTCATAGTAAATCTCCGATCCATTTGAATTGACATATCTGAATACCCTCATCACCTCGATGTAGGTCAGCCGGGTACTCACAATGTGCGAGTCCTTGACCTCTTTTTCGAGATCTCTCAAAAACTTTACTTTCTCATCCACTGAAACATCCTTTGGATTAACTTTGGGTTTAAAAATGTGTTTTCCGCTCTCTGAAGATGTATCGATCTTTACCGAACCTTTTTTGACGATATTTCTCTCAGCCCTCTCTATTCCCATCGTTATATCCTTTTTCATATCCTTCTCTGCATCTTTGGCACCAATGATGCCGGAAAAATATCCCCACGAACCATTTTTTAGAACTCTAAAGCCCCTCCCGTAAAAACTCTCAAACTTTGGCTTCTCCACATGTCCATTGTCAAGAGTTATTGAAAATGAGGTTGTTTTTATCTCTCTCACATCGAAAAATTCCATATCTGGAATAAATGCATGAGGGATAAAAAATGAACGGTTTGTAATTTACCTGTAGTATGTCTGAGAGTAGGAGATATGAGAGAAATGATGAACTCCTCCTCGCTCACGCAAGGGACTTCCCACCTGTATTTGTTAAAAATACATGACATACTGAAGCCTCTCACTGAAGTTGCTGTCGATTCGAACATCATCAGAAGAGCTGCGGAAGTTAAGCTGAGCTTAAATTGAGAAGAAAGGATAATCCTGAGAGATCTATAATTGCATGTTCGGACGATGCTGAAGTGTTGACGTTCGATAAAGATTCTAATTCGCTTAAGGAACTTGAGTTTAAGATTGCTGTTCTGGATGATGGGTGTTAACTGAACCTTGGATGATGGGTGTTAACTGAACCTCCCAATTAGTGTTTCATTATTTAATTATTCAGAATTACAATAGTTCTAACTTGTTCACGGTAATTGATACTAAAGTTACTGTAACAAGCTCTTTTGGGAGTTAAACAGACCTGAACGTTAAATACATGGTGGCTATATAAAATGTGTAAATAGAAATCATTAGGCAACCGCTTAGACAACAGCCACCATCTCTTTAAGCTTGCCAAGGAGTTTTAGTTTTCTCTCTCCACTGACAAGGCTGTACTCAAGAACCTCATCAATCCTCCCAACAGGAACGATCTCTATTTTACCCTCGTTTTCAGCGTCCAGCAGAACATCGTCGATGTTATCCTTGGGTATTATAACTCTCTTCAACCCTGCCTGAATTGCAGCCTCAATTTTCTGGGTAACTCCCCCAACTGGCAGTACTTCTCCCTTAACTGAAATTGAACCCGTCATTGCAACGCTTTGGTCAACAGGAATCCCCTCAATGGCTGAAATGACTGCTGTGGCTATACTTATACTTGCAGAATCACCCTCAACTCCGTCATATGTACCAACGAATTGAATGTGGACGTCTGTGTTGGAAATATCCTTCCCGATAAACTTCTTTACTATTGCAGAGACATTTGTGACGGCTTCTCTTGCAATTTCCTGCAATCTACCGGTAGCGATAACTTTACCCTCCTCCTTGCTGAGTGCTGGAGTAATCTCTGCTATAATTGGTAAGACGACTCCTGCAGACTCACCGATAACCGCCAGACCGTTGACCCTTCCAATCTCGCTCCCATTTACGATAAAAAGTCTGTAGTCTCTTCTTCTCTCAATGTACTTGTCTGCAAGCTGTTCCTCAATTGTTTTGGCAATTTTCTTGGCTTTTATAACGTGATCAAGTCTTACCAGGTCTGCCCCCTCGCTCTTTGCAATGTCCCCTGCAGTTCTTATCAAACCACCAAGCTCTCTCAACCTTAATGTCAGGTGATTTCTTCTACCTGCCCTTCTTTTTGCTTCTCTGATTATTTCAGCGGTAGAATATCTGTCAAAGTGGGGAATCTTTCCATCTTTTATAACTTCCTGCGCGACAAATCTGACAAGCTTCCTTCGGTTCTCCTCAGTGTCGTTCATGGTATCGTTCACGTAGATCTCATACCCATATCCTTCAATTCTGCTCCTGAGTGCTGGATGCATCCCCAGAAGCGCATCAAGGTTACCGGCAGCAACAAGAATGAAATCACAGGGTACCGGTTCAGTCCTTACCATAGCTCCGCTACTTCTTTCAGACTGTCCCGTAATTGGAAATCTCTTCTCCTGTAGAGCTGTGAGAATTTTCTGCTGGGATTCGATAGTTAAGGTGTTTATTTCATCTATGTAAAGCACACCCCTATGAGCTCTGTGAATCGCTCCAGCCTCAACCCTCTCATGTGCTGGAGTTTCAAGACCACCGCTCTGGAAGGGATCATGTCTAACATCACCAAAAAGCGCACCGGCATGTGCTCCAGTGGCATCCTCAAAGGGTGCAGTCTCTTTCTCAGCATTGTTTACTAGTAACTTTGGTATGTTTCTCTCCTCTTTGGGCAGCAGGTATCTTGCAACCAAGAATAGCATTGCTGCTGCGATTATACCCCATAGAATCTCTCCCTGAAGGGCGGAGTATCCGATTATGAAGAATACCAGCATGAAAAGGAAAAAGTTTCTCGCCTGCGTCTTTTTCATCGCTTCCTGCTTGTAAGCATCGACAATCTCCTTTCCCTTCCCTGCTGGAACGGTTCTGATCTTGGGCTGATTTGAATCTTCAGGATTCGGATAAACGAGTATATCCTCAAGTTCCTCTTTGGGCAGCAGCTCTGCCATAGCCTTGGCAAGCATAGACTTTCCAGTACCGGGAGATCCAATAAGCATAACGTGCCTTTTCTGGATTGCAGCTTTCTTTATTGCCTCCACAGCGGCATCCTGGCCTATCACTTGGTCTATCAATTTATCGGGCACAGAGATCTCTGCTGTGGATTCAAATTCAAGATGGCCTACAAGCTCATCTATACTTGTATTCTTAGCAGACTTATCCATGGTTGGTTTAAGGTTGGTAGCTTAATTTAAATAAGTTATGCCATTTCTATTCTTAAATCACCATCGATTGGTTTTGAATATGAAATAATGGTATATCAAAAAATCAAAAAATATTAAAACAGGAAATAATTTGATATCACACCGCAATTAACCGCATTTGGTGTATCCACACATTCTGCAGGTCATGCAACCCTCACCGTATTCAAGTATGTTTCCACATTCAGGGCATACGCCTCCAATCATTTTTGTTGTATGTTCTTCTTCAGAAAACTCCTCAGAAAACTCCGTTAGTGGCTTAATTCCCTGCAGATCCACTCTTATTTTGCTGTACTCTCCTCTGAGATATCTCTCAAGAACCTTGGCAACTCCATCGGCACAGGAGGTTATGATCTCTCCATCCTCAAATCCAATCGAAGGACATCTTATTCCTTTAAGCTGCCTTATGATAGCCTCTGGATTTACCCAGCTTCTCAGAGCAATGGACATGAGTCTGCCAAGTGCCTCTGTCTGCGAAGCTGCACAACCCCCGCTCTTGCCCAGCTGAACGAAAACCTCTGCAATACCGTGCTCATCCTCATTTATTGTTACATAGAGTGAACCGCAGCCTGTCCTCGTTTCGATAGTTCTTCCAGTGGTTATTCTGGGCCTCGGACGAGGCTCAATCAGGCTGACAGGTTTCCTCACCCACGTCTCTTTCTTCTCTTCCCTCTTCTTCACACTTAGTACCTGTACTTCTCTACTACCGTCTCTGTATACTGTAAGACCTTTGCAACCCAATTCATATGCAAGCAGGAATGCTCTCTCGACATCATTCTTGGTCGCACTATTTGGCATGTTTATTGTTTTGCTGACTGCATTATCAGTATATTTCTGGAAAGCTGCCTGCATTCTGACGTGCCATTCAGGGGAGATATCGAGCGCACATTTGAAAATTCTTCTTAATTCAGGAGGAATTTCCTCTATTGAGCTAATACTCCCTTCACTTGCAATTTTTGAAACCAGTTCCTTGCTGTATAATCCATACTTCCTGAGAACATCCTCAAAAATTGGGTTTATCTCAAAGAATTCATCTCCATCGAGTATGTTGGTTCTCCTGTAAGCGAGTGCGAAAACGGGCTCTATCCCGCTTGAACATCCGGCGATTATACTTATCGTTCCGGTGGGGGCTATTGTTGTGGTGGTGGCATTTCTAATCTTTACACCTTTTTCATACCATATACTATCTTTCCAGTTGGGGAAAGCACCCCTTTCCTCGGCAAGAGACTGAGATGCTTTATGACTCTCTTCTTGGATAAATTTCATCAATTTCTCAGCCATTTGAATTCCCTGCTCGCTATCATACGGAATATTGAGTTTGAAAAGAGCATCAGCGAAGCCCATAACTCCCAGACCGATCTTTCTGTTTCCCTTTGTCATGGCTTCAATTTCAGGAATGGAATAATCGTTAACATCTATGACGTTATCCAAAAACCTCACTGCAAGCCAAACAACATCTCTCAATCCCTCCCAGTCTATATCTCCGTTTTTCACAAAAGCTGATATATTGATACTTCCCAGATTACAGGACTCGTAAGGAAGGAGCGGCTGTTCACCGCAGTTATGGACAATGAAGCCGTTGGCATCGAAAGAATTCATTCCGGGTATAGAGACATCGTAAACCTCCTCCTCGCCCTCTGGAATAAGTTCCTCAACTGTTGCAACAAATCTATCTCTGTTTGGTTTTCTTTTGTAACTCTTCACAGCATTCTTTAATTTATCCAGTTTATCAACGTCTTCGAACCCGACGACCTCGTAAAACTTCAATAGGCTTTCGTTGGAGATAACCAATTCGTGATGTGGTTTTATTTCATACTCTTTGGTCCCACCTATCCCGTCCGGTAGTTTGTGTTTGCCATCTTTTCTTCTGTTTATATGTATTCTTGAAAATATACCAAGTCTGAGAAGCATCCTTTGAACGGCCTTCAGTAACTGGAGGTTGCTTTGTGGAAGTCTGACACTTACGCCTTTTGCATGATCTCCTACCACACAACCGTCAGCATCGAACAGCCCTCGAATCAGCCCGATGTAAAATTCTGATGACGCTTTTTCGATCTCATCTGTTATAATCTTCTGACCTGGCCTCAACCCTAGTTTGCTGGACAACCTCCTCAAATAGTCCGGGGATATACTATACTTTCTTCTTCCTTTAATTTCGATCCAACCTTCGAAGCCTCTGCGATGTGGTAACTTTGAAGCGTATCTATATGCTACATTTCTGATTGCCCTTGAACCCCTGCTTTCACCCCAAGAAGCCAGAACAACTTTGTCAGACTTTATCGTTCTGTCTCCCAAAAGAAGACCTATCAAGTATCCCTCTTCCCTTGTGTATTTGCCATTCCAGCCTTTAAAAGCTCTATGGTTATTCATCACAACTTTATCTCCCGGTTTCAACATTCCCGCCTTGGCCCATTCCGTTTCAATTTTGTATCTGGTCATCTTTCTTACTCTCAACACGGGATGATCCTCTGTCAGGCGGAGCTCAAAACCCTCCCTCGTTTTGAGTCTGTAGATCTTCTTAACTCCTGTGGGGAAGAATCCCCTTTCGTCACTCTGCCAGCACTGTCCGTTTACAACAGCTGTAAAGCCCCATCCAACAAGATCCTTAACCTGCCTGGCCCCTTTTACAGTCATCACCCATGTATCAGCAGTTACACAGGGGTTGGTAGCCTCTATCTTGCCAAGTTTGGGGGTTGGATTAAACTGATTTACCCTGTCTATGAAAACAACACCCGGCTCGCCATTTCTCCACGCACCCTCTACAATTAAATCAAAAATTTTTCTTGCAGGAACCCTTCTTACAACCTCCTTTGTTCTTGGGTTAATGAGTTCATAATCTGAATCTTTTTTGAGAGCCTCAACAAATTCATCAGTTACAGCGACACTGATGTTAAAGTTCTTTAAAACACCCTCCTCTCTTTTACAGAGGATGAACTCCTCAATGTCGGGATGATGGACATTCAAAACCCCCATATTTGCTCCTCTTCTCTTTCCGCCCTGCTTTATTTGCTCGGTTGCGGCATCGAAAATTTTCATGAATGATACTGGCCCACTTGCAACACCCATTGTTGATTTAACTATGTCTCCCTTAGGTCTCAACCTTGAAAAACTGAAGCCGGTGCCCCCTCCTGACTTCTGAACCCTGGCCATATCGGAGAGGGCTTTGAAGATTCCATCAATGGAATCATCAACGGGAATCACAAAACATGCAGAGAGCTGACTCATTTCAGTGCCAGCATTCATGAGTGTGGGAGAATTAGGCATAAATTGTTGCTTATCCATAATATCGAAAAACTTCCTCGCCACCTCTTTTGGATCTCCACCATAACTCTCCTCTGGAATGGCTATAGCATTGGCTACCCTCCATAACATCTCCTGAGGAGTCTCGACCGGATTTCCCTCATCATCCTTCAAAAGATACCTTTTCTTGAGCACAACTTCGGCGGTTTTTGTAAGCTCCATATTTTTACCTCCTGATTAAACATCACCTAATAAATTTAATAACTTTCACCGGAAGCACAGGTAACCGGGGTGATTATGGAGATAGTTGTGGTTAGACACTTAACAGACAGCCCTTGTGGTTAGACACTTAACAGACAGCCCTTGTGGTTAGACACTTAACAGACAGCCCTTCCACTCAGTATTTGTGTTATTGAAGGTTGTATCCTGTGGGATATATGCCTTGTGGGTGTCGTGAAAATAACGCCACTCCCCAAGCAACACGGTGTCTGATAGATACGATGATACTGAATAAATTCAATCAGAAATTAAATTAAAAAAGTTTATATTCATCTTGTTTTTGGACATATTTAATGAATTGTGAAAAGTCTGAAAATGCAATAAAGATTGTCTCGATATGTGCAACAGAAAGAAAAAAGGGAAACAGTGTTCTGGCGGCAAAATATATTGCAAAAAAATTGAATGCTGAACTCGAAGTCATAAATCTGGTAAAGCTTAACATCAGACCGTGCAAGGCATGCTATAAGTGTCTCTATGGTGAAGAATGCAGGATTGATGATGATGTAGTTGCTGTATTCGAAAGAATAAATGAGGCTGACCTCGTTCTAATCTGTTCACCAGTATACTGGCTTGACGCAACAGGCATGTTCAAAGCACTTCTCGATAGATGTTTCATGGCAATATCCTACATTGAAAGTTTCTCTCAAAAAAATGCGATTATCCTGACATTTCATGGATTTGAGGACATGAAGGGTTGGGCATCAGCAACCCACAATGTGTTTGCAAGGGTTCTCGGGCTCAATGTTCTGGCAAACATAGAAGTAAGAGCGGCGCTTCCTGGAGAGATTTTTTTGGAGAAAGAAAACATCGAAAAATTAAATCTTGCTGCTGACCTCTTAATCAAGGGCGAAAGAAGCCTCTCAGAGAATCAATGTCCGGTTTGCATGAACACCACATTCAGAATTGAGAATGGTAAACTGGTATGTCCGGTCTGTGGATCCGTATTTGATGCTAAATTAAATCTGATCGAAAAGGGCGAGAGGTTTACGCTGGAATGGATAGCTCACCATTTCGGTAAAGAACTCATCGGGTTAAAGGAGAAGTACAAGGTCCAAAAGGAAGAACTAAAAAAAGCCATAAAAATCGTTGAATGATGGATGGTGGTCAGGGAATTATGATTTAACTATAAGCGGAATTTCTGGCCAAGAAGGTGCAGGTTCCCGATATTCACATTTTTTAAATATTTTTTTGCTGAGCTATAGCACCTTCTCACCTGCTCTACTGGCGTGACTGGAAGATCTTTAAGACGGTAGGCAGGATGGAATACGAGGAGGCTGTAGGGAATACTATCATCAAGGGAGGAGATAAAGGAAGCGATCCCCTCTATCTCTCTTTCATCGACATAATAGGGGACGAGAAGAGTTGTTGCGGAAAGTACCTCAGGATAGTGATCAAAAACTCGTTCGAAATTTTTGAGGACGTAACTGTTTGTTCTACCAGTTAAGAAGCGGTGAAGGTTATCGTTCCATGCTTTGAGATCGAATTTTACAGTTCCACATGTCTTTGAACTTATTTCTGCTGCATTTAGCACAAATTTCTCTCTTCCAGCCCCATTCCACTCCCAGCAGATCATCACATCCTTCTTTTTGGCCACTCTTTTGCTGAATCTCAGTGCAAAGGCCATTTGTGGTTCAGGAGATCCACCAAAATGACAGATACATTTGATTCTTTCGGTCATCGCCACTTTGACGATCTCATTCAGATGTACGGCATTTCGCCCTTCTATACGTTTGTGTTCCCAGTTCTGGCAGAAAAGGCAATCAAAATTGCATCCATAGTAGAAAACTGCAAGGTTCATTCCAATCATCCTGCTCCCTTTGCAGAACCAGGCATTGCAGCAGTTTGTTGGAAGCGGATCCTCATAAAAGGAGAGCATTCCCCAGTTAGGAGAGCAGAATGAATATTTTTCTCCATTTCTCGTACCCCTCAACCTGCACAAACCAGAAGCACTCGATCCAAAACTGCAGAAGTTTGTGCAAAGACAACAGGATTTTTTAAAATCTTTTTCCTCCACTCTTCTCTCTCTGGAACAAGCAATTTCAGCTCTTTCGTGAATAGCATAAATCAGACTCGATTCCTTTCTTGAGCACTCAACACAGACAGGAAGATCTCTCGAAAAAACTCTCTTCCCGCAAATTACACATTGCACGAATTAATATCTACTTTTTTGTTATTTATCTTTCGGGTGATGATTTTGATATCTGAGGACGCAGAATATGTGTTTAAATTATATGCAGGTTTTAGAAAACACTCTTAAATCTTAAAGAGACCGTTAAGCAACCGGATTAGGATCATCAACGACATAGTATGTGGCTGTGCAGATTGCTACCAGTTCATCGTTCTGTTTTGCCTCCGAGTAGGCTACCAGGAGTCTGGACCCGGAGCTTATTATTTTTCCTTCAGCAATGAGTTTTCCCTCTTTTACGGGTTTGAGATAGCTTATATTCATCTCAGCAGTAACCGCAATTTTGTTCTGTTTTATCAGGTAACTGTTCACACTCAGACCGGCAGCAGAGTCCAGAATGCTTGCAATAACTCCACCATGAGCAGTCCCAAGAGCCTGTTTGTGTTTACTCTCTATTTCTAGCTCAACGACAGCCTTTCCGTTCCCTATGTATGGACTCATTCCAATCAGTCTGTACCATCCAGAATTTCTCACCTTCTCTTCGAATTTTTCTCTATCTTCCTTTCTCACTGAATCACCTCCCGCATAATTTTAATATAGGAATTTGAATAATGCTAAAGAATGGTTCTTCTATGGTCTTTGTGCGTTTTTGAAGCTATAAACGCCTCGTAGTGGTTAATTCTGAATCCCTTTTTCTCCAGCCAGCGGAAAAATTTGCCCCGTTCTTCCATATATTCATCAAGACTTTTGTATCTGACTATGAAGCAGAGATCATAAGGTGAACCGACAATTTCAAAAACATTTTCAACAAAATCAAGCCTCTTTAAAAGATCAATAACCTCTTTAAGCCTGTTTTTGCAGCTCAGGTCGAAGTCTATGAAGTTCACAGAAAGCATCTCGAGTCCGAGCTTCTTATAATCCGCAACCCAGTATCCCTCTTTGAGTTTAATCAGGAATCCATCATCTTCAAGCTTTTTTATTCGATTTTGAACGGTTTTGAGGCTAATCTGTAACCTCTCCGAAATTTCTGTCTGTGTCAGTCCCCTTAGTATGAGCTCCACTATTTTTCTGTTCAGTTCGTCAATCATTGAGAGAGAGTGGGACGAGATAATTTATAAATTTATTCTGAGGAGCTTTCAGAAGTGTCGTGTTATGTATAATGTTATGGATAACCGATTCGTAATATGAGACACAATACAGGATTAAGTTACGTAATTTGAGAATAAAATCCGAAATCTATTTATCATCTGAACTCAGAGCATCCATGGGTGGTTCAATGGGTCTTCTGATGGAACATGAATCCAAAAACATGCTTGAAAGATATGGTATACGCACTGCAACTGCCTTTTTTGTTAAAAGTGAGGATGAGGCAATCGAAACAGCGAAGAAAATAGGATATCCGGTTGTTGCAAAGGTAGCATCCAGAAAGATCTCACATAAAAGTGACGCTGGTGGAGTCATTTTGAATATTCAAAATCAGGAAGAGTTAATTCAGGCTTTTAACCATCTGACATCAATTCAGGATGCGGAAGGGGTCTCGATTCAGAAAATGGTTGAAAAAGGTATTGAGGCGATAGTGGGAATAACTTATGATGAGCAGTTCGGACATGTAATGATGTTTGGGATTGGTGGAATTTTCGTGGAACTCTACAGGGATGTCGCATTCTCAGTTCTTCCACTTGAAGAATATGAAATAGTGGAGATGATAAGGTCTGTGAAGGGTTATAGGATGCTCGAAGGCTACAGAGGTATTAAAGGGGACGTTGAATCCATTATTGAACTTTTGAAAAAAGTGGGAAAAATAGTTGAAGAAAATCCTCAGATTGTTGAAATGGATCTCAACCCGGTTTTTGTTTATGAAGATGGCTATACCGTGGTTGATGCAAGAGTAGTGGAGAATGAAACGAAAAAGAACGAGGACTCTGAGACTGGAAGCGAATCAAACAGAAAAGAAATTCATAGGTTTTTTTATCCAGAATCTGTTGTAGTATTTGGCTCTTTAACCCCTCCGAAAGCAGGCTTCAATATTGTATTTAATCTTATCAATTTGAAATATATAGGAAGGATTTATCCTGTAAATCCCAAGGGAGGAGAAATTCTCGGTTTAAAAGCATACAAGTCGGTTTTTGAGCTACCCGAAACACCTGATGTTGCTGTAATTGCAACGCCAGCAAACACCGTTCCGGGAGTGATTGAAGACTGTGCAAAAAAGGGCATTAAAAATGTTGTTATTATCAGTTCAGGTTTCAGGGAGGAGAGCGAAAAAGGAGCTGAGCTTGAAGACAGGATTCTGGAAATCGCCAGAAATTACGGAATGAGAATCATTGGCCCAAATACAACTGGTGTTTATAACCCTGAGACAGGTTTCACATCATCATTTGGTCTGCTCAGGAAAATCAACAGAGGGAATATCGGGATAATCGCGCAAACAGGACTCTTCTTAGGCATACTCATGAATCATGCTGCCAGTGCTCATCCATCAATCGGATTCAGCAAGATTGCGGGTCTGGGAAATAAATGTGATGTTCAGGATTATGAGATTCTGGATTATATGATTGAAGATGAGAGCACGAAAGTAATTGGCATGTATATTGAGGGATTTAAGGATGGAAAGAGATTTTTCGAGTCAGCAAAAAGAGCAGAGCATTCGGACATCCCTCTTGTGGTCTTCAAGAGTGGTAGAACGGAATACGGAAAGAAAATGGCTCTAAGCCATACCGCATCACTTGCAGGGAGTGACGAAATCTTTGAAGGAGTCAGCAGGCAGGCAAACATAATCAGAGTATTTAGCTATGAGGAAATGCTTGAAACTCTGAAAGCTCTCTCCCTTCAGCCTCTTCCTGAGGGAAGGAGAATTGCCATAGTCCACTATGTAGGATCAGGATGTGTTCAGGGAGCGGATGAGGCGTATTTTGGTGGACTGGAACTCCCGGAAATGTCTGCAGATACAGTTGAGAAAATAAGAACGATCACACCAGAATGGCACAGAATCGGAAACCCATTTGATATCTGGCCATCCATAGAATATTTTGGAATTCAGGATGCCTACAATACGACAATTGAAGCGATTCTTCAGGATGACCGCTTTGATTGTGTTGTTGTGGGCACATGGGCCGGGAATGAATTTTATTCGAGCTATCAGCCACCCTTTGAGAAGCTGGCGAAATACGGCAAACCCATATATTTCTTTGTTGAAGGAGACAGGGATAGCGTATTCAGAATCAAAAATGAATTTGAACAGAATGGTTTTCCTGTTTATCCAGATATCGTGACAGCAATAAGGATCCTCTCGAAAATAGTGAATTATTCGGTTAAAAAAGCAGAGAGGAGAAAGGTCAGAGGGATGGAGCAGAGACAGAGAAATTGAGTGGATTCTGAGCGGTGCAAATCTTTTGGAATTGTTATGCCAGAACCCCAGAACCGGAAAAGTTTATTTTCCTCCCGATAATCTGAGGGTGGAGGTATAAAATGATAAGAGTGGGCATCGTTGGTGGAAGTGGTTATACTGGCTCCGAGCTTCTCAGGCTGTTAAGCATGCACCCAAAAACGGAAATTCAGGCAGTCTCATCGAGGAAACATGAGGGAAAGGAAATCTGGAAGCTTCACAGATTCCTTAAAAATTTTTATGATCTAAGGTTCGTGAACCCTGAGATGAGGTATTTTGAGGGATGTGATGCTGTTTTTCTGGCAGTGCCGCATGGGCAGGCTATGAAATTTGCACCTGATTTTATTGAATCGGGTATCAAGGTTATAGACTTATCTGCAGATTACAGACTTGATAAAGAAACCTATGAGAGCGTTTATGGAAAAAAACATGAGGGGTACACCGAAAAAATTGAAAATGAAACGACATACGGGCTGACTGAGATCCACAGAAAGGATGTTGAACGGGCAAGTCTCGTGGCAAACCCGGGATGTTATCCTACGGGGGCAATTCTGGCTGTCGCTCCACTGGCAGAAAAGGAACTGATTGAAAGGGTGGTTTTCGATTCGAAGAGTGGCATAACTGGTGCCGGAGTTGAACCAACAGATTTCACACATTACCCAAACCTGCATGAGGCTATAGTTCCATACAAAGTTACGGAACACAGACATTACTGGGAAATGGTTCAGGAGCTGGGAGTTTTTCAGGAAGACATAAAGGTCTCATTCACTCCACAGGTTTTTCCAGGCTCAAGGGGCATTTTGACTAATGCACACGTTTTTTTGAGAGGTGAGCTTGAAACTGAGGAAATAGACGAAATTTACGACAGGTTCTATAGAGGATGTTACTTTGTTCGAATGCAGGATTCTGTGAGGTTGAGCTACGTTAGAGGAAGCAATTTTTGCGATATTGCGATTTTCAAAGGGGATGACAGGATAGTTGTCTCTTCTGCCATCGACAACCTGGTGAAAGGTGCGAGTGGACAGGCGATTCAGAACATGAATGTGATGTTTGGACTTGACGAGAAAACAGGACTGGACTTTCCACCGCTCTTTCCGTGAGGGTAAATGAATTGTGGCATTTATGGGTTATAAACCAGAACAGGGCTTGTGATTGAAACTGACTTCAGTTTCAAGAAACGTCACATTAAAAATTAACCGATTCCGCTGGCAAACTGCTGCAATGCCTGCTTTAAATTAGTGAGATCAGTTTTGAGCTTACACAGGAACGGAAACGATTCAATAATTCTATGTAATTCTTTAAGATTCCTTAAATAGATTCCTTAAATTCCGGTCCTTGAAGCCAGGTACCAGAAAATGATTATGGATAGAAAACATACTGCACTGGAAAAAATGAATACATAGCCTATTCCTGCAAAATCCATAACTGCTCCCGATATCATGGGCGCGGTTATCATTCCAACACTCATTGCGGTGTTGAAGGCACCCATTGCAGAACCCTGTCCTACCTCTCTGCCGGCAATTGCAACAATTGCTGTAGCGGAGGGAATAGATATTGCACTTCCAATTCCGATCAATAACGAGACCGCAAGCAGGCTTGAAAACCCGTGAAGGAAAGGTATGGCAATCAGTGCAAAAGATACTAGAACTGAACCAAAGACTATTAATATGGACTTTCTGTATCTGTCAGCCATTTTTCCGAAATATCTCTGGAGAAGGGCGATGGTAAGGACACTTAATGAAATTAAAAAACCAATCTGACTTGAAGAGAGCTTCATTAAAACTGAAGCCACCACCGGGAGAAAAACCATGAACGTTCCGGTAGCAAAGGCATTCATCGCTCTGAAAAAGAGAACTGCCTTAATCATCTCATTCTTTATGACTGTTCTCAGGGATGGTTGTGCAGTGTTGCTGCTATTTCTGACGTCGGGGAGTAGAAAGAGGCATATCAGAAGTGATATGATGGAAAATCCAGCCATTGATAGAAAAACAGCGCTCATTCCAGCCATATCCTTTATAACACCACCCAGTAAAGGTCCAAATCCCATTCCGAGAAACATGGAGATGGTAAATGTACCCATATACTTTCCTTCGGAACCTCGAGGAGAAAAGTCAGCTATATACGCCATTGCTATCGGTATAACCATCGCAGAGGCCATACCGTGGATAATTCTGACTGCAGTGAGGTAATAGACTGTATTGGCTGCTATATAAGCGACAGAAAGCAGGGTATAAATTAAGAGTCCAGTTACAATAAATATCTTTCTACCTCTTTTGTCAGAGATTTTTCCCACTAATGGCATAAAAATTGCTCTTGACAGTGAAAAACCTGAAAATATGGCTCCAATCCATATGCCTGTTGCTCCGAGACTCTCAGCATAAAAAGGCAGAAGTGGAACCACAATCCCAAGTCCGAGCATTGCTGAAAAAACTGAGATGAAAAGAACATTGAAAACCTTTTTTGCATGCGCTCTTTCTATCCGCTCCTTTTTAAGCTCCTGACTTATTACATCTCTTTCTTTGCTAACCACGATACCCCCTCTAACAATATCTACAGTATTTAATCGGTTGGTCTTTAATCTTTACTCTCATACCTGATTAGAACAAGCACTATGAGTGTCGAAATGAGTGTAAAAATTCCCGAGATTATAAAAACGCTTCTAAAATCACTGATTTCTGCGACATACCCCATAATCGATGGGCCCATAAAAACCCCAACCTGCAGAGAAGTGCTTGAAGCACCCATTGCAAATCCTCTCATCCTGGGATGAATGATATCTGACAGCAGAGCAAAGCCTGCAGGATTTGCAATTCCCATACCGGCTCCTATCATCACAGTACCGATAATAATTATCCTAAAGCTTGGATAAAGGAAAAGAAAGATTCCTAAAGCCTCAATAAGCAAACCAGCAATTATAACTGGCTTTCTACCAAATCTGTCGGCCATTTTTCCGGCAGGCACTCTAACAATGGCAGAGGAAAGAAAAAGTAAGGTGATCACACCTCCAACGACGGTTAAATCTATTTTAAATTCAGGAAGGTAAAGAGGTATTGCGAAAATTCCTATGGCCGCACTTCCGAATGTTGCAAAGAAGGGGGTTAGTAAAGCTCCCCAGGTTCCACTTCTTTTAAAAATATCTAGATCAAATTTACCGATTGCTCTACCTTCTGCCTTTTCTCCCTTCAACCAGATAATCGAAAAAAGTCCAATCAGGGCGAAAATACTGCAGGAATAAAAGGTTGCATTGAATCCGAACCTGTCAGCAAAAAAACCACCAAAAATTGGACCTAATGCATATCCAAACATGGTAAAAGCCGCAATCCATCCAAGAGCTTCACCTTTTTTTTCTTCTGGAGAAAGATCTATTACCATGGCATTTGAAGCTGGAACGAAAGCTGCCATCGCAAACCCATGAAAAAATCTGGCAAGAAGAAGCTCGAAAGAGTTTGAAGCAATGACATAAAAAAATGGTGCGACAATGAATAGGATCATGCCGATGAAGACCATTCTGAATTTGCCATATCGATCTGAAATCAAACCCAGGGGGATCATGGTAAGGGCCGTTACAAGTGCAAATCCTCCGGCAATCATCCCGGCTTCAGCCTCTGAAGCCCCCAAATTTTTTGCATAGGGAGCTATAATCGGAAAAACGATACTTGAAGCAGCATACCCGCAAAAACCTGCAATGTAAAGTAAGATTCTTTTTCGGTTTGAAGCATTCACCCTACATTCTTGGGATATTTCATTTAAATAATTTTGTGGGTGATAGTAACAGCAGTGATAAAATAAAATTCAACTTCAGCAGTTGGAGATCTTGAATCCATAAAAGAATGGGAAAGTTTTAAATTTATCAGTTTAAACTACTGCCAATGGACAAGCGTAAGAACAAAAGTAAGCTCACAGAAACATTAACAGTTCGAAGAATTTTAGTATTATCTGTTTTGCTGATAGTCTCTGCTGTTGTACTTTCTGGTTGCCTTGATGGATCAAAAGAGCAAAAGCAAAAAGAAGATAAAAATACAATACATAAACCCTCTAAGTATGATAACCTCGCTGTGAATATACTGGTTATTGAAGTTGAGGGGAAATGGGATGTTAATGTGCTTATCACCCTTCCAAATCCATGTCATAAGGTAGAATATGTTGGTAAACAGAAAAGAGGAAATGAATATTATCTCGATTTTACATACACTCTTCCAAAACCAGGTGAAGTTTGCATTCAGGTACTTCAGAATTATAACCAGACGATTGAGCTTGGCACTCTTGAAAAAGGAGATTATGTGGTTGTATTAAGGATCAACGGTCAGGAAGTAAAGGCAGCAAAGTTCAGCGTCTGAACAGATCTGTCCTCTAACGACCTCTCCACCCGCCTGCCAAACCCTCAGCAGGCTGACAACTATACCCGAACCAAAGATTTTAAATTCTCAGTTTGCTAATTGATATCACATCGTCAGGTGGAAAATAGATATTAAAAGAGGTGTAATTTATGGCATTTTCAGAAAAATACTGGGAAAAAGAGGAGATAATGCCTGAAAAAGAGCTTGAAGAGCTTCAAATGAAAAGAATGCGTTATACTGTAAGATATGCATATGAAAATGTTCCATTTTACAGGAAGAAGTTTAAGGAAGCAGGAATCAATCCTGATGATATAAAGAAGAGGGAAGATGTCGCCAGACTTCCTTTTACGGTAAAGGAAGATCTTAGAGAAAATTACCCCTTTGGCCTTTTTGCGGTTGGTAAGGAAAGGATAATCAGGATCCATACCTCGAGCGGCACATCGGGAAAGCCCAAGGTCGTGGGATACACGAAAAATGACCTCGAGAACTGGATAAACATGGTGGCAAGGTGTCTTTACATGGTTGGAACGCGAGACAATGATGTTTTTCAAAATATGGTCAGTTACACTCTTTTTACAGGCGGTTTGGGCCTACATTATGCCGCCGAAAGAATTGGTGCCATGGTTGTGCCATCTGGGACTGGAAACACTGAAAAGCAGATTCAATATATGCTTGATTTCGGGACAACGGTTATTCATGCAACTCCGAGCTATGCCATGCATATCAAGGAAGTGGCAGAATCCATGGATATAAGCGTGGACTCTCTTGGACTGAAGATATGCTGTTTTGGTGCAGAGCCATGGAGCGACAACACCAGGAAAAGGCTTGAAGATGCTTATGGTGTTAGGGCTTTCGATTCATATGGTTTGAGCGAGATGAATGGCCCTGGGGTTGCTTTTGAATGCACAGAACAGGACGGGTTGCATATATGGGCAGACCATTATTTTATAGAAATTATCGATCCACAGACTCTTGAACCAGTATCTGAAGGCGAGAAGGGTGAATTGGTATTAACTCCTCTCACCAAGGAAGCCTTACCCCTGATAAGGTATCGAACGGGAGATATAACCTTCATAATGGATGAAGGAAAGTGCTCCTGCGGCAGAACACATCCCAGGATTCACAGGATTCTCGGCAGGAGTGATGATATGATCGTTGTCAGAGGGATAAATGTATTCCCGAGCCAGATTGAACACGTTCTTATGAAAATCCCTGAGGTTGGAGACCACTTCCAGGTCATCATCACAAGAAACGGATCTCTTGATGATATATCTGTCAGGGTGGAGATGAGAGACGAAGTCTTTACAGGAGAACTTTCAGACTTTCAGAGAATCCAGCAAAAGGTTCAGAGAGAGCTTTACAAGGAACTCAACCTGAGAACCAATGTTGAACTGGTGGAAAAGGGCACACTTGAAAGGTTCATGCTGAAATCAAAAAGGGTTCTTGATTTAAGAAAGAATATTTAAACGGGTTTTTAAGATTGAATTCAGGTCAGGAAACAATCTGGTTACAATCGCATTAATCATCGGAATATCAACATAAATTAAATACACTACAGTCTTTGGTAAGGCAATGCATGGAATTAAGATAATCAAAGAAGTGATTGATGAATACATGTCGAAGGTTCCGGAAATCAGGGAGTACTGCCAGAGATGTCTGAATGTGCAGAGATATGATGGCAATGTTGTTCTCATGGTTGTTGATGCATCTTTTGTTTCGCTCGGCTTGAATTATTTCACGGTTGTCATTCCTAAAGTTCTGGATTTCAAAAGCAAACTGATGGAAACCGGAAAGATTGTTCGTCTTGAGGATCTTGCCCTTTTTTCTGATAAAGAACTCTATTCGATCTGGAAAAATAAGAGAAGCTGGTATGTTGCCAGGAAAATAGCCGAATATCTTTCATCCGTCGATAGAGATGATAGAAAAGCCCTTGCCAGATGGGCAGGAGAAAGTAGGCTTGATGGCTGGCAAAAAGACCCGATTGGCAGTATAAAAGGGGTAGGAATAAACACATTTCAGTACCTCAGAATGATGGGTGGTGTTGACACTGTAATGCCCGATAAGGTGGTAAAGAAGGTTTTTTCAGAGGTAGCCGAAAAATCAGGTTTGAACATGCCAGAAAAGGATCTGGATTTCATAAAATGGGTTGAAAATCTTGCAGAGCTTACAGGTTACAGGGCTATTGAACTTTGCTGGATGACCTGGTTTGTTCAGTATGAGGGGAATGAAATGAGGGCAAGAAAGTATCTGGAGTTGATGAGGCAGATTTAAATCAAGTTTATCGATTGCTGTTTCTTTAAGTTTCTTTAATACTGTTTGACGCCTATCCATACTTTTTCGTGGAAACGAAACCCTTAAACTGACAAAGCTTTTATACTCAGTTTGTTATTGAATGACATATGTTCTGGAATCCCAGCATAGAGAAGATGCCTTTAAAGGATTTAAAAGAGGTACAGGAAAGAAAGTTGAGGGCAATCATTCATCATGCATATACAAATTCACCATTTTATAGAAAGAGGTTTAAAGAGGCAGATATTAATCCCTGGGACGTCAGAGGGCTTGAAGATTTACCAAAATTGCCTTTTACGAAAAAACAGGACTTAAGAGATAGTTATCCAACTGGGATGTTTGCAGTTCCGAAATCTCAGGTTGTTAGATATCATGCTTCGAGCGGAACAACCGGAAAGCCAACCGTTGTCGGTTATACTGAGAATGATATAATGGTCTGGGTTGAGAGTCTCTGCAGGAGTTTGACCGCATGCGGGGTTGATAGAAACGACACAATGCAGATAGCATATGGATACGGCCTTTTTACAGGTGGTCTGGGCTTCCATTATGCGGCTGAAAAAATAGGTGCGAGTGTAATCCCCATCTCTGCTGGAAACACCCAGAGGCAGATCGAACTCATGAAGGATCTCCAGACCACTGTCATTGCCTGCACACCATCTTACATGCTTTACCTCGCTGAATATATTTCCAGAATGGGAATGGACTTCTCTGAAACACGACTCAGAATGGGCATATTCGGGGCCGAACCATGGAGTGAGGAAACAAGAAAAAGAATCGAGAAAAAAACAGGAATCCAGGCATTTGATGTTTATGGAACATCAGAACTGAGCGGCCCTCTTTTCACGGAATGTATAGAAAAAGCCGGCTTGCACATCTGGGGTGACCACTTCCTCGTTGAAATAATAGATCCTGAAACTCAGGAGCAGGTTGGTGAAGGTGAAAAGGGGGAGCTCATTGTAACCACTCTCTCGAAAGAGGCTTTACCACTGATAAGATGGAGAACAGGAGATATAACAGCTTTTGAAGAGGAAAAATGCGGATGTGGGAGAACACATCCAAGGATTATGCGGATAATGGGGCGCTCAGATGACATGCTTATTGTCAGAGGAGTGAATGTATTCCCGAGCCAGATCGAGCATGTGATAATGCAGATACCTGAAGTAGGAGAACACTACATGATAATTCTTGAAAGGAGAGAAGAGATGGATGTTATGACGATTCAAATAGAACTTAAAGATACAGCGATGGTTGATAGGGTCTCTGATATGCTGGAACTTGAAAAAAGAATCGCAGACCAGCTTAAGAGTGTTTTGAATGTATGGGCGAATATAGAACTGGTAAACCCCGGAACGCTACAGAGATTCGAAGGCAAGGCGAAGAGGGTTATAGATAAGCGAAAAATCTGAGAACGGTTTACGAGCCCCGTTGATTATACTAAATTTTTAACAAATACGGGATGTTTTTAACAAATACAGGTGGGAAGTCCCTTGCGTGAGCGAGGAGGAGTTCACCGCTTAGCACTTACCGTTCACGTATTCGACAATCTCATAATGCATTTCATTCAAATTCTTTAAAGTTCAGTCTGAACTATTAACAGTTCGAAGATTACCGGCTACTAATCTGAACTTACTCTCGATCAATCTAAACTCTACCTCTCGATTCTCCATGTACAATTGCGGAAGCGACCATATGGGCAAGGCGAAGAGGTTCGGGAATATTCCCCTTCAAAGTGCTGGATTTTATGTATTTTTCTGCGTTTTTTGCACCACAGCCAGAACACTGAACGAACAGCTCGTTTATTCTGTGAATCTCTCCAGCGCTCAATATAGCTTCCCACCTTTTCTCACTTTCTGGCACGTTTTTGAGAGCCTCTCTTATTCTATCAAAATCCGGGATCTTTCGCATAACCACGACCACTGGTATGTCAGTACTCTCATACAGCTCTCTGATGTTCACAGTATTAAACCCTCCAAAGGTCAACCCGCTTAGAAAAACACATTTAAGCTGTTTTTTGAATTTAGATCGCATCAAAATTGCAGTCAGCTCCTCAGTTGCGTCCATACCATCGATCTCTATCTCTCCGAACATGAACCCCTCTGGTTCGGTTCCTGCTGTTACACACCCTGCAATAACCGCTTTGCTACCTCTGGAATCACTCAAACTTCTACCAATTTTAAAACTATCATCAAATCCTGCAAATCGCCATATTTTCATTATGAATGTTCAATATCCTGAATTTTAAAAACTATATCCTCTCAAGAATTTCATCGCATTCTTCAATTATCTTTTTGTTTGCCTCTTTGAGCACCTCAAGAGGATTTTTTCCATCAGTTCGAATGATAATCTCCGCTCCTTCTACCAGTGGATGTGGAATGTTGTATTTTGTTAAAATGACATTTTCGTCCTCTAACAGGTGATGCTGAAGAAGATTCAGGAAGGTGTGATTCTCTCCTTTGATTTTTATTTTTGCATAGTTTTTTTCCAGTTCAACAATTTTTACTTCCATATTATCACCTTACACCTTAGTCCTCAAGTCCAGTTACCTCTACCATAATCAGAGGAAATTCTCCTCCTTTCGACGTTACCGCATTTTAGGCATTTAAGCTTATCTCCCTCTCTGACCATCTCACTCTTACATGAGGAACATAATGCCTTTACAACACCCATTCCCGGCTCCTTGGTGGATAACTTTAGGAGTCCAGGATCTATCACTCTGGCTTTTATTATATCCATATATTTGACAGCTGAGCCGAGGTCCTTTAAATATTCATTCTGAACATTTGAAACGTGTAGTGCTGCAATTCCAGTATGCATAAGATCTCTATCGAGTCCGTATTTTCTCGACAACTCAACAAGGGCGAGAGAGTTTCGCACATCTACAACTCTCCCAAGCACGATATCTCCTTTTTTAATGTCGGGAAGTTTTTTTATTGATTCAACACTGACAACTTTATCCTTAACAACTACTTTACCGGCAACTGCTGCAAACAACTCACCATTCTCCTCATATACACCCTCACCAGGTACAAATTCCTCAGCATATCCAACCCTATCACCGGGGAACACAAACTTCATAACTCTTCATCTCCGTATTTTCTTTCCATTCTGTAAACTTCAACAGGTATATGCTTAAATTCTTTTTCATGGAATTCATATGTTCTTCTTAAAGGTATGCTGTAATACCAGAGGTGGGTTATTTTAAAGTCATTATCCTCAGAACACTTTTTTATAAATTTATCACTTCCGGCAGAGTGGATTGAGTAAATCACTCTTGATATTTCCATCGCTTTCAGTAAAAAAGGTCTGTCAGCATGTTTTTTATGGATACCGAAGGGAGGATTCATTATAACTGTAAAATCTTTTTTTCTCAGCTCAAGTTTGTTGATGTCGCATCGAATGAAATCACAATTCAAATCAAATCTTTTCGAGTTGTTTCTGGCTATAAAGAGTGCATTTCTGTCAATATCTACCCCAACCGCTCTTGCCCCGAAGAGAGAAGAAGCGATGGTGAGCATTCCAGTTCCACAACCAAGATCAACAACATACTTCAAATCCGACATCAAGTAAGCATTGACCACAATCTCGGCTGCAAGAGATGGAGGAGTAACGTATTGTTCTAATTTAATATTCGGTCTTTTAAAACCCTCAAGCTTCTCCAGAGTTATTTCAAGTTCTTTTTTCACATAATTACTGATGACATTCAATATTACAATTTTTTCGGTTATATTTTTTCGGTTATTGAAGAATATTAGTGAGCAAATCTGCTGTTTCGCAGGTAAGTGGTTACAACTCACACTTGGCAGTGACCCGGGAGAAACTTAATAGATGATTGATGGAGTTAATCTTATATTCGGGAAAACATAGTTAATTAATCTTGGTTATAGTTAGGTTACTGGGGTGGAGTGATGAAGTTTCAGACAGGAATAGGTGTTTTTGACACCTATACGGGAGGCATATATCCTGGACTTTTACTTCTTGTTGAGGAAGTGGGTGCCGGGGGAAGGGAATTCGCGTTCACGACTATTATGAATCTCATAAAGTCGGGAAAAACCTCTGATATATATTATATCTCAATGACGTTGAGTGATGCTGAAGTTAAAAGAGAGCTGAAGCTAGCTTTCCCCGATTCTGAAGGAGACTGGATAGAAAAACCCAGAATAATCAGCTTTGCAAAAGAATACTTTGCAAGAACAATTGTTCCACTCTCGTGGGTTACGGAAGAGAAAGTCTCTCTGGCATCACTGAGGCCTGATGAAAAGCTTCTGGAAAAGCTCGTCAACCTGTTTGACAGAATCCCAGATAGGAGTATACTCATAATTGATTCTCTGACAGATCTGATGAGAAAGACTGAGATAATGGGTGGGGATGAAATTAAATGGTCTGATCTCGTGGACTTTTTTACCGGAATAAGGAAACTGATAATCAATAAAGACATGCTGGTTTATGTGTTGCTGACGAAAAATGTCATTGAAAAATCAAAAGAAGAAGAAATTTTGAATACTGCGAACGGGGTAATTTTTTTCGAGTGGAATATTGAAAAGGACGTAATAAAAAGATCAATGTACATTCGAAAACTTACAGGGTCGTTGCCCTTTTTGGAGAAACAGAAAATAATGAAATATGATGTTACGATCGATCCGGCAGAAGGCTTTATTATATCGCGGTTGCTCAGAGTTATTTGAGATGATCAATATGCGATTATCAACAGGTATTCCTGGGTTGGATTCCGTGATTGGGGGAGGAATTCCAAAAGGACATATTATCACTATTTTTGGTCACTACGGTACAGGAAAAACAACTTTCGGTCTGCACTTCGTTTATGAAGGTCTAAAAAATGGGGAGAGATGCATTTTTATCAGTCTTGATGAAGATGAAGCAAGCATCATTGAAACCGCTCAGGGATTTGGAATGGATTTTAATGAATACTATGGTCAGATTGAAATTATAAGGCTTGATCCTTTAATTGTTAAGGAATCTCTGGAAAAAATAAATAATGATCTGATGCAAATCATTTCAGAAATGAAAGCATCGAGACTTGTGATTGACACGATAAGCATTTTAGAGGGTCTCTTTAGTGAGAGCGACAGGTGGAGGACAATATCATTTCTGAAGAATAGTATAAAAAAATCGGGAATAACGGCGATTTTAACTTCAGAGGCTGATAGATATACTATGAATACGAGCAAGTATGGAATACTTGAATATATATCGGATGGTGCCATAGCATTAAAGTACGTTCGAAAAAATGAGCTTGAAGAACCCATTCTGGGGCTGGAGGTTATAAAGATGAGGAGAACAAAGCACTCCAGAAAATTGAGGCCTTTCACCATAACTGAACGTGGAATCGAGGTTTATGAAGAAGCAGAAATATTTTAAATTGAATTCAGATTTTGGATTTGAGTATAATATTCCTGAAGCATCAGAAGCCTTAAATCACCTCCTGAGGATTTTAGAATTTAAGTGGGGGATTTTGAAAATTAAGACACGGCGAGGCACAGATTGGGAAAATCTAGTCATATGTTAAGGCTAAACAGGATTCAAACATCAAAAATATTGGGCATATCACCTAATGCGGTTCAGGCCAAAAAATATGCTGCTTAAAAATATGAAATAAAAAGGAAAAGCTCAACCTCAGCCAAACAATGCTCCGAGACCCTCAATAGCCTCTTCTTCCTTCTTCTCTTCCTCTTCTTCCTCTTCTTCTTCCTTCTTCTCTTCTGTCTCTGCTGGTACCTCAGCTGGCGCTGCTGCAGGTGCTGCTGCAACTGGTGCAAAGCTCGCCTTGGCAATTGCCTCGTCAATGTTCACGTCTTCGAGAGCAGCAACAAGCGCCTTCACTCTCGCATCGTTAACTTCGACTCCGGCTGCCTCAAGCACGGCTTTTATATTTTCCTCTGTAATCTCCTTTCCAGCAGAATGCAACATTAACGCGGCATACACATACTCCATTTTTAACTACCTCCTGAAATTTTATTATCCAAACAATGCTCCGAGACCCTCAATAGCCTCTTCTTCTTTATGCTCCTCTTCTTCCTCTTCTTCCTCCTCTTTATGCTCTTCTTCCTCTTCTTTTTCAGCTACAGGTTCAACAACAACCTGTTTGTGTTGAATCAGGCCTGTGAGATCTTCATCCAGCGCCTCTGAAGGAAGTACTGATGCCAGTGAGAGCATCTCGGAGTATGACTTTACAAGAATGTCGCTGATAACATCCTTCTCCGGAATAACTGCATTTATCGCAAGGTTTCTTGCATCTGTAAATGCTTTGATTATTAAGATCTCGGCGGTCTCAGGCGTTACATAGGCTGCATTCACGGCAAGATTGAGGGCTTTTGTATAAGCCTCGGTGAACTGCCCTGAAACCATCATAGTGTCGATACTCAGGGTGTCCGGGGTGAATTCGACCCCATTCTCCATTAGCACTCTTGTATCAAGTCCCAGTTTTACAGGTTTAATGTCAAGGAGATCCAAAGCTTTTGCAACCTCCGGCTTTACAACCTCCCCAGCCTTTACAACCGTTACTGTATCTTTTATTACGATCTTACCTCTCTCAATTGCAGCAGGCAGTCCACCCATCTGCAGATCGCCAATAATTGGGCCGGGAGGAAATGAAGTCGGACCTTTCTCCACGACAATATCTTCTGGACACACCTGGCCGGGTTTGAGTGTTGATGGAATTTTTGTCTCCTCGAGTTTTTTGTAAAGCTTGAACGGATTCATGTTTGCTGCAACAAAGGCAATCTGATCTCCAAGGTATTCTTTGAGTTTTAAGAATTCACCACCCTCTCTCTCAATAGCCTTCTCAACGAGAGTATTCTTCACGACTTTCAGCTTGATCACATTCCTGAAATCCCTTCTTATCTTCTGCATCTGACCGGCAGAAATTCCTCTAAAACTAACTATTCCTACAACAGGGTATTCTTTGAGGAATTTTTGAATCTCCTCAACATCTCTGAGTTTCCACTGAGGTAAAGATCCTTTAACAGCAGCCATTATATCACCCTCACAGCAGGACCCATTGTTGTTTTAACGTATACTGATTTCACATTGTTGGCAGCGTTTTCATATTTATTCTCAACAACTTTCAGAATCTCAAGAATATTATCTGAAATAAAGTCTGGATCAAGTTCTTCGGTACCAACCGGAGCGTGAAACGTCATTTTATCTTTTGTTCTTATTTTAACTGATTTTTTCAGCCTTTCAATTACTGGAGTGGGGTCAGAAAGAGGGGGGATTGGTTGGGGTATTTTACCTCTTGGGCCAAGTATTGGGCCGAGTTTTTTACCTATCTCAGGCATGAGGGGAGCCTCAGCGATGAAGAAATCAATCTCATTTGCTATTTTTCTTAATTTTCTTTTATCTTTTGCAAGCTCGTCTATATCTTCTGGAGAGAACACAACATCTGCCCCCGCCTCCTTGGCTTTGAGGGCAGTATCACCTTTTGCAAAAACACCCACTTTTCTCGGTTTACCAGTTCCGTGCGGAAGTGTTATGAGTGCATCAATTCTGTTCTCTGGCTTCTTCATATCGAGATTTCTAAGGTTTACAGCCATTTCCACAGTCTCTACGAACTTCCTCTGTTTTGAATTTCCTATTGCTTCCTCAACAGCCTTTTTTACCTTCTCTTTATCCACTAACATATTCACCACCGTAGTGCCCGCGGCTTCTCGCCTCCTACGGACGTATTAAACTCGAAAATCCAATAGGTATTTTAAATTAACGGTGACCCAGCTACCGATCTGATGATTTTTTATACAAATACTTGATAGTCATAATATTTAAAGTCAACACTTTAATGTCTTATATTGCATGCAGAAATTTATAATATATATTTTTAAACTCGCTTCTACCTGAGAAAAATTTAAGTATAAACCAGTTTAGGTTTTGATTATGCATTATACCTGCGAAATTGAACCCGATAATGTGCTGATTGTGTGAGTCTTCTCTGCCTGGACCCTGGTGTTAAGAACAAGAACAGAAATTGATAGGCTTGAGGAAGGACGAATTCTTGAGGTTGTTGCGGACAATCCATCGTTGGAAAAGTATCATCTCTTTACAGGAAAATTAAATCAGGAGGAAGTTATATGTATTCGGAAAAAGTTATGGAGCATTTCAGAAACCCCAGAAATGTTGGTGAAATCCCTGATGCTGATGGTGTAGGTGTTGTGGGAAATCCAGTCTGTGGTGATCTGATGAAAATAACAATTAAGGTTGAGGATGAGAGGATAAAGGAAGTCAGGTTCCAAACCTTTGGTTGTGGGGCTGCAATTGCCACAAGTTCAATGATTACTGAACTGGCCAAGGGAATGAAGTTGGAAGATGCGATCAAAATATCAAAGCAAGCTGTAGCTGACGCTCTTGGCGGTCTACCGCCTCAGAAAATGCACTGTTCAAATCTTGCAGCTGATGGTCTGAGAAGGGCGATTGTGAATTATTTGAAAAATAATGGAATGATGGATAGAATCAGGAAACTTGGGCTTGAAAAGGAACTTGAGAAAATGGAAAAAGGAGATATGGACGATCACGGTGAGCTTTGTGAGGCTGGGGATTAGAGGGGTGATTGCTCACAGTTTATGGGCTCCAAATCATCCGGGGGTAAAACGGATCAGAAAAGAAACTCCGGAATCTTCTGTTTACCGAGAATATCATTTAAGTCCTCTTTCTCCCTTATTATGTGAATTTCACCATCTTTAACAAGAATCTCTGCGCATCTCGGTCTTCCATTGTACTGACTGCTCATCACAAACCCATATGCCCCAGCATCGAACACTGCAATTATGTCTCCCTTTTCAACTTCAGGGAGTTCTCTGTCACTTGCCAGAATATCACCACTCTCGCATATCGGCCCTACAATTGTGTAAGTTTCTTTATTTTCTCTATCCATTTTGTTTGCTACTGCAACCCTGTGATATGAACCGTACATCGCAGGCCTAATCAGGAGATTAAAGCCTGCATCGACAGCCACAAAATTTTTGTATGCTCTTTTTACGGAATTGACTCTGGTTAGCAGAACTGTCGTATTTCCGATAATACTCCTCCCAGGCTCGAGCCATAGCTCTAAATCAGGGTTTATCTCCTGCTTCCTCTCATTGAATACTGGAAGAATTGCCTTGGAATATTCTGAAGGTGTTAAAGCTCCACTTCCATCATAGTCGATTCCTGGCCCTCCTCCCAGATCCAGAAATTCGAGTTCAATTCCAGAATCTCTTAACTCGATTGCGATGTCAAACAATTTGTTTAGAGCATCCACAAATGGCCCGACATCTGTTATCTGGCTTCCAATGTGGCAGTGAATTCCACAGGGGTTAATGTTTGGAAGTTCTGCGGCCATTCTATAGGCATCGCCAATCTGCTCCCATGGAATTCCGAATTTTGATGTTTTAAGTCCTGTTGCAATCTTTGGATGGGTCTCTGGAGACACATCTGGATTCACCCTGAAGGCTATTTTTATCTCCTTATTCTGCTTTGCAGCAATTTCTGAGATTGTGTAAAGCTCATCAACGCTATCCACACTGAATTTAACTCCAGCATTAACACCCATCTCGATTTCAGAATCACTCTTACTGTTTCCGTTAAATAAGATATTTTCAGGTTTAAATCCAGCAAGAAGGGTAAGATATAACTCTCCTGAGCTAAATACGTCTGCTCCAAAACCATTTTTTGAAATTATTTTGAGGATTGCCAGATTGTAATTGGCCTTTACAGCGTAAAGGAGTTTTGCATCGGGGAATGCGATTTTATATGATTTCAGATTCTCAATCAACCTGGAATAAGAGGTCACATAAACTGGAGTTCCTGTTTTATCAATTATATCCCTTACACGTGCACCATCCACTGTAAGCTCCCCATCTCTGATCTCAAAACCCTCTTCATCCGTCATAATACCAGCCTCTCTCAGCCTCAAAAGCTAAATCTCTCAAGCCTCTCAACAGCCTCACCTATCACCTGAACATCCCTTGTGAGAGCAAATCTGATAAAGCCCTCTCCGCTATCGCCAAAGCCAACTCCTGGAGTGGCAAGAATCCCCGCCTCGTTAAGAAGTCTCTTGACGAACTCCATACTTGAGTAGTTCTCAGGCACCTTGCACCACACGTAGAATGTGGCCTTCGGGATGAAAACTTTCAGCCCGGCATTCTGTAAGCCTTTGACAAGCAAGTCTCTTCTCTCCCTGTAAATTCTGTTGTTTTCCACTATAACATCATCACTTCCCCTTAAAGCAGCAATAGATGCTTCCTGGATTGCCTGAAACACGCCACTATCAACGTTCGTTTTAACCTTTAAAAGTCCTTGGAGAATCTCGGCATTTCCGAGTGCAAATCCAATTCTCCATCCAGTCATGTTGTATGTTTTTGAAAGTGAATTGAACTCTATTGTCACATCGAAGGATGAATCTATCTCCAAAAAGCTCAGGGGTCGTTCTTCAAAGAAAAGCTCGCTATAGGCAGCATCGTGTGCAAGAATTATTTTGTTATCATAACAGAAGTCTACGGCCTCTTTAATAAACTCCTTGTTGCAGATAGCTCCTGTAGGATTGTTGGGATAGTTCAGAAACATTATTTTTGATTTTCTGGCTATTTCATCCGGTATGCTGCCAATGTCTGGGAGAAAACCATTTTCCTCCTTAAGTGGAGTGAAATATGGTTTCCCACCAGCCAGGATTGTTGCACCGGAATATACCGGATACCCGGGATCAGGTACAATAACATAATCGTTTTGATTCAGAAATGCGAACGGTAAATGTGCTATCCCCTCTTTGGAGCCTATGAGAGCCACCACTTCATTTTCGGGATCAACTCTAACACCCTTACGCCTCATGTAAAATTCTGAAACCGCGGATCTGAACTCATACATCCCATCATAACTGGGATACTTCTGATTCTCGACCTTTTTTGCCGCTTCATTTAAAGCATGGACAACATGTTCTGGAGTTGGAAGATCGGGATCTCCAACTCCAAAATCGATAACCTTAACTCCCTCCTTGATTTTTTCAGCTTTCATTCTGTCGATCTCTGCGAAGAGATATGGTGGCAGTGCTTTCAACCTATCAGATAGCTCAAACATCAAATCACCTGTTAAGTGGATTGCAGAAAAGTATAAAAAATTTTGTAATGGATGATGAATATTCACCTGAACCAATTTAAAAATCAATAGCATTCAACCAATCTGATTGAGAAATGAAAATTAAACAAAATTTGGGCTATGTGATTTATATACGATCCTCAAAAGGCATAAATTCTCTCCTTTCAGCCCCTACATAGTTTGCTCTCGGCCTTATAAGACGGTTGTTCTCATACTGCTCAATCACATGCGAACACCAGCCAGAAATCCTCCCAAGGGCAAATATATTCACATAGAGGTCATCGGGAATTCCGAGTGTAGCATAAACACTTGCCGAATAGAAATCGACGTTCGGCAGCAATCCTTTGTATTTGTAAACGACCTCCTCAACAGCCTCACTTATTGTATACCATTTTGGATCTTTCTCATCCGCAAGTTTTTTGGCAAGGCTTTTGAGCTCAATCGTCCTCGGATCCATTACATTTCTGTAAACTCTGTGACCAAATCCCATTATTCTCTCTCCCTTCTCGAGTCTCTCCTTTACGTAGTTCTCTGCTCTCCATGGAACTGCAATCTCTCTGAGCATCTCGATCACCTTCTGGCTTGCCCCTCCGTGAAGTGGACCCATCAGAGTTCCGGTTGCGGCAACTATGCAGGCATAGAGGTCTGCGAAAGTTGATGCAGCAATTCTTGCAGCAAAAGTTGAGGCGTTGAGCTCATGCTCTGCATGCAGAATAAAATCAAGATCGAGGCTTTTTGCCATTGTCTTTGTTGGCTCCTCTCCATGAAGCATGTATAGGAAGTTTGCGGCATGATCCAGGTCATCTCTGGGATGTACAAGATTTTGTCCTGTTCTTATGCGGTGGAAATATGCAACGATTGTCGGAAACTTTGCTATCAGGCTGATAGATTTCTCAATTGATTTTTCATGGCTTTTGAAGTGGATGTATTTATCCATTGAACCCAGATAGGATGTGGCAGTCCTTAAAACTACCATTGGATGTGTGAATGGAGGGAGGTGTGTCAGGAGACCTATAATCTGTGGAGGAAGATCTCGCCTGATTTTCAGTTCTTCTTTGAATGTATCGAGTTCATTTTTTGTGGGAAGTTCACCGAAAAGCAAAAGGTATGCAACCTCTTCGTATGTTGAGTGCTTTGCAAGGTCATGAATATCGTATCCCCTGTATTCGAGAACCCCACGTCCGTTCTCGACGACAATTCTGCAGATTGATGAATCACATGCTACAATATCCTCAAGCCCCATCGACGATTTCAATCAAGCACCTCCTTTAAATGTATTTTATTGAAGGATATTTCTCAAGAATCATCCCGGTTATTCCCACAGGAGATTCCTGAAGGGCAATCTCAATCGCATTATCGAGTTTCCATTC
>MTML01000137.1 GCA_002011215.1 Archaeoglobus sp. JdFR-24
CNNNAAAAATTAAAAATAAAATTTCAATCTAATCGGCTACCAGTAGCCCATCATTGGGCAGTGCCATCCTCCGTAATATCCGTAAGGCACGTTGTACGTCTGGGGGTATTGTTCAGAAGTCTCATTGACGTTTTGGTTCGATGGATTTTGTGGATCTTGGGGATACTGATACTCATACGCTGGCATACCATATCCCCCGTATCCTCCATATCCTCTGTACATCATTGGCGTACCATACATCATTCCACCCATACCCATCATACCCATTGGACCTATTGGACCCGTTGGCATCCTATTATATCCATATCCTCCCCATCCAAATGGGGTTGCGGTTGCAGTGTATATCACTGCTATTGCAGCAAGTGCTGCTATTGCAATTCCAACATTTCTCCAATTCATCTCACATCACCTCAGTCAATACTTTAACCTCAGAGGCAAAGGAGTTACGTGTTAAAGTTTGATGAAAAAGAGCCTCAAAACCTTTCAGAACGTTTTAAACAGAAAGATAATGTTCCATTCAGGTAATCTAAACAAGTAAAATCCTTTTAATTGATAACAAAGGAGCGAATGCTGATTGAAGGCTATTATTAACAATTTTTTGAACGTAGAATCTACATCTAATTCTTCTCTGACATAAATTAAATTCAGAATGCCAGTGCAAGAACTCTAGATGCGACTCCTCCGATAAGTATTGCAGAAACGAGATTTACCATTGATATTGCCATAGCAGATTTCCAGCCGAACTCTCTCGCCAAAATTGTAATTGTGGAAATGCATGGGAAATATAGCATTCCAATGAGAGCGAGAGTTATGGTCTGAGTTGGTGTTAAAACCGAAGAAAGATCTATACCGTAGATCGCAGTCAGCAAAAGTAGAATGTATTCCTTTCTTACAATACCAAATATCAGAAGAACTCCAGCAATTGCAGGCAGACCAAGCCAGCCAACAGTAAGTGGAGACATGAAAGTACTCACTGGCTCAAGTATACCGAAAGCATAAAGCCCTTGCACAAGTGCACTTCCCATTATGTACAGGGGAAAAACTATATATATTATTGACTTGGTTCGTGTCCAGGTTTGTTTGAGTACTACCGAAAGGGATGGGAACCTGAAGGAGTGCATCTCCATTATCAGACCTGTAGTCTCTCCAGGAAGTGCATTGAAAGCAACCCTGCCTATAAGAAATATTATGAGAATATCTACAACATAAAGCGCCAGAGCCCATTCGATACCGGCAAACACTGCAACCAAACCGAGAATCACAATGGTTCTGGCTGAACAGGGGGCAAATGTTATTGCAAGTGATGCAAGCAATCTTTCTCGTCTTGTCTCCAGAATTCTCGTAGTATAGATAGCAGGAACGTTACAACCGTAACCGAGGATTAAAGGAATTAAAGCTTTTCCATGCAGCCCGATTTTGTGCATAAAGCTGTCCATCATGAATGCAACTCTGGTAAGGATACCAGAATCTTCGATTATGGTAAGCATGAAGTAGAAAGGAATTACGAATGGTATTACAAGAGTTACTCCTGCAACTATACCTCCAAATGCACCATTCCAGAGAATACTTACTAATGGGCCACTTATTTGAGGATCTACTGGCTGGAAAAATTCAAACACTTGTGAAAGAATATCTGAAAGGTAATTGCCAACGATAAATGTCCATAATAACAAACCACCTACAACTAAGATTGAGGTAACATATCCCAGCACGCTGTGCGTGACAATACGATCCAGTCTCTCGGATAATGTAGGTTCCATTTTGCTCTGTTTTTGAACTTTACTCGCAATTCTATTTGCTATTGAATATCTTTCAGACGTGATTACCGCGAAACACGGCTCCTGATAGATATTTTCAATCTCTTCTGACAAGCTTTTTGATAGATGAATTACCTCTTCTGCTCTCGATGCAATCAGATTTCTGATTTCTGAATCATTCTCCAGTAGCTTGATGGCCATCCAACGAGATGGGTAGCCTATGTTGAGATTTCTGGATTCGATAAAGTCCGTTAGCTTTTCTATCCTTTTCTCAACTTCAGGCATGTATCTGATGATTTTTCTCGTGGCGTTACCTTCAGATCTACGTTGCACAACTTCGATTACTGCTTCCATCAGTTCATGCAATCCTTCCCCTCTTACTGCAACGGCCGGTACAACTGGTACTCCAAATACATCTTGGAGTTTCTGGACTTCAATGGTTATTCCTTTGCTCTCTGCAACATCAATCTGATTGAGGCAAACTACCAATGGGATCTTCATTTCCATCAGCTGTAGTGTGAAATACAGATTTCGCTCTAAAACTGAGGCGTCAACTACATTGATAACAACATCTGGTTTTTCAAATGCGATAAACTCCCTCGACACTATCTCTTCAAGAGAGTAAGTAGAGAAGGAGTAAATGCCAGGTAAATCAACTACATCTATATTATAACCCTTAAAATAGAGCTTACCTCTCGCAATTTCAACAGTTTTTCCCGGCCAGTTGCCGACAATCTGGTTGGAGCCTGTGAGATGGTTGAATATAACACTTTTACCTACATTGGCGTTTCCTGCAAGGGCGATGGTTAAATTCTTATTTGCTTGTTTCTCGTTTTCTGGTGATTTGGATCGATGAGTCATTGACATACTCATCTTATGCCTCCTCTGCTCAATGTTCATCAAATAGGTTCAACAAAAACGTTGTCAGATATATTACGACTCAGAGCAAGGTTTGAACCTCTGACTACGATTTCTACTGCACCTCCGAGTGGTGCAATTTTTATTAGGCTTACTGTGGTGCCGGGTATGATGCCCATGTCCAGAAGCCTTCGAATTACCTTGTAGCTACCTTTTACGAGCACAACTTTTCCACTATGCCCCTTTTTCAGATCAACCAATCTAATCAAACTTTGAAGTCTCTCGACGTCTTTTGAATCTCCTTTAATGTTACACATACCAAAACCGTAGCTATATGTTGGTTTATTGCATGTTAAATCAGCTCTACAAAACTGCACATCTATTTCTGGTTTGTTTTCACGTAGCTTTCTAGCTTTTTGATTATTATTTGGAATTTCACAACATGATATTTTTGAGTTCCTTACCCTGCTCATACTCGAATTGTAGATAACTCCAAACCACCTTTTCAGACTTTTGCTGAATTTTCTTGTTGACATTTAGGAACACCTAAATTTATTAACACTGTTAAGAATTTAAACTTTGTGGTCAGAATGGTTATCTCAAAAAATGGAGCGGAGTGTAAACTCCACCCAGTACCAACATCATTTTATTTCTCGTTTTAACTCTCTTATCGCCTCTTCCACACCTGCAATCTCTTTTTGCAATTGCTTCATGTAGTCCTCCAGTGCCTCTATCTTTTCTTCTGGCGTCAGAAAACGTCTGATTCCTAAACAACCACAATAGAAATGCGCAATTCCTCTGCGGGGTTGCGGTGGTATGAGACATTCTTCACACATTTTTTTCACCTCTGAAACTTTATACTCTGTAGTAAGTATAGATAATAAAGTATTTAAATCATCAAGTTTATAGTGGGATAGATAGTAAAGAAAAGGTGATATGCTATGCAAAAAGAAAGTGAAATTCACTGTCTCAGTACAAGTAAGGAAAGGAATGAAATCTGTTTATGCCCAACTGAGGGCATCATAGATGTAATCAGTAAAAAATGGGCACTACAAATTATTGGCACAATAGGCAATCATAAAAAATTGAGATTTAATAAAATCATGGAGAACTTGGGAAATATAAGCCCAAAAACATTGTCAGATAGATTAAAAGAGCTGGAAAAAGCAGGATTGATAAGAAGAGAGGTTTTTGCAGAAATACCACCGAGAGTAGAATACTCGTTGACTCGAGACGGAATTGAACTTAGAAACTCGATACTACCTCTAATGGAATGGGCCTCAAAAAGAGAAAATATAAAGAAATAGAACATTAATTTGAAATAGCCAAAACCGATTATAATATTCTTTTAAAACCACATTAAGCAAAATTCTGAGCCTTATTTCACTTAAAAGCCTTATTTCACTTAACGTTCTCAGTGTTTGTAGCTCGCTTCGCTCACCCAAATCCACCTTCGGCGGACTTTACAAACGCCGTATTATACGTCGATTGGACAATTCTGCTTCACCCTGTATCTATCTTTTTGATTAAATAAAGTTATATCCTTGTAACCTTTTTTAATCTTTGCACTATGCACGACATCTTTGGGGATAAAATATGTGTCTCCTTTTTTGAAAATGTATTTTTTGCCGTCTATGGTTAATTCGATTTCACCATCTAAAACAACTCCCCACTGTGCTTCATGTGAATGTTCAGAAATTTCTGCATCCTTTTTAAAGCTCATAAAAAGAATTTGTTGATTCTCACCTTGAAAAAGATAGGCGTCTACTCCTTCAATAGGAATATCTGCTTCTGGTAGATTTGTAATTATATCTGGAAAGATATCTTCTTTCTTTTGCATTTTCACATCTCCCTTATTTCACGATTCTCATTTTTATAAGGCTTCGGGCAATTTCGGACAACTTAGTATATATGAAATTCGCATTTTGTCCCACATGAAAGGATATACGAACTTCGTTCTAATTTTGACAATAATTCTCCCACCTGTAATTATATCTGCATTGCATATCTACCCATTCTGGATGCCCCTCATGCAATCCACCCCCAGCATGTTCAGGGGGTTTTTAATTTCACTTCAAAATTTTTAACACTCACATAAGTATAAATCTCTGTCGTTTTAGAATGTTTATGTCCCAGTAACTTCTGAGCACATCTCAGATCAACCCGACTTTCAAGTAAATAGGTAGCAAATGAATGGCGTAAGCTGTGAACAGTTACATCCTTTCTGATGCTAACTTTATCTCTTACCTTCTCAAAGATTGCCTGGACAATTCTGGTTGAAATGTGTCTATCCTTCTCCGCCTTGGAAACAGCCATTTCTCTATGCCTGTATTTGGTCATGTTATTCTTCCAGCGTATTTAATGCTATGTCAGAAAGAATCGTTATATCTATCTTTACTGCCTTTCCCCCTTATACAGATTAACCTTCCTTCTATGCCTAATATCATCTCCTAGCCTTACAACTTCGCCAACTCTCAAGCCAGCTGAGTATATTAGCAGAACCAACCCGTACTTGAGATTTGCAACAGAAGATAAAATCCTTGAACCCCTTTCTGAGTTAAAACTACTGACCTGAAATTTCGATGTGCAGTTGGCACTCAGGCTGATACAATCCTTCACTATGGTGTGGGAGAGCTTTGACCTATCCGGGCCTTTTATGCACGATTTTAAATGCTTTGCCATTCCAGTCCTGCTGAAGGTTTTACAGTAGAGATAGCATTTCCTCTTCGACATTCTATCGCCTGCTGAATTCTTTATCATGTGAATATAAAGACTCTGTGGCTAATTTTTTGATCATGGTCGAATAGCATGCCTGTTTTACTTAAACTATGTCTCATCTCTCTGTTTAGTATCAGATATTGGGGTAAGAGTATCATTGTCTCCGTCGCTCCAGCTATCATGGATTTGTTGAGGTTTGGAAAAGTTTATTCATGTGATCGTACTATTAGTAAATTCATGAAGATAGCAGTAGTGGAGCCATTGCAGCTACCCAAGGAAGTTGTTGTGGATAAATTTCGTTCTTTAAAAGGTTGCGACATTGTCGTGTATGATACTAAACCTGCAAATGAGCAAGAGGTTCTTGAAAGATGCAGAGGTGTTGAGATTGTTGTTCTTGTAAACACACCTCTACATGCTGGAATTCTGGAGAAACTTGATGGATTGAAAATGGTGGCGATATCCTTTACAGGGTACGACCATGTTGATATTAATAAGTGCAGAGAGCTTGGGGTAATTGTTTCCAATGTTCCAGAGTACTCTACGCATTCTGTCGCTGAATTGGTATTTGGCATGGTTATTGCTGCGATGAGAAGGTTGATAGATTGTGATAGAGCTATAAGGAGTGGCAAAGGTAACGAAGGGTTGATTGGTAGAGAGCTGTTCGGTAAAACAATAGGTGTTATAGGTACTGGCAAAATAGGACAGAGGGTGTGTGAGCTGGCTTTGGCTTTCGGTATGGAAGTCCTGGCATATTCGAAAACAAAAAAAGAAGAGTTGATAAAGAAGGGAGTTCAGTATGTTCAGTTAGAAGAACTCCTTAGCAAGAGCGACATAGTAAGCATTCATGTACCGTTGAATAGAAAGACTGAGAGAATGATTGGTGAAAAGGAGCTTGGTCTCTTAAAAGACAGAACAATACTTGTAAATGTCGCAAGAGGGAGAATTATTGATACTGAGGCCCTTGTACGTGAGCTTGAGAAAGGCAGAATATTCGCATGTCTCGATGTGTTCGATATGGAACCACCGCTACCCGATGATTACAGAATTGCCAAAGCCAGAAACACAATTTTAACACCCCATATTGGATATTACACGCAAGAGGCTCTTGAAAGGAGGCTTGACATAACTATCGATAATATAAGATCTTTCATCGAAGGAAACCCGAAAAACGTTGTTACATAGACCGTTAAGTGTTACGTAGCCATTAAGTAATTCTTTACGGCAGTAACCATAGCAGAATCAGAAAAAGGAGAGGCTTGGATGACTGAACATGCTGAAGGAAGGGAAGTATAACAATCCAGAGTAGGGTTTGCAACTACTCAACAAACATCCTTGAAATGATTACACGGAGTAAATAAAATTTTTAAAGAAATTATTTTAAAAATAACCAAGGCTATTCTTGGCCCATCATCATCCCAACAACGAAAAATAGATATTATTTGAATGAAAATTTCTTTAAAGTGAGACCAGAGATTCAGGAGGCAATCAAAAAGGTAGTTTCTTTGATGCTTGTACTTGTGGCTCTCTCATTTCTTCTCACATTCGTATCATCTCTGGATTTCAGTAGAACCGGTCTCAGTGGGTTCATTGGACTTGGCCCACATGAAAAAAAACCACAGGAGTCAACTCCGGACATTCAACAATTGGAACCATATAAAAACATCCCCGTCTCAATGGCTGAAGCAAATCTTGCAAATCTTCACAAATCGATGAATCCACCACAAATCCCGATATTTTTTGTTGAAGGGTTGAATACATACACAAATAAGCTCCGACTCTATACTGCTGTAGAATACCTCGATGGAAAATGGATTAAGGAATCTGTGGATTATGGAGATACAGTAGTTATTAAAACGACAGGGCATGTAACCAAATACCGTATCACTCCTGTGATTCCATTCTCACTTCATATCCCAGTTGCAAAAGATACCGCATATGTAACGATTCCTGCTAAATTTGATCAGGATACTGGAACCTATCTGATCACTCAGAATCTCACGCAGCCTTATGATGCCTTCTCAACATCCTGGAAGATTGAAGAACCCGGTAGTGTTGTCTCCTCCTCAAAATATACTGAACTCAAACTCTCTCAAAGAGATATTAAAAGAGTGAGGAGTCTGGCACAGGAAATAACTGCAAATGCACTTACAGATTATGAGAAGGTTGTTGCAATAATGAAATATTTGAAGGAAAACTACGAATATGATCCAAATTACAAACTCCCACCAAAAAATGTCGAACCGGTCACGTACTTTTTATTTGAGAACAAAAAGGGGGTTTGCAGGGAGTTTGCTACTGCATACATCGCATTAGCAAGATCTATAGACATCCCTGCTAGAGCTGTAATAGGGTATCTTGCAAAACCAATTCCGGAAAACCAGACGGTTATGGCCTCTCAGGCACACATGTGGGTTGAAGTAAAATTTGAAAATGGATGGCTGGAGATAGATCCCACGCCTCAACCCAAGAATATGGTTCCAACAATAACTGAAATCACCTATTCAGACCCATTTGCTCAAAAGGGAAAGAATTTCATCGTCAAAGGCTATGTCATGACTGAAGATGGATTTCCAGTTCCTGACGGATTTGTTGAGATACATATAAAGAAAAACAAAACTGAAAAAGGAATCCTCCTGGGTGTCCTTCAGATTAATCGTGGATGGTTTGAAGGTAAAGTTAAAGTTCCAGACGTTTCTGGGAAATACCACGTTATAGCCCATTACGTTGGTAGTTTGAAGTTCAAGGAGTCATGGAGTGATCCAATAATAAGGATTTACAGCCCTCCTGAGCTAAAAGTGCAAATACCGGATAAAATTGCCTCGGGAATACCGGTTAATTTAACGGGTAGAATAGTTGATTACAACGGCACACCCCTAAGCAGTACATATATTTACCTCAGAGTAGATGGAAGAATCGTAAAAAGTGTGAAAACGGATGATGATGGGTTTTTCACGCTTGATCTTCTGATCAAGAAAGAAGGATTACATCAGGTATCAATTGAATATCCGGGTTCTGGGTATATACTTCCCTTGTCCATAAATAAAATTGTTGATGTGGGGAGAATCGAACTTTTGATTGAGAACAAAACTGCAATCAAAGGGAAAGATTGGGAATCGGAAGGTAAGATTTTTTTTAAGGGTGAGCCCTTTGAGGGGGCAGTAATAAAATTTTTCAGAGATGACTTTCAGGTTGAATCGATAGCAGACATAAACGGATCCTTTAAGATTAAAGGAAAAATACCAGAGGATTTCGAGCTTGGAGAAGTTTATATAAATTTCACCATCGCTGGTGTGGGTTTCGAAGATGCCGTTAAGCTAAATGTTAAGGCAGAGACAGAAATGGACGTCTCGTTTACCAGAGAAGGTAATAAATCTTTTGTATATGTTTTACTCAGAGAAAAGGGGAGAAATGTGCCAGCATTCGGGACGATAAAAATAGGTGACAGAACAGCTCAAACGAACTCAAACGGTCTTGCGGTTTTTGAATATGATAATCTTCCATACAGATTGAATATTGTTTTTGAAGGCAACAAGAAATATCTTCCTACAGCAAAGGAAATCAGCACGACATCATTTCCTTACTGGGCTCTATCTCTGCTTTTGCCAATTATCGCCTATATACTAATAACTCGCTACAGAAAAATCAGGGCAAAATACATTGTATTTGAAATTGAAAGAGAGGAAGAGGATTTACCGCTCATATGGGATGTAAATGAAGACATAAAAATCAGGATTAAGAATTACGGAGATGGTGTTTTGAGAGTTCTTATGGATGATACACCTCTGGGCACCCATGAAAAGGGTCTTGAAATAATCGTGGCTTTTGAAGAGGCGGGAAAGCACAAATTTGTTGCAGAAAGGTTAGTAGATGGAAAGGTCAAAGAAAGGGCTGAAATAGAACTTCAAATAATGAATTACAGGGATGCAATCATCGCTGTGTTCTCAAGGTTAGTCAAAAACTTGGAAAACATTAAAAATATAGATTTGGGTGATTACACTGCAAGAGAAATCCTTAAAATGTTAAATGCACTGAACGGAAAATCTGAAGGAAGAAAATTGCTGAGACTCTTTGAACTCTCTAAGTATGCCCTCAAGGAAGCTGATAGAAAGGATTTTGTTGAAGCTTTCAGAGCCTATCGTTCTGTCAGGGGTGATGTGGGTGCGAAGTGAATATCTCAGGGCAATCACTCTTACAATTCTTTTTGGGATGATTTATGTATTTGTGGATTACCAGTCACGCATATTCGGCAGGACATTATTCATCATCGAGAATGAGGCGTTAATAGCGATTTACTCATTTCTCTTAGCATACATAATTCTTGGTATTTACAGATATACCTATCCAATCAAACCCTTTGCCCTCTCAATTGCACTCTATCTTATTCTGAAAGTTATTACTCTCTCATTGGCGAGATTCAGTATCTTTGCGATAGTGTATACGTTTGTTAATTCCATGGACACTTACTTTTTGCTTTTCTTCATTGGCTTTGCGTTGGCGAGAGTTGAACTTCCACTTGAAAACACCAGATTTGAGAGATACTTGAAAATAATACAGCCAGTAATCTCGGCCACCGGACTGTTAATAATGGGATATATGGGTTTTCTTATCATCTCAAATCTGCCGTTTGATCCTGATAAAACTCAGAAAATAGCCTATGGCTTTTTTATGTTCCTCCTGATCCTTGCAGCAACATCTCTGGCCAATTTATCAGATAGCGGTGCTGCGAGGTGGTTGAGGGACTCAAGAACTTTTCTTCTCATTTTTCTGGTAGTGGTATCTACATATTATGTTTTTTTGAGACCATTAATACTCAAAAGAATGGGTCTTGTTAATTTTGTTGAGTGGGCTCTCGTTGTGATGTTACTGTTGAAATTCTCAACTGATTTCAGACGATCTCTGGTTGTGGAAGAAAAGGAAGCTGTTGGAGTTCACAGGCAGAGACTTTCTTACAAAAAAGATGAAATTATTCAAGCACTTGATAGCGCAAGAAGACTGTTTGTTGAGGAGGGTAAAAAATCCCCTCTTGTAGCCGCTCTTTCGAGGATTCTGTTTGATGCTGGGTGGAGTGAAGAAAGGGTTGCCCGCTTGATATCACCACTGGTATCTTATTCTGATGAAAAAATTCCTAAATTCGCTTTTAACTGGGAAATTAGGATAATAAAGAGTAGGAATAGAAAAAGAAGGTTGAATGTTGTTAAGGAAATTGAGGAAATTATTAGGAAGGAGGGTGTTGAAATTGGATCTAAGAACGTTTAGTCAGAAAAGCTGGAAAATAATAAGTTCAGTTTGCAGTGTGTATGTTGGAGATTCAGATATAGTTGAGAAAATGCTTGCAGCATGTCTTACCAATGGAAATGTGCTTTTTGAGGACTATCCGGGCCTGGGAAAAACATTGCTTGCGAAGGTTTTTGCAAAAGTAATCGGTTCAGACTACAGCAGAATCCAGTTTACACCTGATCTGCTTCCGGCTGATATTACTGGAACGAAGGTCTGGAGACAGAGTACGGGACAGTTTACACTTGTTAAGGGTCCAGTATTTACCAATGTTTTGCTGGCGGATGAAATAAACCGAAGCCCGCCAAAAACCCAGGCTGCTCTTTTAGAAGCCATGGAAGAAAAACAAGTTACTATAGAGGGAGAAACGTATCCTCTATCTCCTCCATTCTTTGTGATAGCAACTCAAAACCCTATAGAGCAGGAAGGGACTTATCCACTTCCTGAGGCACAGATGGATCGATTCCTCCTGAGAATGTCTCCGGGATACCCAACTGATGTCGAATCTGAGATGGAGATTCTCAGGAGAAGGATTGAATGGAAAAAAGACGACCCAACCGACCAGATACGTCCTGTTGTCACACTAAATGAGTTCAGGATAATGCAACAAATTGTGGAACACATTTATGTTGACAGTAGTATTTTGAGATATATATCTGAGATTGTAAGGGCAACGAGAGAACATGAGCTTGTTGAGATCGGTTCAAGTCCAAGGGGAGGTCTGGCACTTCTCAAAATCTCGAGGGCACTTGCAGCGATGAATAACAGGGATTTTGTTATACCTGACGATGTTAAAAGGGTCGCAGTTGAGGCTCTCTCCCACAGACTGATTTTGAATGTTGAATATCTGATTGAAGGAATCCGACCTGAGAGTGTTATCGAGGACGTGCTGAAAACTGTGAAGGTTCCCAAGACGGTGGAGAGATGAAAGTTAGAAAAGGTACGTTTGTCCTGTTAAAGACAGCATTATTTTTGCTCGTATTTGGGATTATCTTAACGTCTTATGAGCTGGTAGCACTCTCAGCTTTTCCAATTCTCCTTCTTCTCACTCCCACGCTTCCAGTTAGAGTTAGAGTTTTACATCATACAGTAGAAAACGCGGGGTATGTTGGTGAGGAGTTTAAAGTCACCATCACTCTCAAAGCGTCAGGTTTTGGTATTGTAAAGATCTCACATGAATTGCCCGATCATTTTAAACTCTCTGATGGGAGTAATGCTGTTGCAAAATTCATAGTCGGCACGAATACATTTCAAATTGTATATTCTGCAATCCCGACAAAGAGGGGGAAATATGATCTTGACAGGCTGGTGATTCAGGTTGAGAATCCTTTTTTAACTGGTAGACTCTTTATCAGCGAAATAGAATTGCCTGTTCACATAGAGGTCAGGCAAAGGATACCCAAAATACTGAAAATAGGGGTTCACAGGGGGATAGCGACGTCTCCAATGCCCGATATTGATATATCCAAAATAGGAGTTCCGGGTACCGATTTCAGGGAGATCAGAGAGTATGTAACAGGAGATCCTGTGAAATTCATTAACTGGAAGGCAAGTGCAAGAAAAAATGAGGTTATGGTCAATCAGTATGAGGTCGAAGGTAAGAAATCTATCTGGATTTTTCTCGATGCAAATCCATACATGATGCACGGAAAATTAATACGAAACTATTTTGAGGCTGCAGTGGAAGCCACAAATGCGCTTGCTTACTATTTCACTCAAAGAGGTTTCAGGGTAGGTCTCTACATTGTAGGTTATGGGAGATATATCTATCCTGATACTGGCAGGAGACAGTTTAGAAGGATAGGCAATGAATTGATTAAGATTGAACCTTCTGAAAAATTTGAAAGTATGGAACAGGCAATAGAAAATGCAAAATCTCTTTTAATTACCTATAAACCACTAGTGTACTTCATAACGAGAGTTGAATACTCAATGCCTGTAAAGGCCGTGTTGAAAGCCTCAAAAGTATCAAAGAAAGTCAGAAAGGTACCGGTTGAAGTAATATCTCTTGTTTCAAGAGATGTAAAAACTGAAAAGAATAATGGAGAATCTGACAACTCTCTGTATAGTGGCTCTCTCCCTGAAGTCGCAGTAAAAACACTTATAAATTCTGTTGAATCGAGAATCAGAGCTTCTGGAGCAAGAGTTGTAGAATGGGATATAAGTACACCATTAACACAGGTTTTGCTGAGAGAGGTGATCTTTGCATGATTTTAAACAACTGTTGGTTGAAGGCAATGTACTGTTAATTGGTGACAATTTTGGTAACAGTTTTAGGGGTAACAGGTATGAAACCAATTTTAGGGGTAACAGGTATGAAACTGAGAAAAAAGATGGATGATGAAACACTTGTTAGGGCGAAAAAAGGTTTTACTGGAAAGACTAATTATCTTTTTTTTGCGTCACTTATAAATCTACTTCTTGCAGAAATAGCGGCTTATCAGGCGTTAATAGCCTTTTATAAGTCCCCTCTGAGTTTGCTCGGCTCGAGATATTTCCCGGTAGAATCACTGTACCTTGTGGTGATATCCATTCCTGTTTTACTGCTCCTTTTTAGAAAGAATCCGTTCTCATTCGGCTTCTTTTATTTCTTGATACTCATCAGCATTGGAAATTTGCTTGCAACAAGCGAATTATTCTATGCTTTTCTTGACGCTCTATATGCCGTGAAATTTGATCAGCTCGCATCATATCTTAATTCAATATTCTCACCATATAAGGAAATGCTCATACTGGATCCACTGCTGATTGTAGTATGGCTTTTTGTTCTTTCTCAGATGGTATGGCTCTCCATGGAGAAAGGAAGAGATATGGAAGAACGGGGGATGAGAGCTCGAAACATAGTTTTTTTCCAGTGGGGATTTGCTTTTATCTCAACTTACATAATATTTCTTCTCTACCCATATATTTTTGGTTTTAACTTCGTCTTTGCAGATCTCCCTCTGATTCTTATTGGTTTTATAGGTGTTGTGCTCTTTGTTTTGGCCTCCTACTTAATCTCGAAATAGCCTACCTAATCTCGAAATAGAAGTGAACCACTCCCAGCTTTCGCAAGATCTCATCTACCGAGATAGACAGCCCTCTCAGCCTTCCAGGCAGAAGCTTCGATGTCGGGAGAGAGCTTGACTTCGTGTCCCGCCCTTGGAATAGAGGGTAATGTGTAGTGTTATAAACAACTTGCGGGCTCTCTCTATCGGAAGGAGACTTCCCGCCCGCATTGATTAAACTCAGTTTTCACAGATACAGATTATCTCTCGATCAGGTTGTAACCCTCTTTTAAGGCCTTCAGGTTCATATCGACTATTTTTTCGGGCAGTATATTTCTTATAGCCTCTTCCAGCTCCGCATATCCAAAAGGCAGGTCGATGATTTTTGCCAGTGTCCCAATCACCACAACGTTAGTTGCTTGAACGCTTGCAACTCTTTCGGCGACTGATGAAGCATCAACCACGTAAACTTCTTCGGTAAGCTCTTTCAATTTGCTTACAATTTCATTGAGTTCTGGATAGGATGCCGAACCCACGGTAACAGTTGTTGGTTTTATTGGTCTCTTGTTGAGAATAACCTTCGTCTTTTCGTGAAGATACATACCATATCTCAAAGCCTCAACCGGTTCGAGTGAGATCAGAACATCGGCCCCTCCAAAGGGTATGAGGGGAGAATAAACATCTCCAATTCTAACATGCACCTCAACACTCCCTCCACGCTGTGCCATGCCATGTGTCTCTGCAGTAATCACATTTATTCCACTTTTCATAGCTGCTCTTGCGAGGATCGTTGCGGATGTAAGAGCTCCCTGTCCCCCCACTCCAGCAATCAGGATGTTTATAGCTGAACTCATTTTATCACCTTTTTTGGTTTGATAGCCTTTTCTGGACATATTCTTGAGCAGACAGCACATCCCGTGCACAGCAATTCATCGATTGCAATCCGCTCATTTTCAATTACTATTGCAGGGCATGAGAAAGATTTGATGCATTCCAGACACATGTTGCAATCTTCAGTCACCTCAAATGGTCTTATTTCAACACCCTTTCTCTTTCTCTCTCTCGTCCAGAGTATTGCACAGGGATGACGGGCTATGACAACAGAAACACCATCATGTTCAATGGCTTTTCTGACAGCTTCTTCCATTTTTCTGACATTATATGGATTCACGGTTTCAACAAACTTTACTCCCATCCCTTTTACTATAGTTTCGATATCGACTCTCTCACCCTCCTCATCACACATCCGTTCACCCGTTCCGGGATGGGGCTGATGGCCTGTCATTCCCGTTGTTGAATTGTCAAGAATAACCAAGGTGAACTTTCTTCTGTTGTAAACTGCGTTTATGAGGGGAGGAATTCCGGAATGGAAAAATGTTGAATCTCCAATTGTTGCGATTATGCTCCTATCGACCACATAACTCAAACCATTTGAAACTCCCGCGCTTGCACCCATACATATAGTTATATCAACAGCTTCAAGTGGTTTGTTTATACCAAGGGTGTAGCATCCGATATCACTTGGGAAGGCAGCCTCTCCTACAGCCTTCTTGATTGCATAGAAGCTCGCGGTATGTGGACATCCTGGACACAAAACCGGTGGTCTTGGAGGTGCATGCTGCGCAATCTCCTGAGATTTTTGAATAATTTTACCATAATCTCTGCTTGGTTCAACTCCAAAGGCCTTTGCTATGCCCTCCTCCACTCTTGAGACGTTGTATTCATAATTCATGGGTAAATGGTTTGTAAGTTTACCTAAAACCTCTATATCCAGAACCGCTCTCGTGTGAAGCTCTACAAATGGATCAACCTCCTCAATAACAACTACTCTGTCAATGGACTCGGAGAACTCCTTTATGAGGGATTCAGGAATTGGATACATTGAGGATAGCTTCAATACAGGAGGATTGATTTTAAGGTTTCTTACTGCCTCCTTTACATAAGCATAACTCAAACCACAGGCAATGATGCCAGTATCCCCATCTCCTTCTTCTATCCAGTTTAGATCTGATCTTGAGAAATAATCCTGAATTCGTGCAATTTTTTCCTGCAGGATTGGTTTAAGTTTTCTTGCATGGGCCGGAAGAACGACATCTGTCTGAGGTTTGCGCTCCCACTTCACTTTCTCCAGTTTCTTATCAGGAATCTTGTCCAGTCTCACTATGCCACTCGCGTGACTCAGCCTTGTGTATGTCCTGAAAATTATTGGTAACTGGAATTTCTCAGAGAGTTCAAAAGCCTCTCTGGTCAAATCTTTTGCCTCCTGAACACTTGAAGGCTCTATTACTGGCACATTAGCGGCTTTTCCATACCATCTGTTGTCCTGTTCGTTTTGACTGCTGTGCATGCTGGGATCGTCAGCCGAAACGACAACAAAACCTCCTCTCGCTCCAACATAGGCAAAGCTGAACAGAGAGTCGGCAGCAACGTTTAAACCGACATGTTTCATTGTGACCATTCCCCTTTTTCCGGCAAGCGATGCTCCCACAGCAACCTCAAATGCAACCTTCTCGTTGGTGGAATATTCCATATAATAGTCCATTTTGTCCCTCAGCAATCTGCATGCAGCAGCAAGTGTGTCGGCTATTTCTGAAGAGGGAGTTCCCGGGTATGCAGCAAAAACGTCAATTCCCGCTTCGATAGCACCTCTCGCTATGGCCTCATTTCCAAGCAGAAAGACTTTTTCATCGCCATCGCTTATGACATCTTTTAGCATAACTTTTGAAATCCGGAAGTGTTTTAAAAAATTTGCTGGATTTAATCTATATGATTTACAGAAACTCATATCTTGAAAAGACAAGAATGTTGCTGGAAATTATCGCCAATAGGGAATTGTCTGAAAAAGAGATTGAAAATCTCAGGATTCTTGTCCGTGAACTCACTGATGAATCCGAAATTGAGAGGTTGTTCAGAAACGATATCGAGAATATTTTCAACGACTATGAAAAGGGAAAAATCTCGGGAAGTGATGCGGTCAAAAATCTTCAGCTCCTCAAAGTGTATGCTGTAACCCAGCTTGAAAAACACATAGAAAAGGTTGTTATGCTTCTGAAAGAAGCAACTGAAAAATATGGTATTGATTTTGACTTAAAACTGACTGAATTGGGTGCTGATACAGTAAGCAAAATAGTGGAATACATCGAAAACGCTGAATTGAGAATTTAGTAAGCTGAATAATAAAAGCTCATATTTTTTCGAATTTTTCTTTTATCTTCTCCACCTTTCTTTTAACCCTGTCCTCATCAATAGTGAGAAGCATGCGATCTTCCATCAAAATCTCCCCATCAACAATTGTATGCGTCACTTCACATCCGAAAGTTGAATAGACAATGCTGTACAGGGGATTATAGGCTGGTATATAATTAGAGTGATCTTTTCTCAGCAAAATCAGATCAGCAAGTTTTCCGGATTCTAATTTACCCCCATCTATTTTGTAAGCTCTGTATCCACTTAAGGTGGCCATTTCCAGAACTTCATAGGCTTTTATAGCATCAGCCCTTCCGGTTATAACCTTTTGAAGGAGGGATGCAAGCTTTACTTCCTCAAAAAGATTGTAGGTGTTGTTTGAGGCAGCACCATCGGTTCCAAGACACACTTTAACCCCCATCTGGATCATTTTTGTAATGTTTGCTATTCCAGAAGCCAGCTTGAGATTGCTGACGGGATTATGAACAACACTCGTTCTTTTCTCAGCAAGAATTCTGATCTCCTCATCGCTTAGCCAGACACCATGGGCTATAACTGTATTCGAGTCAAGAAAGCCAATTTCATTTAGCACTTCAACAGGGGGTGAGCCGTGCTGTCTTTTGAACTCATCAACTTCCCATTTTGTTTCAGAGACATGTATGTGAACGGCTGTTGACAGTTCCCTTGCCTTGCTTTTAACATCCCGCAGAAAATCCAACGAGCACGTGTATGGAGCGTGAGGACCAAAAATTGCTTTTATCCTTCCATTGAATGAACCCTGCCAGCTCTCAATAAATTTCTGCCCTATCTCAAGCTCCGTTCTGCCCCTCTCAGGGTCACCTCTGTCTGCCATTCCGTAGCAGAGTACACTCCTTATTCCCGTCTCACCGACAGCCTTCGCAACTTCGTCCATATGAATGTAGAGGTCAGAAAAACCGGTTGTACCGGTTTTTATCATTTCAAGTATTCCCAGTATAGAACCCCAGTAAACATCTTTTTCCGTTAAAAGCTTCTCAGCTCTCCATATTTTTGTTTTCAGCCAGTCCATTAAGGGCATATCTTCAGCATATCCCCTGAAAAGTGTCATTGCAAGATGGGTGTGGGCATTAAAAAGGCCCGGAAGAACGAGGTTTGAAGAAGCATCTATCTCTTTTTCCCCCCTGATATCCGATTTACCAACATATGCAATCCTATTACCGCTTATTCCTATGTTTGCTTCGGTGAATTTACCATCGATATAACAGAGGCCATTTTTAATTGCGATATCGTACATCAAACTTTTTTAGTTTGGGGTAAATAAAAGGATTTTTGTTTTTCTCTGAAATCTTTTTCTTGAAATTAAGCTGATTGAACCGTGAAAGTAAGTAGTCGAGCCGTGAAGGTTTACAATCGTCTCAGGAGGAATTCCCTACTTAATTCTGTTAACTTGCCAGTTTTGATATTTACGAAAAAGAACAAAAATTTAATGAAATTATTGCTGGTTTGTACTATCCAAGCAGGTGAATCAGAATTCCGGCCGCGGTTGCTGAGCCAATAACTCCAGCCACATTTGGCCCCATGGCATGCATCAGTAAATGATTCTCATAATCCTCCTTTAAAGCAAGCTTCTGAACAACTCTTGCAGACATTGGAACTGCTGAAACACCAGCAGCTCCTATCATCGGGTTAATTTTTTCCTTAACGAACAGGTTCATCAGTTTTGCAAGTAAAACTCCTCCGGCTGTGGCGGCAGCAAAGGCTATAACTCCCAGGACCAGTATCATTACGGTTTTGGGGTTAAGAAAGCTCTCAGCCTTCATCGTACTTCCAACAGTCAGACCGAGTATTATTGTCATTATGTTGAGCAACTCCTCACTTGCACCCTTCGCGAGCCTATCAGTCACTCCACTCTCTCTGAAAACGTTTCCGGCCATGAGCATACCTATGAGGGGTAGTGCTTTTGGAACGAGCAAACCCGAGACTATTATGGTCACAATGGGGAAGATTATCTTTTCCTTCTTTGAAACAGGTCGTAAAGTCCTCATTCTGATCTTTCTCTCTTCCTCAGTGGTCAGGGCCTTTATAACAGGGGGTTGGATAATTGGAACGAGGGACATATAACTGTAGGCAGCCACCGCAGTTGCTGCTAGTATCTGGGGTGCGAGGATGGTTGTGGTATATATAGTAGTTGGACCATCAGCACCACCGATTATTCCTATGGAAGCGGCTTCCTGGGGAGTAAATCCTATTAAAAGGGCAAAAATGAATGCTATGAAAATTCCTATCTGAGCAGCAGCACCAAGCAGAAAGGTTTTTGGATTTGCAATAAGTGGACCAAAATCTGTTAGAGCACCTATACCGAGAAAAATCAGGAGCGGTACAATCTCAGTTCCAATGAGTGTCTTCAGGAATATTCCTAAAATACCCCCAGTCTCCCCGAAATCGGCTATTCCACCCATTGGTATATTCGCCAGGATTGCACCGAGACCAATTGGAACGAGCAAAAGAGGTTCCATTCTTTTCTCAATGCCAAGATAAATCAGGATACAACCAATCAATATCATTATAACGTTGCCCGGAGTCAGATGCCCTATAGCCGTTATGGAGAACAACTCACTTACGCCTGCCAACTTATCACCTCTGGAGTCCAGCTTTTATCCGATCACAGCTATAATATCTCCAGTCTCCACCTTATCACCCTGTTTCACCCTGAGATCTTTCACGATTCCCTTTATTGGGCTGACAACCTCGTTCTCCATTTTCATAGCCTCGAGAATGAGTATTGGATCACCCGGTTTAACCTCACTGCCTTCTTTAACGAGAACTTTAACAACGGTTCCTGGGAGCATCGCAGTTATTACATTTCCATCTGAGACTTTAGGGGGTCGAGGTGATTTTGCCACCTTATCTGCTCTGAGGGCTGCAGGCTCCCCACTTATTTGGGTTATTATGGGTTCAGCCTCCTCGCTGATAACAACTTCAGCAACTTTACCCTCCAGCTCCACTCTATAGACACCATACTTGATTTTTTCAACTTTTACACTGAATGGCTTACCATTCACTGTTATTTTGAATCTCTTCATAACCTCTCACCAACCTGCTCAAGTCTGGAAAACTTTTTCCAGGCATTATCATTTCTGGAAATATTGATTATTTCAGATTCTTCATAAAGTGTATGATATGCCTGAGCAGCAGAAATGATGGCAATAAACTCCTCATTTGAAAATCTTTGATTATAGTCCATTCCCTCTTTAGATACATGTGTCTCATTCTCCCTTTTTCTTGATATTTTTTCTGTTTTTGATGAAATAATTCCCATCATCCACATTATTCCGGCAAGACTGCTCAGAACTATAAAAACTCCACTCACACCCAGGGCTGTAATGACCAGACCTTCTGCAAGGATTTCAAATAAACCGACCATCCAGGATTCCACTCCTGAAGAGATAATAAATTTTTCGAAGGTTTATTAATTTTTGTTCAAAACCTGGTAAAGCTAATTGGAAAATCTGTAATTTGACATCATTAAATCAATCATTTTCATATTTTTTCAGATTAAATTTCAAATGGATTTTAAATGAATGTGTCATTCTCGACGTATTGTTATTGACTCAACTGTTCCCGATAATAATTTATCCTTTTACAAGATTTTCAATCATCTCTATCAAATGGCTTCTGATGTGGTCGTACATCATGTTGAAGGAGGTTCGAACCATTGGATGGTAAAAAATCTCGGTGTGGGGTGTCTGAGCAATACACTCCTCTATGAATCTCTCGAGTGCTGTTAAGTCTCTCAAACAGGTCTCGACGTGTTCTTTTCCCATGATTTTTACACCGTTTTTGAGAGAGGATAATAACTCAAAGAGATTGATTGCCTTAAGCACATCTGATGTTCGACCTTGCGTATCAGAAATCAGGTTGTTGAGGTGGATATTGCCCGATTCCTCAATTCTATCGAAGTCATCCATCGTGATCTCGTCCAATTTTATTCTTTGTATAGATTTGAGATGCATGAAAACCTTCTCTGAAACATCACTGCTTATTCCAAAGATTTCGGTCCACTTTGAAAAGTATTCTCTCTCGATCATATCTCGCACCCTCTTGGATTGAAAAAATTAGTTGGTAAAATAACCTCGAAAAATCCCGTGTAATTTTGCTGTAGGGTTATTTGCCTTCGTTATCGTTAAGTTTCACCTGAGCGAATCTCTTCAAGAATTTCTCTTGCTCTATCCATTCTGATTTTCTTCTCTTTTACGAGGATCTCCACGACTTTGTCTATCTCTTCTCCTTTAGCTCCAGCACTTATGGCAATGTTTCTGGCATGCAGGGACATATGGCCTCTCTGAATTCCTTCTGTTGCAAGAGCTCTGAGAGCAGCAAAGTTTTGTGCAAGACCCACTGCAGCAATAACTCTTGAAAGCTCATCTGCTGTTTTTACACCCAGTATTTTCAGGTTTATCTTTGCAAGCGGGTTTACTGAAGTAGACCCACCTACAGTCCCAACTGCAACGGGTACTTCGATCGTTCCCACGAGGTCTCCGTTTTTTGTTTTTTCATAGGTGGTGAGAGGCTTGTAGCTATTCCTGAATGCTGCATAGGCATGAGCACCCGCTTCAATAGCCCTGAAATCATTTCCTGTTGCAATAACGACAGCAGATATACCATTCATTATACCCTTGTTGTGTGTGGCACATCTGAAGGGATCCGCAAGGGCAAAAGCATAGGCATTTAAAATTCCATCGACTACTTCCTCCCCGCCTATTGCATCTTTATCAAAAACTGCATAAGCTCTTGCAAGCCTGTAAACTGCCAGATTTGAAAGAATTCTCAGGTAGACCTTTCCACCTGTGATTCTCTCAATTAGTGGTGCCACAGCCTCTGCCATTGTATTAACAGCATTGGCACCCATGGCATCCCTGACATCCACAATCAGATGAATTATAAGCATCTCTCCTCTGATAGTTTCTATCACTCTCGCCTCAATATCTCTACATCCACCACCGAGAGATATAAGTAGCGGATCCTGCTCGTTTGCCTTTTCAATTATTTCATCCTTATTGGACATTACCTCAATTCGTGCGGCATGAGGATTGCTTAAACCCGTAACCTGAATCTGACCGATCATTACAGGCCCCGTTGAAGAGGTTTTAAATCCACCTTTGAATCTAGCCATTCTGGCAGCATTGCTTGCGGCTGCAACAACGCTCGGTTCCTCAATAACCATCGGTATCAGATAGTCCTTTCCGTCGATAAGGAAATTTGTAGCAATACCTATCGGGAGTTCGAAAGTTCCAATAACATTCTCGATCATTCTATCGGCAAGCTCAATAGGAAGTGATCCCGTCTTAACAAGAGTGGATTTCTCCTCATCTGTGAGCTCTGCAAATTCTGCAACTTTTTTAAGCCTGTCATTTACAGGTAGTTTATAAAATCCTTCAATTCTGGATGATTTCATGGTGAACTGTTTTTAACAAGGATTTAAAATTTCTTTCGATTATAGAGTCATATGTAAAATCTGGCAATGGATGTTCGATCTGGATGTTCGATCAATATTTCTGAAATCAGCTTACCACTTCTTTTGTAACCTTTTCGATATCCATTTTACCTATATATCTGATTCCAGGAATGAGTGAAATGATCAACACGATTAAAACCAAGATTACTGTTAGAAAGTATGTTTTAGGGTATATCACAAAAGGCATGTAATATAATTCACTTTGAAAGGAATTCAGAAAAGTATGTGCAGAGATATAGCCTAAGGGCAATCCGATGGCAATACCTGTAAAGCCTATGATCAGGTTCTCGATAATTAAATTATAGGCCAGCTCTTTAGTTGTGTACCCGAGCATTTTCAGTGTTGCGATTTCTCTTCTTCTCTCTAAAATGTTTACAGTGGTCGTGTTGAATATGGAAGCAAAGCCCAGAGATCCCCCGAAAAATAACGAGAAGAAAATAAAGACATAAAAGAAGGCTATAAGTTCAAGTATATCCCCCTCAATGTCCTCAATTGAGTCAACCCTTAAAACGTTCTCATAGTTTTCGAGTTTGCTCTTAACTTCCTCCTTGGAATTTGGATCAACTCTCAAAATAACTTCATTAAAACCTTTTATACCCATTATTCTCTGCAGTTCATTCAGATTTGCATAACATGCTGGTGTTAATGGCATCTGAAAGATATCATAGACTTCAATTCTCTTTTTTCCGAATTCAGTAAAGAATTCTATTTTCTCCTTTTTGACTATGCTCAGGTTAGATGAGATAGTCATCGGTAGAATAATTCCTTCTGGTGGTGGCATATGAATACTGCCACTGTCATCATAGATATTGTATAGATTTTGATTCTCTAATCCAATAAGACTTGCAGATCTCGAAACACCACCTTTCTCGATAAGAATCCAGGTGTTTATTAATGGATAAGCCTCTCTTACTCCTTTAATGGATCTAATCTCCTTTAAAACACTTTCATCAACGTAACCACTGAACTTAACATCCATATCGTAGTTTAAAACCTTGTTAAACTGTAATTCCATTGCGAAATCCATTGAATCTACAAAAACCATGGAAATTAGGATTAGAACAATGCTTGCAACAACGCTGAAGGTTGAATAGGCGGTTCTTTTTTTGTTCCTGAACAGATTCCGTATCGAAAGCCTGACCAGCACAGGCATTTTGATAAATTTCTCAATATCTATACCTTTAAACGCCTGTTCAACATAACCCCTTAAACCTTGAGTAATCTCAATTCCTGCTGCATTCTTTGCGGCTATGTAGCCTGAGATTAATGGTGTTGTTAAGCCAACCAAAAACCCATAAACCATTATATTGTAATGGGGTTTTGCAACGTAGTATGGGATATTTAGAACTGACGTGTACTGGGCTGTTAGAATGACTGCTGAAATGTATCCAACAATAATGCCAGAGATTGAGCCTGACATGCCCATAAATAAGGAATGTTTTAGGTAATGCAGCAATACTGCTTGTTTAGACAGCCCTAAAGCCCTTAAAACAGCAATGTTACCAATTTGCTCTCTGATTAATCTGGTCAACAAAACATAAACTGCAAATATTGAAATCAGCAGAAAGAATGATGGAAATAAAATTGCTAATTGTTTAAACCCGTCCAGATCCATCTGTAACACTTTATTGCTTGGTTGATCCTCAGAGGTGTAGTAATTTTTTATGTTGTAAGCCTTAAGCGTTCTAAAAGCTTTATTAAGGATCTCATCTTTATTCTCTCTATCATAAACTGTGATTTTTACCTCGTTTATTCTATCACTGTATCCAAGCTCTTCCAGAACTTTGTAAGGCACGAAGGCAATCCCCAGGGTTCTTGGAGAGGTCATTATCTCGCTCCCTTCAACAACCCAAATATACTCGGGACTGTAAACGAGTCCAGCCACCTTTAGTCTCAACTTTTTGTCATTTATGCTAACATGTACAACATCTCCAACTTTTAGGTTGTGATAATCGGCGAACTTCTTCAAAAGCAATAGAGATCTGGAATTCTTAGGGATATAATCTCCCTCAACAACAACCAGTTTATCAACTTCAGGCTGCTTATATGGAATTGAAATCAGCTTTAGGACAGCATGCTGATTTTGTATGCTTATGATGCCCTTAACCGATAATCGCCCCTCTACCTCTCTGACGCCGTTAATCTTTTTAATTTCCTTAATGATCTCTTTTGGTGCATTATTGAGCTCAATTGAAATATCTTCAAAATCTGTTTGATCGTAAAAATAATTGTAAGTGTCTTTTAAGTTTAGATATGCCATGTAGAATGAGGAGAATATTGCTATTCCTAAGAATATGATGAAAGTAACAGCTAAGAACATTCCTTTTTGTGCTTTAATATCTCTGATAACCTTCAAATTTAATGTGTTCATACTTCATCAGTTTAATATACTCATACTTTACCAGTGAAGCTCATCAGCTTCAATTGGGCTCTCGTTTTCGACGATTTTGTCTATTTTTCCGTCTTTCAGGTAAATTACCCTATCCGCCATGCTTGCGATTACTGAGTTGTGCGTAACAAGGATGAATGTTATACCTTCAGTCCTGTTTATCTCTCTCATAACTTTCAGCACTTTTTTGCCCGTCTCAAAATCCAGACTGCCGGTAGGTTCATCCGCTAGAATCAATGGTGGATTTTTTACCAATGCTCTTGCAATTGCAACCCTCTGCTGCTCACCGCCACTCAGTTCAGATGGAAAATGATCTGCTCTCTGCTTCAATCCAACTATTTCCAGAACCTCCTCAACACTCTTAGGTCTTTCAACGAGCTCAGCAGCAAGTATAACGTTTTCTCTGGCAGTTAAAGTTGGTATTAGGTTAAAGAACTGGAAAATAAAACCTATGTTTTTCCTTCTATGCATTGTCAAGCTATTCTCATCCAATTTTGATACGTTGACGTTGTTAAATGTAACACTGCCTTTTGTAGGCGTATCTATTCCTCCTATTATGTTTAATAGTGTTGTTTTGCCACACCCTGATGGTCCGAGAACTACTATAAACTCACCTTTTCCGATTTCTAGGTTAATCTCCTTTAGAGCTATTACATCCACAACGCCCATTTTGTAAATTTTCCAGACGTCTTCAAGCCTCAGCATCTACTTCTTCCTCACCCTCCAGTAGTAAAACACACCCAAGGCTATAATGAACGCAGCAACAGCGTAGATTCCTATATAACTCTTCGGAAAAATGTAAAGGGTAAATTCTTTATCAACCGTATACTTCTCAAATTTTGAGTCCACGTAGGTTATAATTGCTTTTATTGTGTGTTTTCCAGAACTTCCAGCTTTGAGCTCAAAGGTTGCAGTAGCGGAATCACCACTTTCCAAACCTCCAATGAAATAGCTGTCTCTCCCCTCAAAACCCTCAGGCAACAAAAGCTTAATACTGAGAGCCTTGGCATTCTGCTTACCGCTGTTTTCAATTTGCAATGATAGTTTAAACCTGTCTCCTGCAGTAATTGTTTGAGGTGATGTGTATACTCCAGCAATATCTAAACTTATGATTCCCAGTTTGCTGACAAAAACCTGAAAATCGTAGGAATTGGAGTATTTACTCCCTTTTGCATTTTCATACTCTAAATTTATTGTGAAAGTGTAACTTCCACTCTCGGTATTGTTATTGACGTTAAGTGTGAATTCGGTCTTTGCAACGCTATCCCTTTTTAGGCTTCCTATGAATCTCTCTTTCTCTCCAAAAAAGGTCTCTGGAATCTCCAATTCAGCCTTTATGTTTTTTGCCTCATCAACCCCGATGTTCTCAATTAAAGCTTCAAGAACAAATTCTGAATCCGGGTAAATCCTCTCCGGGTTCAGTGAAAATCCTGATAAAACCAACCTCGGCTCTCCATAAATTTCCAATGTAACAGGGATTCTTTGGGTATTTTTGTTTCCAAATTCATCTGTATAGCTAATTTTTAGAATTAAAAAATGAGCTCCGACCTCAGCGTTTTTATTGGCTATTAATTTAAAGAAAACGTCTTTTTCCTCATTAGCATTCCATTTATCAAAAGCTAAATTAGCATCACATATCACATTTTCAGGAGTCTCAAAGTTTATATTCACTTCTTTAGCTTTTCCACCAATATTTCTAATCTTAAGACCTAAATTTTTACTCTCTAAAGGCTTAATTGCCAGACTCCCATCAACTATAAAATTCGGTCTCTCTGAAACAATTATTGCAATAATTTTATCAATATATCCTATACGACTTGTATTGTTAACAGAATAACTATACTTCAGCTTTACATTCAGCTGATAAATTCCAGATTCCTGTGCAAAAACCTTGAAAGATGCAGAAGTAGTTCCGGATGATAGATCTCCTAAATTTAGGTACAGACTTGATACTTCCTTACCATTGCTTATCAAAGCAAAATTTCTTTCGTTCTCATATACCCGCAATTCAATATTTTTCACATCACTTCCAGCATTGGACACATCGATACTCAGGATAAAATAACCAACCTTAGGATTTTCAGGCACTGTATGGTGGTTGACGGCTATAATAGGCTGTGCTGTTACTTTCACTGCTATAACACTCAAAATTAAAAGTACAAAAACAACTTTTCTCATCTCCTTACCCTCCTGCAGTCTATAAACTCTGAAATAATACTTTCAAAATCCTCTACTCTCCCCAAATCTAAAAAGGTGGAATAAATCGCCAGACCATCAAGCATGGCCATTAAAATTATAGCAGTCTTCTCTGGGTTTTTTACACCCTCACTTTTAAGAAGAAAAGCAACTTCATTTATTATTTCTTTAAAAGAATTTTGAACAAAACTCGGATCTCTAGAATATACTTCTTTCTCATACACATACTGCCAGAATCTTACAAGTGATGGAGTCTCGGCTATTATTTTGAGACTAACGTCAATAAAATCAGCAATGCTGTTTATTCCCTCACCTAAGTATTTTTTGATGGAGTAAATTAGAGTCTCTCTCTCCAAATTGTCTTTATTCTTAAAGTAATAAAAAATCACTCCTTTGGAAACTCCTGCCAGTTTTGCAATCTCATCTACTGTAACATTTTGGGCTGGTTTTGTTGTGTATGCCTGCAAAGCAGCTTCGAGTATATCATCTTTCATTTGACTGACTGGTCAGTAAAAAAATATTTATAGTTTTCTCTAATAGTCAGTAATTACTGGTGGTAACCTTGTATCCATCAAACGTTTTATATTTATCTTTTTAAATTAACTCGATCAGTTTTGCAACTGGGTAGGCATTTGAAGCCGAAATCATATCGTGGTTTTTTGAGAAAAGCTTTTATTTGAGAATTTCACCTTTTCGAAAGATGGTAGTGAAACTAATTAGATGTCCGTCCTGTGGGGAGGAACTTGAGTTAACGGACATGTATGAGGGTATGGAAATAAACTGTGATCTTTGCAATCTTGTTATGGTTGTTCAGAAAGGAATGCTTCATGTACTTGATACAAACGAAATTTTTAGTATAGATGATCTTACAAGTGAGGAGGTTGAAGATACTCAGAAAATGGAGATCGATGAGTTTGAGGAAGAAGAGTATTACGACTACGGTTATGAGGATTAGTTCTTGGATATGAATCATCTTTTTCTGCAGCCAGTCGCGAATACCAAATATTTATTCTATTTGAATTAAATTAATTGTTAGAATTGTTAGTGAACCACTCCTAGCTTTCGCAAGATCTCATCTACCGAGATAGACAGCCCTCTCAGCCTTCCAGGCAGAAGCTTCGATGTCGGGAGAGAGCTTGACTTCGTGTCCCGCCCACATTGATTAAGTTATTGTATGGCTGACTATTGTATGACTGATCCTACTTTAATTGAATAAATATTATTTAATTAATTTAAAAAACTAAGAATCCAGAAGCCCCGAATACCATTTGCAGAGCATCTCGAACTGTTGGTGTGTGTTGACGACATTTGTCTCCATGGGACTCTTGAAAAAGAATCCAAGCTCTTTAATTACACCATATTGACCTTTCTTCTTAGCAAAGAGGAGAAATCTTGCAATATCGAGGGCCAGTGGAGCAGCCACAATTGCATCAATGGCATCCCAGATGAAATAGAATTTCATTTTTGTGCCCAAAAATCCTTGGAAATGTATGAAATCGAAGGCTGTTTTGTTATCAGCCAAGCTTGGGAAATATTCAATCTCGGTTATGCTGTATGGTGAATATCCAAGTGTTTTTTCCAGAACACTGTCTTTACTTATGACCTTACTCTCCTTATTATCAGTGTGGCTCAAAACCTTTCCATCATAGTCTCCAAGTATGTTGTAGCCCATCCATCCCAGAACTTTCAGGTTTCTGTAGGCGAACATCGGAGCAAGCGTTGTTTTAATCAGAGTCTCACCAGTTTTTCCATCGTTTCCAGCATGTGGTGTTTTGGTTTTCACTGCAAGCTCTTTTAAAGCCGGAATACTCGATCCAACGCTTGGAGTGAAATTGGCATAGGGTAAACCCAGTTTTAAGGCTGCATAGGCATATAAAAGGCTTGCGGGGATAAACTCTATCCTGTTATCATCGATAGCTCGTTCAAAACCTTCGAGGGTGCTGTGGTACTCTTCGCTGTATTTGATCATTGGTTCGGTTGAGGCAATATTGAGGACGACGGTATTGTCATCTGCAAACTCTTTCATATCTGAAATTAGGATATCTACAATCTCCCTTAAATTGTAACCCTCGGACTCAAGTGTGGATAACTTCCCGAGCTCGTTCAATCCTGACCCACCATTAATTGCAGTTCCAGTCTTTGCCTCTATCTTTTCAAGCTCATCTCTCACGTTTTCAAGGAGCCTCAGGTCAAAGTGTCTGTTTAGCTCCCAGTGTTCAAGGGCTGCGTCATATGCATTTTCTTTCAATCTTATCTCATGCCCACCAAAATCAAATTTAGCAGGAGTATATTCTTTAATTCTCTCAAAGAAAGGAAGTTCTGAAACCAGACCAGTATAATCATTATATCCTTTTTCAAAGTTTTTCCCTCCAACCATTGCGGTGGTTGAAACAATCCCGTATGCACCCACAATCCAGACTTTCATTTTTTACACCTCCAGCCCTGATAATTTTATGCTTAATCATTAAAGCAATAATTTCAAAGACCAGATGAGGAGTTTTGGTGGAAAGAACTTAAAAATTTTCCTGTCGGGTTTTGGACATGGAAAGGGAACTTACAGAATTCCGTGAAAAGTTACTCAAATCAAGAAAGCTGGAAAATGGAATCATTATCGATGCCGACTTTATGGAATCACTTCTGAAAGTTCTTGGTTTGGTAGTGGTCTGTATTGATACTGGAGAAATTGAAAGGGGACGTGAATTGCTTGGAGAGCTGGGACAGATGATTTTTGATTTCAATGAATTAGTCAATTGACGAATACAGGTTCGATAATTCGATAAATTTATAAGGAGGCGGGTTATCTTTATCGCATGGATGATACTGTTAGACTGCTAATCGATAAGATATCGGGAGATATAATTTTCTCCAATCATCCTGGAAAGACCATAAAAAAGTGGAGAATGATATTTGAGGTAACACAGAAGGAGCTTGCAACCAGACTTGGAGTTTCTCCATCCGTGATAAGCGATTATGAGGGAGATAGAAGGAAATCTCCGGGAATAGCATTCATTCGTAAAGTTATTCAGGCATTGCTGTCTATAGATGGTGAGAGGGGATACAGAACAGTATCGAGATACAGGGAATTACTACATGGTTTCAATCTTGATGTTATTATCGATATGAAAGAATACAATAATCCAATCTCTTCACGAGATTTTGTTGAGATAATTGAAGGCGTTCCTGTTAATGATTTTGAAAAGCAGGTGAATGGTCATACTGTTATTGACAGTCTTGGGGCAATAATTAAACTCAATTCTTATGATTTTTATAAATTGTATGGTTTCACATCTGAAAGGGCATTAATTTTCACGAAAGTCTCAACTGGTAGATCTCCACTCGTTGCAGTAAGGGTTGCCAATTTTAAACCGGCACTGGTGGTTTTGCATGGTTTAAAGCCAGAATTGGTTGATGAAATAGCAATAAAAATTTCAGAGGTTGAAAAGATACCTTTGATGGTTTCTGAAACTCCCATTCATGAGATTATAAGAAATTTGAGGAGGTATGTTAAATGAAATCTGGAATAGCTTCTTATGGAACATATATTCCGAGGTTCAGGATTAGGGTTGAGGAAATTGCCAGAGTTTGGGGTGAAAATCCACAGAATGTTAAAGGTGGGCTTGGTGTTTATCAGAAGAGTGTACCTGATCTGGATGAGGACACCGCAACGATTTCTGTTGAAGCGGCAAGAGAGGCGATAGCAAGAGCGGGAATAAATCCTTTAGAAATTGGAGCGATTTTTGTGGGTTCTGAAAGTCATCCGTATGCTGTTAAACCCACAGCAACAGTTGTGGGAGATGCAATAGGAGCTGGTAATAATTTTCATGCTGCGGACTTTGAGTTTGCGTGCAAAGCAGGCACTGCCGGCATTCAAGCATGTATGGGTATGGTAAAGTCTGGGATGATCAAATATGGGCTGGCAATCGGATCTGACACCAGTCAGAGTGCCCCTGGAGATCCTCTTGAGTATTCAGCTTCGGCCGGTGGTGCTGCTTTTATAATAGGTTCAGATAATTTGATTGCAGAAATTGAAGCCACATCATCTTTTACTTCAGACACCCCTGATTTCTGGAGGAGGGAAGGACAACCATATCCAAGTCATGGAGGTAGGTTCACTGGCATACCTGCCTATTTCAGGCATGTAACATCGGCAGCAAAAGAATTGATGGAAAATCTCGGTTACAGACCATCTGATTTTGATTATGCGGTTTTTCATCAACCAAATGGAAAATTCCCTGTAAGGGTTGCGAGAATTCTTGGATTCACTGATGAGCAAATAAAGCAGGGTCTGGTGGTCAGATACGTTGGCAATACCTATTCTGGATCATCAATTCTTGGTCTTTCAGCCATTCTTGATGTTGCAAAGCCCGGTGACAGGATACTACTTGTATCTTTTGGCTCCGGGGCTGGAAGCGATGCATTCTCAATTGTAGTGACGGAGAATATTGAAGAATTTCCAAGAAAACCCTCTGTATGGGATAAAATCAACAGTGGAGTTCATGTTGATTACAGCACCTACCTGAAACTCAGGAAGAAAATAAAATTGAGGTGATCTGCATGGAAAGGGTAGCGATTATCGGTGTTGGGCAGAGTGAATTTGGCGAACTCTGGGATAGAGGCTTTAGGGATATAGTATTGAGTGCTGGAGTTGAGGCTATTGAAGATGCAGGGCTTGAAGGGAAGGAAATAGAGGCGATGTATGTGGGAAATATGAGTGGCGGTAGATATCTCGATCAGGAGCACATTGCAGCACTCATAGCAGATTATTCAGGACTTGCTGAGCTAAATGTCCCTTCCACAAGGGTTGAAGGAGCTGATGCAAGTGGAGGACTGGCACTGAGGCAGGCATATCTTGCTGTGGCTTCTGGAGTTCATGATATTGTGATCGCTGCAGGTGCTGAGAAAGTGACAGATGTTGGTTCGGAGATGACAACAGACATTATGGCCTCATCGGCCGACAGAGAATGGGAAGGATTTGTTGGAGCAACACTACCGGCACTCTATGCTCTCATTGCTCGAATGCATTTCATACGGTATGACACCACTCCCGAGGATTTAGCAATGGTGAGTGTTAAAAATCATCGAAATGGAGCTCTAAATCCAAAAGCACAGTTCAGAAGGGAAATAAAAGTTGAAGATGTTATGAGATCTCCGTTTGTGGCCGATCCGCTGAGATTACTTGACTGCGCTCCGCTCAGTGATGGGGCTGCGGCGGTGATAATTGCAAATGAAAGAGTTGCCAGACAATTAACAGATTCGCCCGTTTACATCACTGCATGTACTCAGGCGAGTGATTACCTCGCTCTGCAGAACAGAAAAGATATAACAACCATGGAGGCTGTTCGAAAAGCATCTGAACTCGCTTATAAAACTGCTAAAATGACTCCGCGGGATATAGATGTAGTAGAGGTCCATGATTCTTTCACAATTGCAGAGATACTGGCATACGAAGATTTGGGATTTGTTGAGAAAGGAAAGGGAGCAACCCTTATAAGAGAGGGTATTACGGAGCTCGATGGCGAACTTCCAGTTAACACCAGCGGAGGTCTGAAATCCTGTGGTCATGCGGTTGGAGCTACTGGGATAAGACAGGCAGTTGAAATCACATATCAGCTCAGAGGAAAAGCTGGAAAAAGGCAGGTTGATGCGGAAACTGGTTTATCCCTTAACATAGGTGGGACGGGCGCTACTGCAGTAGTTACGATTTTTGAGGTGAGATAAATGTTGCCGAGATTCTGGAGGAAAATAAAATACAGATATGATATTGTTGGAAGTGAATGTGAAAGCTGCGGTTCAAAATTTTATCCGCCGAGAAATCTCTGTCCGGTTTGTAGAAGGAGAAGCAGGATTAAAGAAATTGATTTCGGTGAAAGAGGAACTGTTGTCAGCTATACAGTGGTTTATGATTCTCCAGATGAGTTCAAATTACAAAAGCCATATGTTGTAGCCCTCATAAAGCTGGATGATGGACCGCTGATAACTTCTCAGGTTGTGTGTGATCCAGATAGGGTTGAAGTGGGAATGCGAGTGGTTAAAGCCTTTAGAAAATATTTTGAGGAAGGAGATGCTGGTATCATATATTATGGGACGAAATTCGTACCGGAGTAATCGGATAATTGAATAATCTGAAAAAGTCAGGCGATAGATGGTGATTTATTCAGCTGGTGACATGGAAAATTAAAAATATTTCAAAGTTTTAATTTCAACATGGTCGATAAATTGGACAACCTTGATATTAAGGTTCTGATTGAGCTTCAGGATGATGCAAGAAAAAGCCTCAGAGAGATTGCAGAAAAGCTTGGAGTGGCAGAAGGGACAGTTTACAATAGGATAAACAAACTGAAAAAGCTTGGAGTAATTGAAAAATTCATTCCTGTGATAAATCATTCAAAATTGGGTTTCAATTTGATAGCTGTAATCGGTGTTACTGCTGAGGGCGGACACCTCGTTGAAATTGAAAAAACGATTGCAAAGGAGCCAAATGTAACTGCTCTCTATGATGTTACTGGGGAGTTTGACATGATGCTTGTTGCTAAATTCAGGGACAGAGAAACACTGAACACGTTTGTAAAAAAGATTGCAGGCATGGAACATGTGATGAAAACTTATACAATGATAGTTCTCAACGTTGTAAAGGAAACACATGGAATAAATCTCAGAGAACTTTTACTGGATGAACTTGAAGATTAATTGGAATGCTGATAGGGGAGCATTCTGTAATAACGTGTTCTCATTCATAACATTATCAAGGTAAAATCACTAAGAATACTGTCAAATCTTTAAAATCAATTAAAATCCTGAAGGATATCATACACGGCTCTTTTTACAGCCTCCTCTGAATTGTATTTAGGTCGCCACCCCAGTTTTTTTAGTCTCCCAATCGATAGCAGCATAACAGGAACATCTCCTTTCCACCCTCTTTTTCCACCAGTAAATTTGAATACTGGGTTTAATCCCATGTTTTTTGAAACGATTTCAGCTATTCTTTTTACTCTTATCTGATCTTCACTACCTATATTGAAGATATTTACAGCCTTATCTTCCCTCAGTCCATAAAACATCGCATCTATGCAATCATCAATGTAAATGTATGATTTGTTCTGCTCACCGTCTCCCAGTATTTCAAGCTCATCGGGATTATTTTTCAACTTCTTTATGAAATCAAAGATAACTCCGTGATTGCTTCTCCGCCCTATGACATTCGCAAACCGATAAATCCAACTTTTCATATTGAAGGTGTGGCAGTAGGATGAGATGAGCCCCTCACAGGCTAATTTTGATGCTCCATATATTGATACCGGAACTGTCGGGTAATCTTCAGGTGTGGGGATAACTTCAGCCTCTCCATAAACCGTGGATGTGGATGTGAATACTATATTCTTAACTTGACTTTTCCTCATTGCCTCAAGTAACAGGAAGGTTGCAAGTATGTTGTTATCATAAATTTTTTCAGGACTCTGCTCACCGATTCTCACATCAGGATTAGCAGCGATATGCCACACAAAATCCACATTATTAAGCAATCTATGAAGTTTATCAGAATCGTGTATGAGATCCATTTTAACAAAATTGGCCCTATCGTTCACGAATTCAATATTCCCGGATGAGAGGTTATCAACTACAATGACCTCTTCACCCTTCTCAATAAGTCTATCTACTACATGGCTACCGATGAAACCTGCACCACCTGTCACAAGGATTTCCATGAACGTGATTATCAGAAAGGTATATATACTGTTTTTGATATTCAACAAAACCTTGTTTGCCAGTTAATGTAAGAAAAAATTGGCATTATACTCACAAGAACACCATAATACTAAAATATTTGGTTGAACAATTGAAAAAAAGTGGAAAAAATGAGGTGATAGAATGCTACCAAACCAGATGGTAAAAACTTTGATTGGAAAAATGGTCAGAGTGGAAATGAAAGGAGAAGAGAGCGATCTCGTAGGCAGGCTGGAGAGTGTTGATGATTATATGAATCTCCATCTTAGCAATGCAACAGAATACCGGGAGGATGAAAAATTAAGAAATCTCGGAAATATTGTCCTTAGAGGCAACAATGTAATCCTAATTCAGCCCTACGAACAGTAGGAGAGTAAACTAGAATGGACACAAGGGATGAAATAATACAAATCCTTGAAAAAAAAGGTTCTATTCTCCAAAAGGATTTATGGAAGGAGCTCAACATAGATAGTAGTAAGTGCTCTAGAATTCTAAGGAAACTTGAGAAAGAAGATATCATAAGAAGGCTTGAAGTAGTTGTAGATGGTGTAAAAACCTTTAAAATAGTCCCTGCTGATGCTGAAATCGAGGAGGAAAAGGAAGAAGAACTGAGTTTGCAGGCAATAATGGAAAGAATGGAGGACCTTACTGGCCTCCCTCCGTGTTTTGGTTGTAGAGAATTTGAGTGTGAAGCTCAGAACTGTATTAAAATGGAAGTGTGGTTCCTCAGAAGGGCAAAGGAGTGGTAGAATAAAGTATTTGAGGTTTTTGAATAGATTCAAACCTGAATTTTTTGATACGTATTTGCAGTCTATTTAGCCTTTTTTACAGTCCAGCATTTTAACTGCTTCTTCTGCGTTTTCTGCTATTATCAATCCTGGAAGCCTAATTTCTGGTGATATGGCGATTACTTTTTTTCCTTCTTTCAGTGCAATAGCCATCTCCGAAATTGTCCCGAATCCACCACCCACCGCTATTATGGCATCACTTGAATGGACGATTATCATGTTTCTTGCATGACCCATATCTGTTGCGATAACAGCATCACAAAATTGATTTGCATCTCTCTTAGATGCAGAAGGAATTATCCCGATAACGAATCCCCCCTTCTCTTTTGCACCTTTTGCACTCGCCTCCATCACACCCCCAAGACCACCATTAATAACAATGTATCCTTTTTCTGCAAGCAACTCGCCAACCCTGTAAGCAATACCGTAAAGTTCCTCTCCGCAAAATGAACTCCCGATAATTCCAACCTGTTTCATGAAAGTATATTCTTCTTTTTGCATCTTATTTTTTGCCCTTTCATATCACATCCAACTCTTTTATTTTTGGTTTTGCTTCCCTCGACTAAAACCAGGAGATTGCTTCCAGGGATTTCATCCCTGTTGGGTATTAATTTTCACAACCCGTCGTCAGCATGGAAGCAATGAGTTCGTTCTGCACACTGAGGAGCTGTTAGCTCGATGCAGGAGATACAGGATATTCCTGAGTGTTGCGAGAGTGATGAACCAGCTCCCTAATTCATCTCACGGTTAAAATCATAAGTTAGCGACGGTCTGTAAAGCCCCTTCAAGGCGAAGGATATTTGGTGGCGTCAAAGTTTCTGGAGTAACAATAATGGAGATAATAAAATATACTTTCCTGCAAATGGAGTTTTATGATTCAGAGATATGTTGATCCATCGAAAATAAATGTTGCAGGTGATTGTATTGAGGTTGATGAGGTTTATGCAGGAGAAAGAGTTGAGGGTTATACTTTAAAGGGATTTGAGCTTGTTGAGGTATCTAATTATTTTGAGGATGGTATAGAAATCGTTTATCCTGGTAAATCAGACCAGGTGAGTTTGAAAGATTTGGAAATCAGCCATATCGGTTTTCACATTCTTGTTGATGGTTTGAGTGAAGAATCTGCCTCAGCTCTGGAATCTTTAATCGGTGAGGTAATTAATAAAATTAAAGGGGTAGAATGCAGGTTCAGGAAAGAACATATTGTGGTTAAAATCTCTGAAGATACCTTCAGCAGGTTAACACTGGACTGCATCGGGGAAATTCTTTATGAGTCATTCAGGAAAATACCTGTAATAAATAGAGTTAGAGTCAGAATTATTGCAGATGAGGGTGAATTTAAAAAGCTCATTGAACATTCAAAGAGAATTCATGAAGCCAGAGAGGAATCCTTTAGAAGGACTGAGGAAGAGGTTGACAGATTCTACATCTGCACCTCCTGTCAGTATCACCTTCCGAATCATGGGTGTGTTATATCTCCAGAAAGACCATCTCCCTGTGGAACAACGTGGGTGGAAGCTAAAGCTGCAGAAGAACTCGGAATAGTAAACTATTATTCTGGAGTAGAAAAGGGTGAAAAGATTGATGAGGGCGAGTTCAGCGGTGTGAACAAAACTTTGAACCTTAAAACTGGAGGAAAAATAGGTAGAGTGTCTATTCACTCTGTTTTAAATAACCCGCCATCAACAGGTCTCTATCCTGAGTTGATAATATTCTATGATCCAGATAGAGATGCGTTTGGTATTGTCGATCGTGATTATAATGGGAAAACACCTATTGGTTTGACTTTTGACGAAATGGAGAAAATAATAATCGGCCAGCAGGTTCAGGGCTTTGTCGGGATAAGTTATGCTTATCTTAAGAGTAAGAAATTCTTAAAAAGGGAGGGTGGATGGAAAAGGGTTTACTGGGTGTCACCGAATGTTTATAACTATATCAAAGATTTTTTGGACAGAAATAGCCTTGCTAAAATAATAACATGTTAAATCTTTGATTTCTGTCCTGATCTTGGAGTTGTTGCTCTCTCACCATATTGTCGGCCGGTTATACAGCCGTTATGCTCTTATACCAGTATGATCAAATTATAGCGATGGTAAAGGTTAAGCTTTTTGCTAATTTCAGAGAGGCTGCCAAGGCAAAGGAAGTGGAAATAGAAGCTAAAACTGTAGGTGAGCTTCTCAATGCTCTGGTCGAAAGGTACAGCAGCTTGGAACCACTTTTTTTTGACACTGGAAAGCTGAGGGAATATGTCCATATTATGGTGAACGGCAGACACATCAACAACTTGGAAGGTCTTGGAACAGAGCTGAAAGAGGGAGATACAGTAGCGATATTTCCACCCGTGAGTGGTGGTTGAATCAGGAATATTGAATATGACCTCGTACAGTAAAGCACTCAATCTGGTTCTTTCCAGAATTAAACCCTTTGGTAACAGTGATTTTGAAGAAGTGAACGTTGAAGCATCTTTGGAAAAGTTAATTGCAGAGGATGTAAAATCAGAGCTTGACATACCACCCTTTGATTTTTCGAGAGTAGATGGTTATGCTTTGAATTCGGAATCTATTACAGTCTCTGAAAAAAGGTATTCAATGAAAATACTGGACAAAATTAGTGGAAACAGTTGTGTTTGGGTAAACACCGGAGACAGGCTTCCTGAGGGTGCGGATTGTGTTTTAAAATACGAAGATGTATTAAAAAAAGATAATACAATTTTTTTTACAGAAAAGCCTGAAAAATGGCAAAATGTATCAAGAAAGGGGGAAGATATTGAAAAGGGTGAAACAGTACTTAAAAAAGGAACTAAGATAACTCGAACTCATATTGTGTTGCTCAGAAACTGTGGAATAAGTACATTGAAAGTATTAAGAAAGCCAAAAATCGCAGTAATTCCTACGGGAGATGAGTTAACAGGAGATTTTAATAAAGTCAGGAATGAAGAGAAGATTCCGGAGAGTAATGGGCTTATGGTTTCACTTTTTCTTGAAAAATGGGGATGTGAACCTCTGGTTTTTGATGTTGTAGCGGACAATATGGAACACCTGGAGAGAACTATCGGAAGTCTTGAAGGGATTGATATGGTCGTAACTACGGGAGGGACATCTGCTGGAAAAAGAGACCTCATGCTGGATTTTATCTCCAACTGGGGCAGGGTTTTATTTTCGAAAAGTAAGATATATCCTGGAAAATCTACAATTTTCGGATTGATTGATAAAATACCGATCTTCTCACTTCCTGGTTCACCCTCAGCATGTTTTGCGGGGCTGTGTTTGTATGTTAAGCCAGCAGTTTTAAAGATGTTGGTAGAGGAAGAAAAACTTATGAAAGGACATATAAGTGAGAACATTCCATTAAACTCATCATTTACGTGTTTTGTGCCAGTGTATTTCAACACTGCAAATGCTGAAGCTAAACCACTTACGAACAAAACTGGATTTTTCAGGAATTTAATATATGTAAATGGGTATTTAGTGGTAAATGAGGGGATGATAGAGCTTAAAAAAGGGGATGTAGTCTTTCTGAACCTATTGTAATCGTGTGGGGTGCAATTTTTTATAATTTTAAATGAAGGATTCTTGGATTACCATTATCTGACAGTTAAAAAGAATAAAGTTTAAATACTTCATTCAAAATCATTCAAGGGATAATTGGGGGAACTTCGAAATCTCGGAGAATCCCGTTAATCTTATGAGTGGGGTGTGTGGGCATGGAAAAATCAGAGATACTCCTAAAAATTAAAGAAGTAGAGCAGAAAGTTGAAAACGATATCAAAGCTGCTGAAGAAGAGAAAAAGAAAAAGATTCTCGAGGCCAAAGAAAAAGCAAGGGAAATCGTTGCTGATGCAGAGAAAGAGGCTGAAAAAATCAAGAGTGAGGTAATCGAAAAGGCAAAGGCTGAAATAGAAAAAGAAAAGTTGGAAATTAAGGAGAAAAGACTCAAAGAAATAAATCAGACCGTTTCTGGAGGAAAAGCAAAGGTTGACCAGGCTGTCAATTTTCTTTACGAAGAGTTTGTGAGGTTGGTCTAAATGTTCAAGCCTGTGGAGATGGTAAAAGTCTCCATAGTGGGTTCAAAGGATAACTTCAAAACCACAGCAGAAGTTTTACATAAACTTAACGTGATGCACATTGAAGACTTTTCTGAGGAAGATCCCTATTTTCAGTTGGGTCAGCCTCTTGAAGGCGCATCGAAAGCCTCAAGATTTTTAGTCACTCTTAGATCACTGCTCTCGTATGCAAAGGTAGATGCATCTTATGAACCAAAGCAGATATACAGCGTAAGTGAGCTTGATTCGGTCCTTGAAAAGAAAATTTCAGAGCTTGAAGGGAAAATATCGTCTATACTTGAGGAAATAAGGTCTGCGGAAGAGGAGCTGAGACGACTGGAAGATGAAAGGAAGGTGCTTGACCCTCTCAAGGCATTGGGACTTCCTGTTAATTTACTGAAAGGCTATAAAAACCTTCAAGTGTTTGTGGGTTATTTCAGCGCGAATCCACTTGAAAAAATACTTGAATTGACCAAGGATTTCGAGATTTTCATAAGTGAATACGCTAAGGAGTTTGTAGGGGCGATATTCGTCAAGAAAGATTACGCACAGGATGTTTTCAAGGTCATTCAGGAGTTTGGATACAGGGAAATAGCGGTTCCGGACTTTGAGGGAAGTTACGAAGAAAGAATTTCTCAAATAGAAGAACGACAAAAGGTGCTTCGTGAAAAAATAGAGTCATTGAGGGCTGAGGTGAGCAAGCTTGAAGAAGAAAATCTGGATCTGATGCTTGCGCTAGAGGAACACCTTTCAATTGAGCTTGAGAAAAATGAGCTGCCACTTAAAGCAGCAGTATCTAAATTTGCCTTTGTGCTTACAGGTTATGTTCCCAAGGAGAAATTTGATCAAGTGAAAAGAGGGGTTCAGGAAGCTACTGCTGGAAAGGTTGTTGTGGAGCAGATATCTGATGAGAAATACAAGCCCCCAACAGCACTTAAAAATCCAAGATTTGCCAAGCCATTCGAACTCCTCACGCTTACCTACACGACTCCCAGATACCATGAAGTCGATCCAACAACTCTGATGGCAATAATCTTCCCATTGATGTTCGGTTTTATGCTTGGTGATATTGGTTATGGTGTTATAATCCTCGCATTGGGTGCATGGTTGAAAACGAAGTTCAAAACACCTGGATGGCAGGATTTGCTCAATATATTGATTTATTCGGCAGTCTCGACTATAGTATTTGGTTTTGTATACGGTGAGATTTTCGGATTCGAACTTTTCGGTGAGCATAGCATTTTGGCAGAACTCACTCATAATGAAGCTTTCAAACACTTCCCACACGTTAACAGGCTTGAAAACGCTCCAGTAATTCTCGTGCTAACGATTGCCATTGGTATTCTTCATATGGCAGTTGGTTACATCTTTGGTATTCTCAATGTTGCAAAGGAACATGGCTGGAAACATGCAGTCTATGAAAAACTCAACTGGCTTCTGGCACTCATCTCGATTGGTTTCATAATCACAGGATTCATTATTAATCAGATGAGTGGAGCATTTGCCTTTGCACCAAACTTTGCATACTACATCGCAGCACCGCTCATAATCATCTGGGCTGTGCTGACAGTGATGGGAGAAGGAGCGATGTTCCTTATAGAGTATCTTACTCTTCTCAGCAACACGATCAGCTATGCTCGATTGCTTGCTGTGGGTCTTGCTAGTGTTGGTTTTGCAATTGCTTTCAACTACATGGTCTTGGAAATGCTGTTCCCTGCGGGGATAGTAGGTATTATAGCGGGAATAATTGTATTCCTGCTGGGACACTTCATTAATCTGCTGCTCGGAATTCTTGATCCCGGGTTGCAGAGTTTGCGACTCCACTATGTGGAGCACTTTGTTAAGTTCTTTGAGGGTGGTGGAATAAGATATATTCCGTTTGGAAAAATTAGAAAATTTACGAAGGAGGAGTGAGAAAAATGCCCGTGGAAGGTTTTGTAGCGATTGGAGCCGGTCTGGCAGTAGGATTGGCAGGTATTGGTGCAGGTCTTGGTGAACAGGGAATTGGTGCGGCAGCTGTAGGAGCGATGGCCGAAGACCCAGACTTCTTTGGTAGGGGTCTTTTGATGACAGTTATCCCAGAGACTATCGTTATCTTTGGACTGGTCATTTCGTTCCTGCTGATGTTCATCTGAACACCATTTAATTTTTCAGGTGAACTCAATGCCGCTAGAACCAGTAATAGAAGAGATTACGCGAAAGGGATACCAGAGAGTTTCAGAGATCAGAAGTGAGGCTGAAAAAGAGGTAGAAAAAATACTTTCTGAAGCAAAAGAGGCTGCTTCGGACATTCTCAAAAAATCCAGAGAATCTGCTGAGAGCGAAGCAGAGAGGTTGAGGAGACAGGAGATTTCAAGTATAAATCTCGAAATGAAAAGAGAAGAGCTGAACAGGAGGAAAGAGGTACTTGAAGAGGTGTATACAAAGCTAGTTGACAGGGTAAAATCGATGAGTGCTGATGAAAGAAAAAGCTTGCTGGAGAAAATACTGAAACAAAATGAGATGGAGGGTTACAGAGTTTACTCTAACAAACAGGATGAAGAGATAGTAAAAAGTATAACAAAAATGCCCTTTGCCGGCAACATAGATTGCATCGGTGGAGTAGTCATTGAAAGCGATGATGGACAGTTCAGAATAAATCTGACATTCGACGAAATGCTTGCATCGCTGTTCGAAAGGAAGATGAAAGAGGTTTCGGAAATACTTTTTGGATGAAGGGATTTGCATGGTAGGCGTTTTCAAAAAACTAGTAGGGACGAGACCATCAGAGTGGGCTTACGTGGTTTCAAGAGTTAGGGTGATGAGCAGGAAGCTCATCCCTGCTGATGAATACAATAAGCTGCTCAACATGGAACTCGATGAAGTGATCAGATACCTCGAAGAGACAGAATACAAAAAGGAAATAGATGAACTTGGTTTCAAATATCAGGGTCTAACCTTGATCGATTATGCACTCTCTTTAAATCTTTCAAGAACCTATAATAAGCTTATAAGGATATCCAAGGGATTACCGAGGGAGCTTATTGCGGCTTATCTGAGAAGATGGGACATCTGGAACATCAAGAATGTAGTCAGAGGCAAGATGTTCAATTTTCCGACTGAGGAAATTGAGGGAACATTGATTATCGCAGGAGAATATAATGAAGAATTCTTTAAATCCCTTCTCCTTAAAGAGACTGTAGAGGAAATAGCCAAGGTCTTTGAGGGGACACAGTTCTACCCAGCACTGGAGAAAATGGCTAGGGTATGTCCGATGAGTGAGTTTGAGGATGACATTGATAAAGCATATTACACGTCGCTTGCAGGTATAAAAGCAGAAACTTTGGACATGAAATACTTTATCGACTTCATCAAAATGGAAGTTGACATTAAAAACATCAAAACTATACTCAGATTGAAAACTGATGGGGCCAGTGCAGAGGAGATCATGACGAGGATCATCCCCAGGGGGCTTCAAATTAGTGAAGATGAAGCAAGAAAACTGGCTGCGTTAGAGTGGGATGAGCTGTTAAAATCCCTTGAAGGGTACTGGTTCTGGGAAGGAATTAAGGACTCAATAGAGGAAGCATCTCTCTCAAAGATCGAAGCTCTTTTGGACAAGCTGTGGGCCAAAAAAGTACTGTCGAAATCACACAGCTTCCCACTCTCAGTTCTTCCGGTGATGGCATTCATACTGTTAAAGAAACTTGAAGTTGACAACCTCAGGATCATTGGCAGAGGTAAAGCGGCTGGTCTGGATGCTGAAAAGATTAAAGAACAGCTGGTGATAGTATGAGTGAGCTAACAGTTATTGGTGATCCGGAATTCAATATTGGCTTCAGATTGGCTGGTATCAGGAATGTTGTCGATGTAACTGATGAAAGCAAAGTAGTTGATGTGGTGGAGGACGTTCTGACAAAAAAAGGGATCGTAATAATCAAGTATGACTTTTATAAAAATTTACCGATACCAATAAAAATGAAAATTGAGGAGAGTATCGAGCCAACCTTCGTAAAGGTTGGTGGAGAAGGTGGAGTTGAGGAAGTTAGGGAGAAAATAAGGAAGGCGATAGGTGTTGACCTATGGAAATGAAAACAGTAGGAATGATTGGTGAGGTTTATCGAGTCTCAGGACCCCTTGTGGTTGCTGAAGGTGTAAAGGCGAGAATGTACGACGTCTGCAGAGTAGGTGAAGAAGGACTGATGGGAGAAGTCGTTGGTTTAGTAGGTGAAAAAACACTCATTCAGGTTTACGAGGACACTTCAGGTATCAAACCAGGTGACAAGGTTGAGAACACTGGCGCACCTCTCAGTGTAGAACTTGGTCCGGGTCTGATCAGATCTTTCTATGATGGTATTCAGAGGCCATTGCCTGCGTTGAGAGATTTGAGTGGAGATTTTATCTCGAGAGGTATTCAGGCTCCTGGATTAAGCAGAAAGGCCGAATGGGAATTCAAACCAACTGTAAAGAAAGGAGACGCTTTGAAACCTGGAGACATCATTGGAACAGTCCAGGAGACTGAAGTGGTTGAACACAGGATTCTTGTCCCTCCGAAAGTTGAAGGGGTTGTAACTGAAATTTATGATGGTAAATTCACGGTTGAGGATACGATTGCAGTTCTGGACAATGGAACTGAGCTGAAACTCTATCATAAGTGGCCGGTTCGAGAGGCAAGGCCATACCAGGAGAAATTGCCTCCGGTTATACCTTTGATGACAGGTCAGAGAATTCTTGACACGTTCTTCCCGGTTGCCAAGGGAGGAACGGCTGCGATTCCTGGACCATTCGGGAGTGGAAAGACTGTTACACAGCACCAACTTGCAAAGTGGAGTGACACTGAAATCGTTGTTTACATAGGTTGTGGTGAAAGAGGAAACGAGATGACAGAGGTTCTTGAAGAGTTTCCAGAGCTCATTGATCCAAAGACAGGTAAACCGCTCATGGAGAGGACAGTTTTAATTGCAAACACATCAAACATGCCCGTTGCTGCAAGGGAAGCGTCAGTTTATACTGGAATTACAATTGCAGAATACTTCAGAGATATGGGTTATAATGTGGCGGTTCAGGCAGACTCAACAAGCAGATGGGCTGAGGCAATGAGAGAGATCTCGGGTAGACTTGAAGAAATGCCCGGTGAAGAAGGTTACCCAGCATATCTTGCTTCAAGACTTGCGGAGTTCTATGAAAGAGCTGGTAGAGTTAAGACGCTTGGTGGAACTATTGGTAGTGTTACGGTTGTTGGAGCAGTCTCGCCGCCTGGTGGAGACTTCAGTGAGCCTGTTACGCAGAACACTCTCCGTATTGTTAAGGTGTTCTGGGCACTGGATGCAAAGCTTGCTGCAAGAAGACACTTTCCGGCTATTAACTGGCTCCAGAGTTACAGCTTGTATCTTGATGCTCTCAAAGAATGGTTTGAGGAGAATGTATCTCCGGAATTTGTTGAACTGAGAAGGTGGGCTATGGAAATCCTTCAGGAAGAAGCAAACCTGCAGGAGATTGTTCAGCTGGTTGGAAGTGACGCTCTGCCGGACTCCCAGAGAGTCCTGCTTGAGGTCGCAAGATATATCAGAGAATTTTACCTCCAGCAGTATGCATATCATCCAGTTGATACCTTCTGCAGCTTCCAGAAGCAGTATGACATGCTAAAGGCGATCAAGGAGCTGAATGACATATTCTACAAGGCACTTGAAGCAGGAAGACTTGTGAACGAAATTGAAGAAGTTGAGGGAAAGGAAGACTTCGAGAGAGCAAAGCTCGAAGAGGATTACAAACCAAAGCTTGAGGCTGCCATAGATAAAATTAGGTCAGCTTTGCTGGGGTGATTCAAATGAAGGAGTATAAAACAATAAAACAGGTTGCAGGTCCGCTTATATTTGTCGAAAAGACCGAACCTGTGGGTTATGGAGAACTTGTCAACATAACGCTTCCTGACGGCTCAACCAAGAGAGGTCAGGTTCTTGACACTTCAAGAGATGTAGTTGTTGTTCAGGTTTTCGAAGGTACAAGAGGTATCGATACATCTTCTGCAGTGAGGTTCACCGGTGATATTGTCAGGCTTGCATGCTCACAGGACATGCTTGGAAGAATCCTCTCAGGATCGGGAGATCCGATTGATGGAGGACCAAAGATAATTCCTGAAGAAAGAAGAGAAATTATTGGTGCTGCCATAAACCCCTATGCAAGAACGTATCCGAGAGAATTCATCCAGACTGGAATTTCAGCTATTGACGGGATGAACACGCTTGTTAGAGGTCAGAAATTGCCCATTTTTAGCGGTAGTGGTTTACCCCACAATGACATAGCCCTTCAGGTTGCAAGGCAGGCAAAGGTTAGAGGTTCCGGAGAAGAATTTGCAGTTATTTTCGCTGCTATGGGTATTACAAACGAAGAGGCATTCCAGTTCATGAAGGACTTTGAGAGAACTGGAGCTCTTGAGAGAGCGGTCGTTTTCCTGAACCTTGCTGACGACCCTGCTATCGAGAGATTACTCACGCCCCGTATGGCGCTTACTGCAGCAGAATTCCTCGCTTACGAATACGACCTCCACATTCTTGTTATCCTTACTGACATGACCAATTACTGTGAAGCTTTGAGAGAAATCTCGGCTGCGAGAGAAGAAGTTCCCGGAAGAAGAGGATATCCCGGTTATATGTACACTGACCTTGCAACGATCTATGAGAGAGCAGGGAGAATTCAGGGTAGAAAAGGTACAATCACTCAGATGCCTATCCTTACAATGCCTGGTGATGACATAACCCATCCAATTCCAGACCTGACAGGATATATTACTGAGGGGCAGGTTGTTTTGAGCAGAGAGCTTCATGCAAAGGGTATTTATCCGCCAATAGATGTTCTGCCATCTCTCAGCAGGTTGATGAAAGAGGGTATTGGAGAAGGACTTACAAGAGATGACCATGTGCAGTGGAATGACCAGATGTATGCTGCTTATGCAGAAGGTGTCGATCTGAGAGGTCTTGTCGCTATCGTCGGTGAGGAAGCTCTCAGTCCAAGAGACAGGAGATTCCTCAAGTTTGCTGATGAATTCGAGAGAAGATTTGTGCAGCAGGATAGATACGAAGACAGATCAATTGAAGAAACACTGGATCTTGGTTGGGAACTTCTTTCAATGCTGAGAGAGGCTGAGCTTACAAAAATTGAGACAAAATATATCCAGAAATACCATCCCAGCTACAAGAAAAAAGCATCAGCAGAAGAAGCTGCAGCAGAAGAGGCCTGAGCACAATTCAATTTCTAATTTTTTACAATAAATACAGGTGAAACCATGGCAGAAGTTAAGCCAACCAGAATGGAGCTTATCAAGCTCAGAAGAAGAATCAAACTATCGAAGAGAGGACATGCTCTGCTTAAAATGAAAAGAGATGGGCTTATCGTTGAGTTCAGAGAAATTCTTGAACAGGCCAAAGAGGCTATTGGGGGGATGGTGGAGAAGTACGAGAAAGCTCAGGAGAAACTCGCGATTGCAATGGCTGTTGAAGGTGTCGTGGGCATAAAATCAATAGCTCTATCTTGTGCTACTGAGCCTGAGTTCTCAATTAAGAAAAAGAACATCATGGGTGTTGTTGTTCCGGTTGTTAAGAGAGAGAAAGTAAGAAAGCCGGTTTTTGAGAGGAACTACGGTGTAATTGGAACAACGGCAAGGATTGATGAAGTTGTGACTGCCTATGAAGAACTTGTAGATGCTGTACTTGAAGTAGCAGAAATCGAAACCACACTCAAAAGGTTAATTGATGAAATTGATAAGACAAAAAGAAGAGTTAACGCTCTTGAATACAGAGTAATACCTGGAATGGAAGAGGCTGCAAGGTATATATCCTTCAGACTTGAAGAGATGGACAGAGAAAATATAGTCAGACTTAAGAAGATTAAAGCCAAAATGGCTGCCAAAGCCTGAGTTGAAATCGGATACAAATAACAATTCCATTAAATCTCTATCCGTATCTATCTGCAACCCAAATGACAAATTCAAACTTTAACTCTAAACTCGATGGCTCATGAGAGGTTAAATAAAACTGAAAAAATTTCATTTTTTATGATCGAAACTGAACGGAATACACTGTCGGAGAGGATACTCAGATGGGTTTTTTCTGAAAAGAATAGAGAACGGTATCTCAAGTACTGGTGGATAATTTCCACGATACGAATAGTTGTTGGTATCAGTCTCCTATTGTTGATGATTCTTGGTGGATACAAATTTACACATCACCCGTGGTAATATGGTGCATTATGGCCTATTATGAAATATGGATCGATAAGAAAAAGGAAGAAAAAGCTCTCAAACACTTAAAAAAATTCGCAAAAGAGTTACACAGTGTATTCTGGGATTACAATTATATTGTGGAACTCGATCCGGAAAACGAAGAAGATGTAAAGAAGATTGATGGTATAAAGAGAATCAGAAGACATTATGGCTGTTGAATCAGCTGTATTTGAATCAGATTTAATCAATACCGCTTTTTCGAAACAATAAATGTTAAATGCTAGGTAGGGAGCTGAAATATCTTGGAGCTGGAACATCTTAGAAAACTTGTTGCTGCTTTCAGGGATGAAAGGGATTGGAAAAAATTTCACAATCCAAAAGATCTTGCAATATCTATCATAATTGAGTCAGCTGAGCTTCTCGAACATTTCCAGTGGAAGAATGTTGAGGAGATCGAAAACCTTGTTAGGCTAAATAAAGAGGAAATAGCTGAAGAAATGGCAGATATTGCAATATATTTGCTTTCACTTGCCGATATCCTTGACTTAGACCTGTCAAAAGCAATAGTAGATAAAATGGAGAAAAATTCTTTGAAGTATCCAGTTGAAAAGACAAAAGGAGTTACGAAAAAGTACAGTGAACTCTAAAACTCGTCTCTAAATCCCGAACTCACACTTGTGTTATAGATACATGGAATTTGGTTCAGAGAACTTGTCGAATTCGTACTGGACATTCCAGATAATGTAGAGCTTGCACTTAAATATCTCTCTTAAACCCTCAATCAAAGTGCTTTTTTTGAGTTCATCCTCGAATATTGGAAGTGAAAATTCAATTCTTTGCAGGTTCACGGCATCGGGGAGCATTCTGAAATCTACCCTTCTGAATATAAGATCCATTTTCCATCTGTGGATGAGATTTTTCTTTTTTTCAAGGGTAAGTGAATTAAAGGCTCTGTAATGTTGTTCTGACAGAACGATCCCGCTCAAAAGAAGTATCATGTTCTTTCCTTTTGGTTTGATTATATCTGCCACCTGATTTGATTTGGCGGGAAATTCAACGACATAATGCCAGTCTGCCGCATCATCAGGCACCTCTGATTTGAGTATCTCCTCTTCTAATAACCATTTTTTCACTTCTGAAAGTGTCATTAATCTCGGTTTAAATACAGAAGAATAAAATAGTTTTCCATATCTTTTCTATTATGCTTCATGTGTTACATGAGTCAAGGTATTCTCAAAAATCAAAAGAACTTGCAGAGGAACTTAAAAATCAACTTGGAAAAAGAAAAGTGTCCGAAGAACTCTCCGATAGAATAGCCTATTCGAAAGATTTCAATCCAGTTTATCTCAGACATCTTCTGAAGGGAACTCTTCCAGCGCTCCCTGATGTTGTTGTATTTCCTGAGAACGCTGAAGAAGTATCAATGATTTTAAGCCTTGCAAATAGTCATGGAATCCCCGTCTATGTTTTCGGTGGAGGAAGTGGAGTAATCAATGGAAGCACACCTTTTTCGGGCGGGATAGCTCTCTCAACACTTTCAATGAACGGTGTTGAGATAGACGAGGAGAATCTGTTTGTCAGGGCTGGAGCAGGGGTTGTTGGGGGAAAGCTTGAATATGAACTCAACCACCGCGGCTATACGCTGAGGCACATTCCTCAGAGTCTCTATTGTTCGACTGTTGGTGGATGGGTGGCAACGAAAGCGAGCGGGCAGTTTTCGACGAAATATGGGAATATTGAAGATGTTCTTGTAAATTTGAAGGTTGTAATGCCGGATGGAGAGATTCTGGAATCAAAAACACTGCCAAGAAAAGCCTCTTTCGATCTGAAAGGTATTTTCATTGGTAGTGAAGGCATATTTGGAGTTGTTTCCGAGGTGGTTTTAAAAATCTGGAAAATTCCTGAGAAACAGCATAAACTTGCTTTTAAGTATGAATCAATGGATGAAGCAGTTGAAGATGCAAAAAAGATTATGATGGCATTCAAGCCGGCTCTTATAAGGATTTTTGATAGGCTCGAATCACTGAAAAACTTTGGAATTGAAGGGGTTGTGACTATTTTCATCGTTGAAGGAGATATGGCTGATGAAGAAAGGAAATTTATTCTTGAGAACTCAAATGGGGAGTATATTGGTGATAATCCGGTTGATATATGGTTAAAAGAGAGGTTCAACGTCTCTGATATCTCGAAATTCGTTCCTCTTGGAATAATTTTTGACACGATAGAGATTTCCTGTTTCTGGAAAGATGCTATGAGAGTCTATAGAAATGTTTTGAAAGCCATCAGGGATGTAGAGGGAGTTCTAATGGCATCATGTCATGCATCCCATTTTTACTATGAAGGGCTGTGTTTCTATTTCACTTTCGCAGGAGTTTCCAGAGATTTCGAAAAGTTATACAGGCAGGTGTGGGAGAGTGCTATGAGAGCAGCAATTCAAAATGGAGCATCATTGAGTCATCATCACGGTATAGGTTCTCTCAGGTCAGACTGGCTTTCAGAGGAAATGAAGAGCTATTATAATCTTTTGAGGGATTTAAAGCGCGTTTTTGATAGAAGAAACATTATGAATCCTGGTAAAGTCATTAAATGATGTGGGTGTTTGAATGGGACTTAAACCAATCAGAGTGGGGGTGGTAAGATGAACATTAAATGGCTCCTCCAGGCAACCTCATCCTCAGATCTTAAAACAAAATTGTCACTTTTAAGGGAGGCAATTCCTAAAATTGGTAGGTCTGATGATATCGTGAAATGTATGCTCTGTCCGAACATGTGCCTCCATGTCTGTCCGGTTTTTGATGCTGAAAGGAGATTAACCGTTTCACCATCAACCAAATCCAGACTTGCCTTTTTCAGCAAGGAAGGTGAGAATGTTGGTGATGCTATCTGGCGATGTGTTCCCTGTGATGCCTGCAAGGAAGTCTGTCCCATGGACATTAGTGTTAATGAATCTCTGAAGAGTGTGAGAGAAGATGTATGTGCTGCAGACGATGAACCTGAACATGTAAAATTCACCTTTGTATCCTTCGAGAGCAGGATGAAGAGAGATGTTAAACTCATACCTGAGCGAACGGGAAGAATCCTTTATTTCCCGGGATGCAGAACGTTTGACACTCCTGAAGTTATCAGGTCAACTTACAGGCTATTTGATTATCTGAACATTGATTTTTCATTCAAAAACGAGATTCTCTGCTGTGGAGCATACCTGAGTGAACTCGGTTATAAATCACAGTTCGAGGAGCATACTCTCAGAATTGCCAGTTATCTGAAAAAATTTGATGGTGTTGTGAGTAACTGTCCCCACTGTGTACTGACCTTTAGGAATCATTACGGTGTTGAGGCAATGCATACTGTCGAGTTAATATATACGTTCGTTGATAGATTTGAGCACCTATCCAATAGCCATCCTGACAGGTATGTATATCACGATCCGTGTATCCTGGCAAGAAAACTTGGAGTTGTAGAAGAACCCAGAAAGATTCTTCAGAAAGCTGGTGTTCAGCTTGGAGAACCAATATATTCTGGTAAAGACACATATTGCTGTGGATTTGGCGGTATATATCCGTATATTGATGCCACCATGGCGACAAAAATCGCTTCTGAGAGAGAAAAACATCTAAAAGAAGTCTCAGACAGATTGCTGACCTCATGCTCTGTATGCAAAAGAGCTCTTAACGCTCTGGATATAACCGAATTACTGGCCCGATTAGTTGAAGAGCTCAACCAGCCGGAAAAGAAATGATAACTGGGGGATAGGCAGGAGGTGTATAATTGGAAAAACATGTACAAAAAATACGGTAAATCAGGTTGTGGACAACTTTAAACAGGAGTGAACCTGAGAGAACGTCTTCATTGGTGTTTGGGTTTGGTGTAGAGGTGCCTAAGTAAACAGCCATAGATATTATAGGGTAGAACAGTCTTAAATACTCGATAAATAGTTATTTATTCTTTAAAAAATACAATAACTTAATGCGTACATGTGTAATTGATACCGGTACCACGAGCATAAGGACTGTTGTTTATGAAGATCAAAAACAGCTCGATTTTCAAAGCGAACCTCTGACAAGATTTTATCCTCAACCGGGATTTGTGGAACTCGATCCTCAGGAAATCACGTTCAAAGTTAAGAAATTGCTGGACTTATCAATTGATAAATGGGATGTTGATGCAATTGCAATCACAAATCAGAGAACGACATCAATTCTGTGGGATGCAAAGACCTCAAAGAATCTCTTTCCAGCCTTAACCTGGCAGGATGTCAGAGCCAGGCCGGTAGCAGACTCACTCAACAGGTTGTGGCTTATCCGATTTGGTAAGATTATTGGAAAACTTGCGATCGGAGTTTATAAGACCCTTCCATCTCTCAGGAATTCTCGAAGAATAAGGTATATGGTTACCATATCAAAACTCTCCTTCAAACCCAATCATGCAAGCGTCCATCTGATGTGGATGCTTCAGAACCTCAGGAACAGAGAGAAATATGACTTAAAATTTGGAACTATCGACACATGGATTCTGTGGAATCTCTGCGGAGAATATGCCACTGATTACACGAATGCCAGTGCCACAGGCATATATGATATATTTTTCAAAAAGTGGAGTGAAAACATCCTTAAAATAATCGGCTTTCCACCGGAGAGTCTGGCAGAGGTGAAAAACTCAGATTCCATCTTTGGAGAATATAAAGGAATTCCGATAGCATCTATAATTGCCGATCAGCAGGCATCCCTTTTTGCTCAGGACTGTTTTGAATTTGGAGACATAAAATGCACAAACGGAACTGGAAGTTTCATTGACGTTAACGTAGGAGATGCCCCAACAGCCTCTCTGGGCGGTCTTATTCCTATGATGGCGTGGAAAACTGGTAGTGATGAAAAATACATGCTTGAAGGCTATGTCAGTTTTAGCGGTTCTGCTATGGACTGGATAAGGGAGATAGGCCTCCTAAACAGGGTAGAGGAGTCTTCAAAGCTTGCCTTTAGTTCGGTAGATGAAAAACTCCTTTTTGTACCATCCTTTGCAGGGCTTGGAACTCCCCATTATATAGAAGTGCCAGGAACTTTATGGGGCATTTCAAACAAAACCAGAAAAGAGGACATTGTAAAATCGCTGTTGGAAGCTCTATCCTTCAGAATAGCCGAGATAATAGGAATCATAAGAAGGGAGTTGAAAATAACTTCTGAATCTATCAGAATGGACGGCAAGTTCTCATCAAATGATTTCCTTCTTCAGAGGGTGGCCGATGTCACAGGATTGAATGTGGAAAGAAGCAGATTTCTCGAAGGATCATCATTTGGAGCACATCTTATGGCAGGGGTAGCAATGAAGGAATGGGAAATGGGAGATCTTGTCTTTACACCTGAAAAAATATTTGAACCCTCAAAAGACCTCAAAGAGAAATTTGAAAAATGGTCAAAACTGGTAGATGAGGTGAAAAGAATAGGCTGGCCTGATTGATGTACCTCAGAAGGAGAACCTTGTGTTTCAAACAAATCAAATTTAAATCTCTAAAACCAACTCAAATAATCAAATCCTTTATCCCCCTCACCGTGTCTTTCCTGACCTTTCTGTAATCGTAGGTTTTTGCATTTATATTTCCCAGTTTAATACCATTAAGATCAAACGGATTGAATTCAGACCTTCCACAAAAGTATATAAGAGTATCGCAATTAAAATATTCTCCATCAACCCGGACTTTTTCAACCCTCTCTCTACCCTCAACAAAAACTTCCTTCCCTCTCATGAGTAGAATTTCATATCCTCGCCTGTACATGAGTCTTTCAACTATCTCCAGGACAGGATCATCTCCCACAACAAGGACTTTTTTTCCAATCGTAAAACCCATTGAAATTAATTTTAGAGCAGTCTGGAGCGAGAATATCCCTGCGGGTCTGCTACCCAGAATATTGCAATTAAATGGTTGGTTATCGAAACATCCCGTACATATAAGCAACTCAGAATGATATTTTTTAACACGTCCCACCATAACCAGAACATCGCCCAGTACCGTTCCCTTATGGATGGTAATCTCTTTTGTCAGTTCATCATATTCCTCAATATATTCTGCATAATATTCTCTCAGATCGGGAAGTTTTTTGAAAACTCCAAGCTCTCCACCTTCACATTTTGAATCAAATACTGTTGCGTTTATCCCGTTATCCCTGAGTAGCTTCGCTGTTAGAACTCCTGAATAACCACCACCTGCAATCAGAAAATCTGTATCACTCATAATTTCACTTCCACACAATATAGCTATTTTTGAAGTCTTTTCTTAACTTCAAACCCCTTTTATGCATAATCTCAATTACATCTGGCATGCATTTTCTACAGCCCATTGAACAACCTGTCAGGTGTTTAATCTCATCAAAGGTTGATGCTCCATCATCGATAGTGTCGTTTATCTCCTGGAAAGTTACCAGATTGCAGTGGCAGACGAGTTCATCTTCAATGAAGTAGGGAATTTCCCTTTCACCGGTAAAGATCACTTTTTTAAAGATATTAACGTCTTTTTTAGCATCAGACTTGTAAGGCTTATTTTTGAGTTCAAGTCCAGAATTCCTTAGAATTCTCAAAACGAGCTTTGCTATGGCAGGAGCGGCAGTCAGTCCAGGTGACTGTATTCCTGCTACATTGATAAAATTTTTTACAGGTGAATTAATTATGAAATCTTTCCCGGCCATGGCCCTTACACCGGAATAAACTGCAATTGGCTTTTTTGGCATCTCCTTAAAGACCTTAGAGTGTTTCTCAATCAATCTCTTAACATCTTCGACATTTACGCTTCGATCCTCCTTATCTGATGCATCTACAAGGCTGGGCCCCCAAATAATGTTTCCATCAATCGTTACAAGTGCACCGCCCCCTTTGGTTTTTCTGTCAGGCTTTAACGGGATAGCAGCCATTATATGGTATGTGAAATCCCTGTCATCAAAAATAACATGCGCACCCTTCCCCGGTTCAATTTTGAAGGAGAAATCTCCTATCATTCCTGCGATTTCGTCAGCATACAATCCTGCACAGTTTATCACGTATCGGGAGGTTATGGTTTCTCTGCCATCCGTTTCGGACGTTATTTTAAAAAAATCGCGCTCCCTCTCAATACCTGTAACCTCTCTCTCAAATCTGAATTCCACACCATTCAACTCGGCAAATCTTCTCGCCCTGAAGGTCATCTCCACAGGATTCACAACTCCTGCATCCGGGAAAAAAAGTCCACCACAAACCTCCTCAGTGACATTTGGTTCCATGGAAATTATCTTTGATCTTGGAAGGTATTCAACTCTCAGGTATCTTGAGAAATAAAATTTTATAAGTCTGATAATAATGTTGGAAATACGGTTTCTGGCAATAAGAATCAAACCAACTCGCTTGAATTTGAATCCAAGCTCTTTTGCCTCATCATCCATCATCTTATTACCTTCTAAACAAAGTTTACCTTTAAGGGAATTGAAAGGAAGCTGAAATGGATGAATTATGCCTGAACAACCCTTTGTCGGGCCCATACCAACCGAAGGTTCCCTCTCCAGAACTACGACTTTTAAATCGTATTTAGAAAGCTCTTTTGCTATGAAACAACCGATAACACCTGCACCAATAACGGCAACATCATAATCCTTCATTGGTTTGAGTATCTTACTTTGAAAGATAACTCTTCCGATCTTCTGCTTGTATCCGATAACAATAAAAATGTTTGATGCAATTTATTGATCATGGAAGAAGTGGGTAAGGTCACACATTATTTTTCAAAAATAGGTGTTGCAGCTGTCGTTCTGTCTAAGCCCCTGAAGAAAGGTGACAGGATAAGGGTAAAGGGACATACGACTGATTTTGAACAGTTGGTCGATTCTATGGAAATTGACAAAAAGCAGGTGGAAAGTGCAATGCCCGGAGATCTCGTGGGAATAAAAGTCATTGAGAGGGTTAGAAAGAAGGATGTTATCTATCGTGTTTAAAGTATGTGAAATAATTTAACAGTAGTAAAATAAAGCCTGGATGGAGGTGCTTTCAGTCCTGAAAGGAGATTTCATATCTTTCCTTTTCGAATGTTTCCCTTATCAGCCCTTCTATCTCTTTTTTGATAACTTCAAATCTGATCTTATCATTTTCTATTGATTTCTCAATCTGGGTCATCTCTTTCTGTATGGTTTCTTTTCTCTTTTCAGAATCTGGTCTGGCTTTCTGTTCAGCTTCAAGAACTTTTATTTTAAATCTAACTTCGTTGATTTCTTTTTTCAATTTTTCAAGCTCATCAATCGAATCTTTTATTTTTTGTGAATGTATGGCCTCAAGAGAGTTTAGAACTTCCCTCCTCTGAGAATCCTTTATTCTGATGCTTCCTTTGATTATTTCTGAAAAAGTTTTTGATGCGAGTTCGTTTATCTCCCCATCAAGAAGATCATATATACTTGAAATCTGAACTCTCTCTCCAACCATGTGTGCATAAAGTTTCAAGGGTTTTCTGACTATTCCAATTATTTTTTGCAGTTCATTTTCGATCTCGGTTATTTTCTGAGAAAGAATCTTCTCGGATTTTTTGCAGTCATTTAATTCTCTGTCATCAAAATCAGACTTCTCCGATTCATTCATTCTATTCAGCGTTGATTTGAGCTTCTCGATTTTATTCTCTTTTTCATTAATTTTTATTCTCAGCTCCTTTAGCTCCTGCAGTTTTTTGTGTATTTCTTTTAACGAGAGTAATTTTCTGTCTGTTTTCAGCTTTTCATAATCCGAAATTATCTTTCCAATTCTCTTAATCGCGTTGTTTATTCCCTCGAGTTCTGGAGGGTTTACAGCAAAAAGAAGTCTGAAATTTTTACCCATTGCAATAACAAGCTTCGCTGCACGGGAGCGGACCTCCTCAAAATAATTTTGTTCATCAGTTGAGGGTATTTTCCACTGCTTTTTGGTGGTCGAGATGAAGTTGGTGGCAACCCCCCTCAGTTTTGGATGCAAAAAATTGACATCGAAGGATTCAAGTTCAACTTTGAGGTATGAAACAGCATCCTGCAATTCGGAAATGTTATTAGCAATAAAATCATCAATGGTTTTTTCGTGTTCATCAATTTTTTCCTGGATCAGTCTTTCCAGACCCTCCAAGGTTATTTTCCTTTTTTCATATCGTTTTTTGAAAAAATTCAGCCCCATCAAACTTACTCGTACCTTGAATCAAAAAAGTTTTCGAAAACACAACAACCAAATGCTTTTCAGAGATAATTTCTCATTCACCCTATTATAGTTTTTACTTTTCCTTTCTTTCAGCAACTCTGATTGCCTTTTCAACCGCTCTTTTGTGAACCCTCGCAGCTTTGTGAATTCCACCCTCAATTCCCCTGGTAGCGTAACATGGATATATTTGTGTGAAATAGCCCGCTTTTGATGGTGCCTCATCAACAGGTAATCCCTTAATCTTTTCGGCAACAAAATATGTTGCACCACAAAAGGCCGCCCTAGTAACTTTAACATCTGCAATTTTGTTATCTCTAATCTTGATTTCAAGTTCTGGTGTGCCGAAATGCTTGAAGAACTCAGAACAACGTCCATTCTTGATTGGCGGAGTTGCACAACAGATCTCTTCCCAGAGGACTGCAATACCATATTTTCTTCCTTCTTCTTTGAGCTGGGAGTATGAACCTGCCTTTGCTCCTCCAGAAAATATTATCAGCCCCACCTCTCTGTTCGCGGCAAGTTTCAAAAGTTCAAGGTTGATATCCGGGTGACCGGCGAAGGAAATAATCATATCCACGTCAAAAAAATCTTCAGGCATTTCAAGATATTTTCCGGGGTCCTCGATAAATTCGGGTAGATCCTCAGGAATTTTGTATGTTTTAACTTCAAAAAATCTTTTCATCAGATCCACATCTTTTTTTCTCGCGGGATTTCTGAGCAAAATACCGACCTTCATGGTATCTCCTTAACCTCACCTTCTTCGCTTATTATCTTTTTGAAATTTTTATCGCGTACAGTTCTTCAAAGAAAACCTTCTTTCTTTCAAGGATCTCACTTCTGAATCCATTTCTCTCCACTATATCATATATTTCAGGTATGTTAAAAGAGGAATGTATTAGGACACATCTCCCTCCATCAACAAGGACATCATCGAGCTCCTTAAGAAATCTTTTGATCACATCCAGTCCTTTTTTCCCTCCATCAAGAGCCCTCTCGATCCACTCATCTCTCTTTTCAAACTCTTCAAGCTCCAGATAGGGGGGGTTAAAGAGAACTAGTGAGAATTTTCTTTTAAAACATCTCACGAGGTCTGCTCTTACAACTCTTAAACCTGCTTTATAGGCTGATTTTACAGAGAATGGTGAGATATCTGTTGCGACCAGATACTTACACCTATCCTTAATCCTTTCAGCAACAAAACCACTTCCAGTTCCCACTTCAAGAACGACATCATCTTCTTTAACCTCTTTTAATGCAGATCGCAAAAGTAGCACAGAGTCTTCAGAAACCGGATATATCATCCTCTATCACCCTGTTTGCAATTTTTGCAAATACCTGTGGCTCTATCTCTTCAGGCCTTTTGTTAAATATCGGCTCGAATTCCTGAATCAACGACTGTTCAAGCCCTCTTTTTTTAAGCCACTGAGTCAGTAATTTCTCGATTTTTTTTCTTCTGCCTGAGAATACGAATCTGAGAAGTTCGTCAAACACCTCAAAATCTCTGACCTCGATTTCTGGTTCAGGCAACAGCCTGACAACAGCAGAATCAACCTTTGGAGCAGGTTTAAATGCTTTTCTCGGAACAATTTCAAGAATTTCGGCTGTACAGAATGCTCTGGAGCTTACACTTAATCTACCATATTTTTTATTTCCGGGTTTTGCAATCAGTCTCTCCGCAAATTCCTTTTGATACAGGAGTACAGCAGACTTGAAGTGACACTTTAGCAATTTGAAGGTGAGTGGAGAGGATATTTTGTAGGGTATATTGGAAACGAATCTATCAAATTCGGGAAAATCGATTTTCAGGACATCTCTATGTATCAGCCTGAATTTTTTCTGCTTTATCTGCTCAGAAAACCTTTTTTTAAGGACCTCTACAAACCTTTTATCGATCTCTATACCAATTACTTTATCTGCACGATTAATGAGCTCTTCTGTCAGATTCCCTGGCCCTGGGCCAACTTCAAGAACAGTCTCATCCTTTTGTATTTCAGCGTAATCTGCGATTTTTCTCAATAATTGCTTGCTGATGAGAATGTGCTGACCTTTCTCTTTCAACAACCTCATTTCAGTTCATGAGGTAAAGATTTTGTATTTTGTTCCTGGATTTTTGATTTCGAAAAGTATTCTGTTAACGATTAGCTTCTCCGGATGCTGTAGACCCTTTACTCTTTCTGCAAGGTCCTTAAAACTCTTAAAGGGTTCTTTCTTTCTTTCGTCAATTATTGCCCACATGGTCTTCTTTCCTACACCGGGCAGCAATTCAAGCTGATGGAATTTAGTTGTTATCGGTTCTGCTTTGTTGAATATCTCAATAAACCTTTCCTCATTTTCTTTTACAATGTATTCAATCACATAGGGTAGCTCTGATTTTGCTGCCGGGGTTAGCTCATCGTATCTCAACCTCTTTTTTATCTTGAAAACTATATCTCTATTACCTTTGCCAATAAATACTCTATCCATCACAAGAGGGTTTGAACCCTTCTTTATACTGACCTCAAGAAGAGTGAAATTTTTCTCTCCTACAACCTGGGCGAGAGGTTCTCTTTTGTGGATTGGTCTCTTATCGTCAGGATGTCCATAGGGCATGAAATCGATTACGTAAGCGAAATCCTCCATTTTACTTCTATCAATCTCCCTTCTCCTTTCAAATCTTTCTGGCTTTCTGTCTCTATCCCCTCTCTGCTCCCTTGAGATTCTTTGTCTACTCTCGTATTGCTTCTCCTCCATAGTTTTCTCTCTCCCCTTTCTGATGGTATAAAATAGTGTAAAAACTATATAATTTTTTTCAAAACTATCTGTATTTATCTATAATCTCCAGAATCTCATCGATTTGTTCCTGTGTTAGACTGAATCTCTCTTTTGCGAAAATAGTTCTAACCTCATCGGCAATTCTTGGCATTATGTCGGCCATCTTAACCGCTAAATCTCTTCTACTAACTTGGGGTAACTTTTCAAGCTCCTCTACAAGTTCTTTTGCCTTATCTGATGGAATTTTTGAAAAATTTCTGAGATGTCTCAATCCCCTTCTAGTCTCAAAAAGTAATTCGGCCTTTTCCTGCCTTTTTTTTGCAATTTCTTCCATTATATCCTTTGCTTCGGAAATTGTAATATAGTTAAATTCAATTATTTCCTTAAAAGTCATATTTATCGCCTGATCATGCCTTTAAATGTTCAGGCCTGACTATTAGTGTCTTGAACATTCCACCGTCTCTTACCCTCACAAGATATGCTTTACCTCTTGTGCCGATTACTTCTCCAGTTCTTCCATGGAATCTGGGATGTGGCATCCCCTTCTGTACAGCTGAATCTATTTCGATGTGAACCTTATCTCCAATCTCAAATGATTGTAGAGTCTTTCTAATCTTTAAGCCTCTTTCCCTTACCCTCTTCCTCAGCTTGCTACCTGATTTGAAACGAAAACCATGAGATTTCCAGCCCATAATAATCCTCCTTTGACAGTTTCAGTTATCACTGTTCAACGATATTTAAGGCTTCCGATGGTATGTTATAGATCACTCTCCAGTATCGAGAGAGTGCTTACATTTCGTTGCCTATTCAAAAACCCCAATGACGTCGAGCTTCTCTACCTTAGCATTCACACCTGTAAGCTCGGAAAGGCTGGGCTTTGTCCTTCCTTCATCTCCACTGACCAGTTCTTTTATGTAAAGTCCTGCATCGGATTCGATCTCAACGACTGCCAGATCCCCTCTGTGGAGGAGTAATTGTATCTCATGCGTTCTCTTTTTCCTCAAAAGGTCTGCTCTCCTGTGTTCAACTCTTTTAGGGGTCCTCTGCAGTATAACACGACTCCTTAGATCATCAAGTGCTTTTTTCAACCTTTCAGGACTAATTTCTCTTTCGAAAACAATTTTAGCCCTGTATTTTTTCCTGAAGGGATGACTTTTGATCAATTTGACTGCATCATCTCCAACCAACTTCAAATCAGTAACTTTTACTCTGAAATCACTGTTTATAAGTTCTTCAAGCATTTTGAGGTCAGGATTTCTTATTTTTGGTTCTTTAATCTCCACAACAAAGGGTCTACCAGAGCCAAGCATTCTCGCATCAACATCCTCCCTCCCCGCTCCGTGAAGAACAGCATCACTACCCTTTGCTATCTCTCTGCATGGTTCTGCAATTAATTCCTCTACAGATGTCAGGTATTTCTTACCAACGAAATTGCACTCTTCACACCCATTTCCGTTGCATTTTGAGCAAACCCACCTAGTCTGAGATATGTTCCTCACTCTTTTAATATAACGCCCGTAAATAAAAAGAGGTTTGATTTCATAACTGAAACTCTCCTTTTCGGGATTGAAGATAATGTTTACATCAGGTTTTTTGAATTTTATGGTTTTTCCAGTTTTCAGAGATAGTTTAGTACCTATTTCGCGGTTAAAAAGGTATTTAATACTTTTTTCTTGTTTCATGCCAGCATTTTCAGAGAGGTATTCTTCGAAAGTCCTGATGCTTCCTTCAATCTTTGTTCCAATCAGGAAAGAATCGAACTCAAAATCTCCGATATCCTGAATAATTTTATCCACGAGTTTGCCGATCTGCCACAGCAGACCATTGCAGTATATGCAATCCGAAGGATCTACGATGTGTATTCCCGGAGCCTCGAGTTCACTCCACTCAGCACACTTGCTGCATATCTCAATATTTTCTACAACCTTTACTCTATGGTCGGACATAATTTTATTCTCACACTGATTTTTTCGGGATCGGATTCATAAAGGATCCACATGTCTTCTACATTAAAGAACCTCTCCGACGTCGAAAATATCTGAGAGGTCGATCTCAATCCCCACAACTGGGGTGAAAATCTGGAATTTTTCGAGAACTTCTGGATGCATTTCCCCAAATTTTCCGATTGATTTACCATTCACGAGTATCTCTGCGCACCTTCCAGGGATGAACGCCCTATCTTCATCATTTTCAGCTTCCCATTCTATTCCAAGCTCCTTGAGCAGTGTCTGAGCCACACTTCTGATCTCTGAGAAATTGGCTCTCGAATGTGTTGAGACTGCTGCAACCTTCAGTCTGTTCAGCCCTCCTATAACGACATCTCCGACCTCAAACAGACGCTGGGGCATTGGATGGTGTTTATTCAGTGAAAGAACCTCAAGTAATGAGGGGAGGAGATGTGTTCTTATGATGGTATGTTCTTCCGTTAAGGGATGCTGAACGGGAACAAAATCTTTCCATGGTGTTGCATCTCTTCTCATGTATTTGTACTGAACTTTCTCGTTCGTGAGTGTAAAGGTGATAACCTCGAGGAATCCCGTACCGATCATGATCTCCTTAACAGAGTCCCTTATCTCGTTCCAGGGATGAGTCAGGCCCAGAGTGTTTGTTGCAGGGTATTCTGGCAGGATTCTATCATATCCGTAGCCTATGGCGACATCTTCAATTATGTCCCAGGGATGCATGATGTCTGCTCTGTAAGGGGGAACCTCAACGATAAGATATTCATCCTCCAGATTCTTCTTTTCTGTAATGTCTGCATCCGGTTCTGCGGTTTTGGCATCAGTATAGGTGTTAGCGTCAAACCTCATCCTTCTGAGGGCTAAGATCGCCTCATCTGCCTTTATTTCAAAGCCCAGTAACTCTCTGACTTCTCTCATTGGAACTTTCATCTCTTTTGGATTCAGATTCGGTGTGGTCTCGGTTCTATCAGGGTAGATCACATCGACAGCCAGAATTTCCCCACCTCTGTCTGAGAACATTGTAGCAACGATGTTGAGTGCCTTATCCACGTTATCATCGAATCCAGTCACATCTATGAAAAGATTTGAAGTGCCTTCGGTAACTCTTGTTTTCTCAGCATTGATAACTGGAGGGAAGCTAATCGCTTCATTCTTTGAATCGATTATCATTGGAAACGTGCTGTGATCTTTTAAAATAAACCCATATTCAATTCCTTTTGGATGCTTTCTCAGTATCTCACCTACAGTCATTTCAGTATCGAAATCAAGTGGAACGAAGGAAAAGTCTTCACGGACAGCCGTGTACCTCAGTGGAAAGTTTACTCTACTCAAATCATGAACACCGATAGCCATCTTCCTTCTGTTCCTTCCAATAGTCCAGTGCAGATCTTCCTGAACCTGCATCAGAGACCTTATAACCTCATCTGTCATCTTCAGATTCTTCACGACACACCCGGTAATGTGTGGTCTGACATCAAGCACTTCTTTTTCAACAAATATTTTAAAATCGGATTTGCTGACCGAATATCTTTTTTGACCATGTTCTATATCCAGAAATCCCCTAAGAGCTCTTGCTACCCCCTCAACACTGTAAAGATCAGGTCGGTTGGGGAAAAATTCAACATCCACATGATCATCTTCAACTCTTTCAATATCGCATCCAAGCATAGGGAGCTTCGAGAGGATGGTCTGCCTGTCTTTACCAACCATCCTTTCAAGCTCATCCCAGTAAAGTGTTACCACTGGCATTTTATCACCTTATTTTATAATTGCTGGTAATTCTCTTAACCAGCTTATATCTGGCTGGTATAGTCTTCTCAGATCTTTCATCCCGAGTCTTAACATTGCAAGCCTTCCCATGCCAAGCCCCCATGCAAGAACTTTACCCTTTATTCCAAGCGGTTCAGTTACCTCTTTTCTGAAAACTCCAGCCCCTCCAAGCTCAATCCAGCCCATGCCATCGACATAAACCTCCGGTTCAACACTAGGTTCGGTGTAGGGGAAGTATCCTGGTCTGAATCGAACGTCCTCAAACCCCATTTTCAGAAAGAACTCCTTTAACAGGCCAAGAAGGTGTCTGAAGCCCACATTTTTATCAAGCACAACCCCCTCAAGCTGTTCGAATTCGGGCAGGTGTGTGGCATCAATTGCCTCCCTTCTGTAAACCCTGTCTATTGTGAATGCCTTCACTGGCGGTTCAGGATTTCTTGCCAAGTAGTGTATTGTTATCGCAGTTGTATGCGTCCTCAGAACGAGTCTTTTTGCTGTATCAATGCTCCACGATCCTCCCCAGCCTGTTGAACCAGTTTTCCATCCGGTAAGGTGTGTTTGCTTAACTTTCTCTACAAACTCCTCCTCAAGGTCTGTGAACTTCTGGAGATAGAAAGTATCCTGCATGTCTCTTGCTGGATGATCCTGTGGCTGGAAAAGTGCATCAAAGTTCCAGAAAGATGATTGAACGTAATTTCCCTTTATCTCCGTGAAACCCATTTCAAGGAATATTTTTCTGCATTCCCTGATTATTCTCTCATAGGGGTGTATTTTTGATGTGTAGATCGTCTTTGATGGTATTTTCACATCATATTTGAGGAATTCTTTACCCCTCCAACCACCAGATAACAGAAGTTCTGGTGTGATATCCCTTAGAACCTCTTTTGAATCCGCAGCGGGTTTTTTGACGATCTTTATGCTTATCTCCTTTTCCTCATCAAAATCGACGAGTTTCCTGTTTAAAAGTTCTTTGAGATTGTTTTCAGGTATAAGAACAGCCTTACCTTCCTGAATGAGTTTGAGATAATCTCTCTCACTGAATGATGCGGACTTCTTTATTTTGATCAAACCATTCTCTATACTTATTATTCCTCTCTTCCTGAGCCAGCCAATAGCGATGTTTACTTTGTCTCTACCGATAATCTCTCTTGCTCTTTCAACAGAAATGGAGCCCTCTTTTTTAACAAGGTTGTAAAGCTGCTCTTCAGGAGTGCCTTTTTCAAGATAGAGTTTACCCTCTCCGGTTAAGGAAAATATCCTTTTCTTTTCTATCAGAACCTCAGCAAAACCTTTTTCCTGAAGCATGTATGCAGCTTTTAAAACCGCATCTCTACTTAACCCGCATCTGTCTGCGGCTGAATCAAGTGAATAAACAATTCCCTCATCGAGAGAGTTTATCAGAACAACTTCAATGGGTGACAGCATCATAGACTCCAGGAAATCTGGAGGATATAAAATATTTAGGGTTTATCATGCGAAGGGTTTTAATCTGACGTGTGAAGCTGTGGTTTAATCGAGAGCCTCAATCCAGGGCCAAAAATACCTTGAATATAAGAAGGATGGCTGGTTTATAAGGTTGGTTTAAGCCACTCACACTATAGTTTAATTTCACTTTCAGCGGCCCTCATCAACTCTATGGTCTTTCTCAGTCTCTCCGCATCCCTCTCATCGGCCAATCTGTACAGTCTGTCTCTCCATATTTCAAGATCTATTTTTTGATCTTGGCTCATCTTCTCAACACAGGAATCGACAAATTCTCTGTAAAATTTTACGATATTTTTAATCAGGTTTGTTGAATACTCTCTTCCCTGTATCTTAAGACAATCTACAACCTCTAAAAGTTCGGGAATCTCCTCTAAAAGCAAGAACATTGAGTTGGGCAGGTTGAACCCCTCTGCGAAAACTTTCTCTCCTGATAACCTCCACTTCATGAGGCAGGGTCTGAAGCAAACACCACCTCTGTTTGGGCTTCCGATGAAGTAACTCTTTCCATCTATATCTTCTATTCTCAGGGCTTTGTAACTGCTCATCCAGCATTTCCCGAGGTAGGTGAAATCCGTATTCGCATGAATTAATACCTCAATTCCAATGTCAGCCTTCTCTTTTATTTCTTTTAGCTCATCCACTGAAAGCTTGCAATCTGCAACAATCATCTTCGCTCCGGCCTTTTTGTAAAAAATTGCTTCCTGATAGTTCAAAATGTTACATCCAATGCTTGCGACAATATCCAGATCTGGAAATCTTTCATTAATAACCCTCATCAGGCCGATATCGTTCATTATTATCGCATCAACCTCAGCAGAATAGAGGAATTCCAGCTTTTTTATAAACATATCAATTTCAGATGATTTTGGCATGGCATTTATCGCTGCCCTTAATTTTCCGTTGTAGTCGTGGGCGATTTTAGCTGCTCTAATCAACTCATCATCATTCAGCTCGTATCTTGAGGCTCTTCTGCTCCACCCCTTGATACCAGCATAAATGCTGTCCGCTCCCGCTTCAAAAACAGCCTCTATCATCTCCAGGCTGCCTCCTGGAGCCAGAAGTTCAATCATCTAAACACCTCCAACGTAAATTTGACCTGCTTTATTGAAATAGAAACCGTTACATATTCCGTATTTGGACAGGGATATCAGTTCTTCAAAATCTTTCCTGTCGAATATTCCGGATATTCTTTTTCTGTAGATTTTTCCGACCCTTTCTCTGTAGCCGATTCTTTCGGAAATTGCTTCTATTCTACAGGCATCGATGTTTAATCCACTCAGTTTTTCCATGTGCTCATACATGCAAAGGTCTTTTCCACTCAGAGTTGCGTCTCCAAAGGGTTTTAGAACGAGATCTTCGTGTTTGTACCACAACTCCTGTTTGCAAAGTTGTGGACACTCAATTCCAATATCATCTTTGAACTGGAGCAGAAAACAGTTGTGGGAAATTCCCAGAGGAATTTTTCCATGAATCACCAATTCCAGTTCAATATTCACTTCCTTTAATCTCTCTATATCTTCAATGGAGAGTTCATAGGTGGGCATTATTCTTTCAACACCTATGCTCGCCAGAAGTTCTGCGCTTGCTTTCGTATAGATATTCGTAAAGCCACCGGCATGAACTCTCACATCGTATTCCCTTTTTATGTAGTTAATCACCCCGTAATTGGTGGATTCGATTGCATCAACGTTCAGTTCGATGGCCCTGTCAATCAGCCTGAAAATCCTCTCCAGATCTGCATTTCTCGGGGCGGCAAAGGTTGAGACGTAAACTTTTTTACCCATTTCACGTAGAATCTCAACAGCAGCCTCAAGATCATTGAAATTGCTCATCAAATTACCCTCGAAATCCCAGCAATAGGGATTTCCAAGATAAATAGCATCATACGGCTCAATGCTGCATTTGCTCATCATTTCAAGGGTTGGTATGTTCGTAACAAGTTCCATGTTCATACCTCACTAACTTTTTTATTCCTGAATTTTTTAAATTGCCTACCTTCAATTTTTACAAAATCGGCCTTAACGTCGAATTTAGTTCCTTTCGGAGGAAATGATATATGGCCTTTGAAATCATCCCCTAAAATCACATCCCATTTTATTAAACACTTCTTGGTGCACGTTCCTTTTCTTTTTGTGCTAATCCCATCAAAGTATGCAGATAGCAAACATTTTCCCTTGTAAAACATCTCTACTAGTGCAAACCCAAACGACTCAATTTGCACACCCCTACCCCTCAATCTGGGTAATTCATCATATAATTCTGGTGGTACCACTACAATATCGACTCCCACTTCTTTAAAAAACTCCAGATCTAAACTATTTACTGGATTAAGCCCAACACTTGACGTGATCCTCTTATCGGGATTATCTTTACACTTCTTTAATTTCCATATAGTTCCAAGGTCGTTTATTATGAATCCTTCACAGTTCAGCTTTTCGATAATCTCACGAACTTTCTCGAACTCAACAACCCTGTTAAGTGCTACATAAACTCTCTTAGAATTACATAATTCTTTTATCTCATCCAGAGTCATTGCATTTTCATCAGAATACCTGCTGAATCCTTTTAATCCAACATATATGACCTTATCTTCGATATCTGGGGAAACCAATTGCATTAGATCTATTTTCATATTGTTGATATTTAAGCGTGTTGATTTTATTCCACCTCTGAGATCATTGAAATTTTCGGATATGTTATAGGAATTGTGAGGTTTTTGAAAGCTGAAAATCTTAGCCATAGGATTATTTATTGAAACAAAATAAAAAAATTTATAAACTAATTTCTATCATGTTTCAGGCATGAAAGGTTATCTTATTGTTACGCTCGCAGCCCTTTTTGTCATCTCTCTTACAATTCCTTTTATATTTGAAAATGTGCTGGTAGAAGAAAAGGCTCCTGAAGGATATATGCGTCTGAAAAGTATTGATTATTCTTTGAGTATGGTCAATGATTCTCACGCAGTTCTGAATTTTTCGATTCTCGTTCAGAGAAGTAAAACTCTTGAAAATGTAACACTTGCAGTGTATCTTTATGATAGTAAAACCAGCATCCTCCTGGAAAAAATGAAAATTCCCGTGGAGAATGAATTTGAAAATGAATTACAGGAGATCAATGCAAGAATATCACTTGAAAGAGATAGGGACTACACCATAAAATTCGAAGCAATGCGGCAGTCTGATCAGCTTTTCTCTAAATCCTTCAACATTCGTGGTCTCTCCTCTTTAATACCCGATTACAAGAAACTGAAGGTGAACATGAATGATGTTGACTTTCTGGTGCTTGAAGAAAACAACAGCAGGGTTAAAATACTTGCAAGGTTTTATCTCTATTCCCTTGATGACTACAGTGATGTTACTTTCCACCTTAAAGCAGTTCAGTTAGAGTCCAACCTGCTTGCTGACGAGAGCTGGAAGGAAGTAGATCAGATAAACTCGGGTCAGACACTGCTTCTCGAATCAAATCTGACAATACCCAGAAATTACAATTATCTTGTGAAACTTGAAGCTTGGAGGAATGGAATTCTTCTTAAAAAGTGGAGTGCCCCATTAAAGCTCTCACCAACCCGCACCATTCCTGAAAATGTAAGTGAAAAGGAAGTTGAACTGGACATTTCAGAATTTGTACAGAAAGGTTATCAAGCTCCAGTGCCAGCTCCAACTCCCACTCCGGTCCCCTATCCAGCATATCGAGAGCCTGCACCAGGTTTTGAGGTCTGGTTAGCCATCCTGTCAGTTTCTATAGTAGCCCTGTTAAGAAAAAAGCTTAAGTGAGGTGTTTAGAATGGAAGAATCTTTGGAGGTTAAAAAAAGTAAGGATATTGATGTGGCAGATCTTTTAAAAAAAGCATTCATCGTGTTCGTATTTTTCCTGCTTATTGTAAGTGTGTGGGGACTTTACAGCTCTTTCAATCAACTCATATCGATCTGGATCGAATACAAGTATGCTCCGATTTACAGAGTGATATTGAATTTTGCGGTAGTTCTGGTGTCCCTTTATACTCTTCAGATACTTCTGAGGGAATATAGGAGTAAATGAATAGATTAACGGAGTGAACTATCTCAATTTTTAATTTTATTCGTTAGTATGGTTTTATCGGCTTCGTCACATCAAGTATGCATCAAAATCGAAAATTCACTTTCACCACACCCATCACAACAACTTTCACCAAAACCAAAATTCTTTTGAATACCTTATCAGATTGAAGTTTATGTTCAGTAGCCCCCAGGTGTGGAGAGAATTTTTTGAGACCTACTATCAGAACGAACTCAACAGGCTTGCAGATGCGATTCTCTCCCGTGATGGGGCGGAAAGATCAATTTATGTCGATTTTTTGAAGGATCTCGTCATATTCCGGGAAGGTAAACTTGCCGAAGAACTTCTCGATTCACCTGACAGGGTAATAGAGGATGCGTGCAAAGGTATCGAGTTATCATACAACATCCACGATGTAAAGCTTGAAAACTGCCATGCAAGGTTCACAAACATCCCGATTACCAAAAGAATTCTGATCAGGGATTTGAGGAGTGAACACGTCTCCAAATTTATCTCGATAGAGGGGATTGTAAGGAAGGTTACTGAGGTAAGACCAAAGATCGTTAAAGCTGCTTTCATGTGTGGTGTTTGCGGGAACGAGATTGAACTTGAGCAGGATGAGAGCATCATCAAACAACCATATGAATGCAAAAACTGTCAGTCGAGGGGCAAGTTCATTCTTTTGCCTGAAAAAAGTGAATGTGTTGACAGCCAGAGGATCAGAATTCAGGAGTATCCTGAAAATCTGAGGGGTGGTGAGCAGCCTCAGACAATAGATGTTTATCTGGAAGGAGATCTCACAGGGATGATAAATCCTGGCGATAGAGTTATTATAAATGGTGTTGTCAGGGCAAAGCCAAGAAACGTGGCGGGAAAGAAAATAGCGCACATGGATATTCATCTGGAGGGTAACTCCCTTGAAATCCTTCAACAGGAGTACGAGGAATTCGAGATCACGGATGAAGACATCAAGAAAATCCTTGAGCTCGGAGAAGATCCGGAGATCTACCAGAAGATTACAAGTTCGATAGCCCCCGTGATATATGGTTATGATCTCATAAAGCTGGCGATAGCCCTCCAGCTCTTTGGTGGAGTTCCAAAGAAACTTCCCGATGGCACAGAGATACGAGGGGACATCCATATCCTGCTTGTAGGAGATCCTGGAGTTGCCAAATCTCAGATGCTCAGATACGTCCACAGGGTAGCTCCGAGAAGCGTTTATACAACTGGTAAGGGAACAACGTCTGCCGGTTTAACGGCGACAGCAACAAGGGATGAGATCGATGGGCGCTGGACGCTCGAGGCAGGGGCTCTTGTTCTGGCTGACAAAGGTGTTGCACTCGTAGATGAGATAGATAAAATGCGTGCTGAGGATCGATCTGCTTTGCATGAGGCGATGGAACAGCAGACAATAAGTGTCGCTAAAGCCGGTATAAATGCGATGCTCAGATCGAGATGTGCCCTCCTGGGTGCAGCAAACCCGAAGTATGGAAGATTCGATATGTATTCTCCGATTGCAGAGCAGATAGATCTCTCTCCAACTCTTCTTTCCAGATTTGACCTCATATTTGTAATGACCGATGAGCCCGATACCGAAAAGGACAGATTGCTTGCCACACACATTCTTGACACTCATGAGCTTGGTGAAAAACTTGAAATGATAAAAAATCTGGTTTCAGCGGATTTTAAGAGGGGTGCAATTGAAGAAGAAATCAAAAAAATTGAGCCAGCAATAGACCCCGAACTTTTGAGGAAGTATATTGCCTACTCAAAGCGAACAGTTTTTCCCATTCTTACCAGAGATGCTAAAGATCGTATAATAGATTTTTACCTGTCTCTCAGAAGCAGAGCAAAGGATTCTGCTGTCCCGGTTACAGCAAGACAGCTTGAAGCATTGGTAAGACTTGCAGAAGCATCAGCAAGACTTCGACTTTCCGATAAAGTAACGGTTGAAGACGTTGACAGGGTTATAGAGATCGTAAGAAAAAGTCTGGAGCAGATTGCACTCAATCCTGAAACCGGCGAGATAGACATTGATTATGCGATGACTGGAACATCCAAAACCCAGAGAGACAGAATTATCACAATCAAGAAGATAATTGAGACACTTGAAGCGGATTACCAGAAGGGTGCCCCGGAGGAATTGATAATTCAAAAAGCAGAGGAGGGTGGAATACCTCCAGCAAAGGCGAAGGATGTCCTGCATAAGATGAGGGAGAAGGGGGAGATCTATTCTCCAAGATCTGGTTACTACAGAGTGGTTCATAATTATTGAACTCTCTGTATTTTGCATAATATCTTTCCTCATCTGGTTCTGGAAGTTAAATCTTTTAAATCCATCATCTCTCTTTGAGCTATGGATAAGAAGAGAATCCGAGCGATAGATTTTCACAGGAATCTGAGCATTTCCGAACTCGTGGAGGGTATGGGTTATACTGCCTTTAATGCTCGCAGGTTAGGTGATGCTGCCAGGATTTACGAGAAAATGGTTAGAAATGATTATTTTGTCTTTCTCACACTCTCAGGAGCGATGATACCTGCTGGAATGCGAAGTGTTGTATCCGGGATGCTGGAAAACGGTTTTGTAAACTGTCTTGTGACCACAGGGGCTAACATTGTTCATGAAATTGTTGAGGCTCTCGACTTGGGACACGAGATGGGGAGTGATGAAGTTGACGATCTCAAATTAGCGGAAAAGAGTATTAACAGGATTTATGATGTTTTTGTATCTCAGAATGCCTTTGAAGAGGTGGAAAACTTTCTCGCTCCGATCATATCTGAGCTTGAGGGAGTTTTTTCAACTCCTGAGTTGCTCTGGAAAATAGGAGAAAAAATAAAGGATGAGAAATCCTTTCTGAGACTGGCTTACAAAAAGAAAGTGCCTGTTTTCAGCCCCACCCTTCATGATTCAATCTTTGGACTCCACTTGAGCATTTACAGAAAAAAGGGATTTGTTCTTGATTTCGTCAGGGACATAAATCAGATACTTGATCTCTGTTTCCAGAAAATACCGCTTGGGGTTGTGATTGTGGGTGGAGGAGTCCCGAAAAATTTCACACTTCAGGCGATGTTACTTGCAGAAGGCTTTGATTCAGCAATACAGATCACAACTGATTCACCTCAATGGGGTGGGCTGAGTGGTGCAACGCTGAGCGAGGCGAAAAGCTGGTGCAAGCTCAAAGGGGATGCAGAGGCTGTTACTGTTTACTGTGATGCTACCATCGCTCTTCCGCTCATTTACTCCTACCTTCTGGAAAAAACGTCTAACGGCTAACTTTATAGATATCTTTAACCCAAGACTCTCACTGGAAAAATTCATAAATAGGTTTCTTGTATCGTATGCTCGTGAAAAGGAAGATTGGCGGGAATCACACCACAATTATCGGTGGGAGGAGAGGAAGAAAGCTCGTTTTGGAAATTGCAAGAAACGAGATGGTTAAAAAGATAATTCCTGGTATTATAAAAGTTAGCATGTCTCCTGGAGTTGGTTTCAGAGCAAAAATCTTAAGACCGGATTCAAGGGGAAATCTCAGGTTGTTGTTGCGAGAGGGTTCTACTGTTCAAGAGATTTTCATCGTAACCAGAGCCTCAACTTATAATGAGGGTCTGGATCTTGCAAGGGATCTTGAGAAGAGTTTTAAATGATATCGAATCCGGTTCTGGCATTGTACCATTCTATTAAGTCCTCATTCCCTGCAAGGTTTAAAGGTTGTTTAAGATAAATTTAAAGGTTTTTTTACCTCTTGAAGTCAGTAGAAATTGTTGTGAGCACTAACAGTAATATTTTAGAAACGACGGGATAACAACCTTAAAATCAGAACTCCGGGAAAATTTAAAAACAAAAGGGTTAAGATTGCTTTACCCGGGATGTGTTATAATGGTCGAGAATTGGGATGAATTCAGGATAATCAATAAGGCTCTGGATGAGCTCGTAGAAAATTCAGGATCAGTTTCTAAGATCAAAAAAGCGCTTAAATATATTATTTCGGCTGGTGGGAAAAGGACAAGACCAATAATCGTTCTGCTCAGCGGTAAAATAAGCGGGGGGAGTTACAGTGATGTTCTCAATGCTGCCCTGGCTGTTGAGCTCATTCACACTGCATCACTTGCGCATGATGATGTTATTGATAGAGGTTCATTGAGGCGTAATGTTAAAACTCTCCATTTGCAGTATGACACCTCTGTAGCGATACTTGTTGGAGACTGGTTAATCTCGAAATCTGTTGAACTCACATCGATATATGGTGAGGACATAGTTAAAGAGTTTGCAGAAGTTGGCAAAATGATGTCTGAAGGTGAGGTAATGGATATTTTCAGTACACAGGAACCCTTTGATGAGGAAGATTATTTCAGGTGTATACAGAGTAAAACTGCCGCACTCTTCGCATTTAGTGCTAAAAATGCATGCAGGATAGTATCAGATGACAGAAAGGCTGCCGAAAATCTTTTTGGTTACGGTCACAATCTCGGGATGGCATATCAGCTTGTTGATGACCTCCTTGAGTATCTTGAGATTTTTGATGATAAGCGATCTGAATATGAATCCCGGACGCTACCAATGATCTACGAGAAGGAATTTGGTTTTGAGGAGGCTATCGCAAGAACACTGGATCACATCAGGAAACATGCATCAAAGAGTGAAAAAGCCCTGGATTATTTCGATCTTACTGCTGAAAGGGAAAAACTCTCCACTCTAATAGAGTACATGACAGCTTATCAGATAAGAAATTATGTTAGTAAAAACCGGACAACTTATGAACTTCTGGAAGCATACCAGGAGATTTAAGCGATGGTTACGGTTAAGTTATAATAAGTGTGTGAGTTATAATAAATGTGTGAGGTTGATTGACTACCTGACTGAAGTCAGTCCTTCGGCTGATCGCCAGGTTATAATCGTTACTTTTGTTCCGATCTTTATTTCTTCTTCCATTTTCTGTGAAATAGTTTTATAGAGTTGTTCAGCACTCTATCCACATCATCTATACCCGCTCCTTTAGCAACGATTTTCGCTTCTTCAGTCCCCAGGAAATCGGATGGTGAATGGCTATCGGTGTTTAGAACAAGTTCACATCTATATTCCTGTGCCATTCTCGCAACATGGCCGTTTGTGAGACAGTGTCCCTTTCTGGAAGTTATCTCAAGATAAATTCCATTCTCTTTTGCAAGTTCCAAGGAGTTCTTATCAATCAATCCGGGATGTGCAAGAATATCTATCTCTTCATTGAGAGCGGCATAATTGGTTCCAGGTTTCACAGGCTCAGCAACGGTCTCTCCATGCACGACGATTATTTCCGCCCCCTCTTTATACGAGAGTTCGACGGCTCTTCCGATTAACTCTGGAGGTACGTGTGTTATCTCGACTCCAAAAAGCATTTTAACCTCATAATCGTCTCTAAAATCCTGAAGTCTCCTTAATTTTTTCATTAGGGACTCTATATTTGAGAAATCTGCATGGTCTGTCATTGCAAATCCTTCATTTCCAATGTTTGCCATTCTTCGGGCGATCTCGGAAGGTATGAGTTCACCATCACTGAAAACAGAATGCACGTGGAGGTCAATCATACAAAAATGTTTAAATAATGACATGAAAAAGTTTTCCATGTGGCAGGATTTAAAAGACTGGTTCTGGATGTTTTGAAACCCCATGAGCCCAGCAATTTGATCTTGGCAAAGAGACTCAGCGAGCTTGACAATATTGAAGGAGTAAATGTAAGCCTTTATGAAATTGATCAGAATACTGAGAATGTCAAAATTACCATCGTGGGAGACGATATGAGTTTTGAAGACATTAAAATGGTGATTGAAGATCTTGGAGCTGTTATACATAGTATTGATGAAATTGTAGCAGGGAAGAAGCTGATTGAAACGGTTAAAACAGAGCAGGACAGATAACACTTTTTAGTTTATAATCCCGTATTGCAGAATTTCAATTTACGAAAGAATTATTAGTTATAGGAAAGTGTAAAATGCATGGATAGGTGTGATTTTTTAGACCTGAATGTGGCAATTTCCGGAAGGGCAGGCGATGGTATAAAAGAAGCTGGAGCAATTCTGGCAAAGCTCTTTGCCACTCTCGGATATCGTGTGTTTGTTTATCAGGAATACCAGTCATTGATAAGGGGCGGGTATAATATAAGTGCTGTCAGGATATCCAGTAAAAAAATCCACTCCCACAGGTTTTATTTTGATTTTGCGGTATGTCTTGAGGACTACACGTACGAAATCATTAGGGAAAGAATAAGGGGACCTGTTGTGCATGATGACAGGTTCAAATGTGATGCTTCCCAAAGTCTGGGAATTCTAGTTTCACGTTTTATTAAGGAAGAAAGTGCAAGGAATACACTGAAAAATGCTGTTACCACCGGTGCAATGGCCTTCCTGTTCGGACTGTCTTTTGATATTGTCTCTGAATTGATGAAAAGACTTTTTGGAGAAAAATCAGCAATTGATATCAGACTTGCCAGGAAAGGCTATGATTACGCAAAAAGATATGAGCCATTTATGAATATTGAAAAAACTGGTGAAAAAAAGCCGGTTCTTTCAGGAAACGAAATGATCGCACTCGGTATGAGTAAGGCAGGGTTAAAAACATATTTTGCATACCCCATGACACCGACCTCTCCAATTCTTCATTTTCTGGCTTCAAAACCCATTGGAGTCAAAACTTTTCAGCCAGAAAGCGAGATTGCCGCGATAATGATGGCGATAGGTAGTGCCTTTGCGGGAATGAGATCTGCAGTAGGAACCTCTGGAGGCGGTTTGGCTCTTATGTCTGAGAGTATAAGTCTGTCTGCAATGAGTGAAACTCCTGTTCTTATTGTTGAAGGTCAAAGAAGCGCACCATCTACAGGAATGGCAACATTTACTGCACAGGAGGATCTTGAATTTGCTCTAAATCCTGCTCACGGAGAGTTTCCTTTAATAGTCGCATCTCCCTGTTCTGTTGAGGATTCTTACTATCTTTCGGGTGAACTTCTCAATCTTGCATGGGAATTTCAAACACCGGCAATTCTCCTGACTGATAAGCATCTTGTTGAAAGCTACGAAACAGTTGAAGTGGACTTTGAAAGGGTGAATGAAAGTCAAATAAATTATTATCAGCAATCTGATTCATATTGTTCAGTTGTTAAGCGATATGAACTTACTGACAGTGGAATCTCTAAAATCGCCTTCCCGCCAGAACTTGTAAAAGGGAATAGCAACGAACATGATGAATATGGTTTCACCACAGATAGCCCGGAGATAGCCACATCTATGTACTCTAAGCGAATGAGAAAAGAAAAGAAAATCCGTGAGAAAGTGAAAAACCTCGATCCTTACTTTATTTTTGGAGAAGGTAAAGAAACGGTTATTACCTGGGGCTCAACTTTCGGTGCAGTCATCGAACCAGCTCTGGAACTTGGCTTCAGGGTTATTGTTTTCAGGTATCTGAGGCCCCTTGTGGTTCCTGAGATTGATGGTAGAGTTATTTCAGTGGAATGTAATTACAGTGGTCTTCTTGCAAAAAGAATTGAAAATGAGGTCGGGATAAAGATTGAAAGAATAACCAGAGTGGATGGGCGTCCCTTCACACCTGAAGAAATTAGAAAAAGACTTGAGAGGTGATCTCATGAAAAAAGAAGGTAGTCTGGTACTTGAAACTAATGTTAAAAATACTTGGTGTCCTGGTTGCGGTAATTTTGGCATTCTAAGGGCTTTTAAAAAAGCAGTCAAAATGCTCGAGGAAGAGAACATAAACCCGAGAAAAATAGTTGTTGTTTCAGGAATTGGGTGTCATGGTAAGATATCGGATTATCTGAACCTGTCTTCCTTTCACTCGATACATGGGCGTGTTCTTCCTTTTCTTACAGGTCTTAAGCTTGCGAATCCTGAACTTTTTGCGGTTGGATTTTCGGGAGATGGTGATGCTCTGAATGAGGGAATTGCACATTTAATTCACTCTGCAAGGAGAAATATCGATGTAACTCTCTTTGTTCACAACAATGGTGTCTTTGGTCTCACAACCGGGCAGGCCACAGCAACAAGCCCCCATGGATTTAAAAGCAAATCAACACCAGCTGGAAATCCAGAGTTTCCTTTAAACTCTGCAGCTCTCTCTCTTGTCTCTGGAGCCACATTTGTTGCAAGAGCGTTCTCTGGAGACATAGACCATCTCTCGCATATAATGAAGGAAGCCATAAAGCACAGAGGTTTCTCATTTGTCGAGATTTTGCAACCCTGTGTAAGCTTTAATGACACATGGGATTATTACCGTGAGAACATCGATAGATTAGATAATTATTCTCGAGATGAATTCAATTTTGAAGAATCACTGAAGCTTTGTTATCAGGAAAATCCCATTTTGACGGGCATACTTTACAGAGAAGAAAAAGAAACACTTGATAGCGTTCTTAAATCTGTGAATGCACAGGACATACATGAGCTGATCGAAAGAATTGGTTGACTGTATGACTGGTTAACGGATAAAAAATAGGAAAAAAACAAAAATAGGGAGGGGGAACCTGACTCTAATTTATAATGATTGTATATTAACTTTTCGGTTTTTTTGCAGATTTAGTTAGAATTAGGTACCACCAGAGATGTTATTACCACTCAAAGTCTACCACTCAAAGTCTCAAACAAAAAAGTTCAACAGTCTGAATATTGCCCTGTGGGGAAACGAATTTCCGAATATATACAGTAGAATTGAAATATTATCTTTAGAGCTATACACGAATTATTTTTTGGTTCTGATTACACCAGGTCAGTTTTGCTCAATGGGAGATCATTCCGCAATCTAATGTCATTAAACAATTATTGGGTTGACAATAAGAAAATAAATAATTGAAAAACTATAACCCGATTTCGAGAGATCTGTTGGTTTCTCTTATGCTCTCTTCCTTGTCTTTCAGATCAAGCATCGCTCTTATTGCATCGATGTTCTCGGGCACGACTATTGATTCCTGATTTATTGCCTGTGTAATATAGACTTCTCCATCCACCACACCTATTGAGTCAGCCCATACAGCGTTCTCGTATAGATCATATCTCATTCTGAGTTCCCTTGCATATTCGATTATTTTGGTAGTTGATGTGAAGCCATTATTGGAATCTATCAGCATGATCCTCGGTTCAGCTGATAGCACATCCAGGATATCGGATTCGGAAGCAGAAGCCTCGAGTTCGATAGCCACAGAATGAACATGCATGAGGGTGGTCGGAACTTTAAAGGCTGTTGTTACTATATTTACCTCAGGAAGGACTGATTGTACATCCGGTCCGTGATGGGAGGGCAGTTTAATAGGGTTTGGTGCAATTCCATTGACAAGTCCTTTTTTGTCCTCCTTGGGGTCGACAACCCTCCTGATCATCGTGGCCCTCACCTTTTTGATCGGGAAGTTTTTCATGATCGTGTAGATCAACCTTGTCAATCCGGTCGTATTGCAGCTAACAACCCTCACGAATTGCTTTCCCACAGCCTTTTCGTAATTGGCAATAGCGTTGAATGAAACCTCAGCAACATCTTTTTTCTCTCCACCCTGAAATATTGCTTTAACCCCCATTTTTTCGTAGAGTTTTTTGTTCTCTGCACCAACCTTGTTCGGAGAACAGTCAATTACAATGTCAGCATCCTTGAGGAGATCTTCAATGCTGCCCTCTACTTGCACACCCGCCTCCTCAAAAGCCTTTAATCTTTCAGGTATTGCGGCATACAGTTTATATCCTTTTTTAACTGCCATTTTCGCATCAAAATCCGGCTTTGTTTTTGTAACTCCCACGACTTTCATATCTGATTGCAAACTGATAGCATCAGCAACTCTCTTTCCGATCGTTCCATATCCATTTATAGCAACCTTTACAACCATAATCATCCCTCCACTACGATTCTGTGTTCTTTCATGTCCATCAGGGTTATTTTACCCTCAACCTCGGAACTCTCACCAAGAATACCATAAAGTTTGATTTTTTCACCGTCAATTTCGATTCTTACAACGTCCTCCATTACAACAGTTTCTCTACCATTTTTGAGCAAAACCACCTTCGACTCACACATACTATCACCAGTTCTATCATATATAGTAAGTTAAAAAGTTTTTTCGATTAAGTCAATATTTAATCATGATATTGAGTGATTAAACTCGCATCTGAAGCGCCTTTATCAGCTCAGGGATATTGTTTTCTTCAGCATACTTTCTGAGATCTTCACCTTTAACTGCAGCATCAATTGCAGCTCTAAAGGCTCTTGCTCCTGCAGCAGGACCGTCAGGATGGGCGTGAATTCCACCCCCAGCAGCCACAACCACATCTTTACCAAGCGTCTGGATTAATTTTGGAACAGTCGAAGGCACTATCCCTCCTGATGGCATTGGGAATACTGGTTTGATATCGTAAAACGAATATATGAGTGATTTTGCAACGGCCAGATATTTCTCCTCAGGAAATATCGCTTTCCCGTAGGGAGCGGGATAAACAACTATATCCGCTCCGGCAAGCCTCGGCAGTTTTCCGAGTATGAGATCTGATCTGATTCCGGAGAATGGAGATTCATAGTAAATTCCAGCACAGTCCATGTGGGCCATTATTGGAACTTTGATGCTTGGGTCCTCAGCAAGCTTTCTCAGCACAGGAAGCCCTGTGGCAAGATAATTCACAAGAAGACAGTTGGCACCCAGTTCAACAGCCCTGTCAGCATTCTCAAACACATCCGGGATATCATCGGAGATATTCACAGCATAAAGTGTCTTCTCACCTTTTTCCTCGTTTGCTTTATCTATTGCTTCCATATATTTTGTCACTCTTTCCTCGACTGAGTTGAACGGTCTATTGCCCAACAGCTCATCATCCTTCACTATATCAACACCCCCTCTTGCAACCTCGTATGTGAGTTTTGCACCCAGGTCTGGCGGAAAGCCTGTACATGGTTTGATCATGTTGTTAAGCAGAGGTCTATCATAAACACCAAGTACCTTTCTTACACCTTCAATTCCGAATTTCGGCCCTTTGAATCCTTTAACGTACTTTTCAGGGAATTTTAAGTCGAGTAACTTGACCTTCCCTGCCATGGATATGTTTCCAATAACGGCGGTGAAGAGCATTGATATAGTGCTACCGATGTTATCGAAAGGAAAGGCGATCTGGACTATGTATTCTCTCCATCTAACCTCGTCGGGTATCATGAACTCGTAATCCGGTACTTCATAGATACCTATGACTTTGGCAACGTGCTTTTTCCTCACATCCGGTGACTCTCCTGGCACGGGAATCCAGGTGCCTGTACTCTGCTCTATTGCCATTATCTGTGAAATATCGTTTATGCTCAGCATTTTCGGGAATGACATGTAGTAGGTTGCGATTATGTAATCTTTACCTATTCCTTCAGGTAGTGCTTCTGGATTCGCCTCCAGATCTTCAAATCTTCTAAAAGTCAGTTTTGGTATCTCCATATAACCACCTCATAACGGGAATATTTTTCCAGGATCGATCAATTTTTTGTTTCCGGCTTCATCGAAATATTCTATTATAAGGGGTAAATCCCCTCTACCACTGGATTTTAATACCTTTTGAGCGAGCATTAGTACATCTAATGGATTTAAGCAAGCTTCTGGTGGTAAAACTCCCTTTTCCGTTATTTTTCCCTCTCCCATCAGCATCACTCCAATGGCAGCCGGAATCCCCGTCCCCTCTCCCATTCCCTGACCTTTAGAGCTGAGAGAGAAGGAATATTTTTCCCTCTCTCCATCTCTTTCTCCTTTAACAACCACCTTCAAACAGCCTACAGGCTCTTTAAAACCGGTCTTTTCAAGTAATTTTTCTCTTTGGGAAAGGATGAAAGCAACAGCAAATTCTAATGGAGGGATTTCAGCATCACCAACCTTGATGGGTTCAGTGTTCGTAATTCCAAGTCTGACGATGCCCTTGATAAGTTCTGCATATTCTGGGGGAAGTACAAGCCCGAGATTGGTCACTCTTTTAACACCTTTTATGTACCTCGGCAGGGTAATGGTCTCCGGATGTGGATATGCGTACACTCTGTAAGTCCCGATTCCGGGAAACTCAACATCCTCTTCGAGCATTTTGCCGCTTTCCTCAAATAGTTTAACAGTTCTGAATTCACCATCCAGGTAAACGGGTATATCCATCTCCATTGAATGTATTCTGTGCTTTACGACAGCTGCTCCTTCTGTTGGTTCTCCACCATGGGCATGATAAATATCGACAGATTCTATTTTCATAAAACTCTCACAAAACTTAACAAGAACATTTGCAAGGCCTGGAGAACTTCCCATTCCTATCAGTGCAGAAACACCCTTTTCCCTTGCCACATCATGCAGTTTAAACTGTTCAATAGTTGCATCGAGGTCATCACAGACATCAACATAGTTCACGCCCTCATCAATCGAGATTTTAAGGATTGTAGGGCCATATTCATAGAAAGGGCCGATGCAGTTAAGAACGACATCAGAATTTTTTATAACATCTCTTAATTGCTCGGAATCTTTTGCGTTGCATTTAACCGCACGCGCACTACAAGTGCATGAGGAGGCAACACCTTCAGCATAACTTATATTTATATCTCCAATTATGATCCTATCGAACTCACCGCTTGCATCAAGAACCTGCACTGCTGTGCTTCCGACTGTACCACACCCAAGAACAGTCACACGCATTTTATCACCATAATAAATTAAAGATTAAAAAGATATAAAATTTGTTATCTAATCTTCAAATCAAACCACATATAAAATTAAACCATTTCTGAGGTGAAAATCCTCCCAAATCGCTTTACAACTTCATATCCACTTTTAATTTCTTCATTAAAATCAATTTCAAGGAAAGCAGCTTTATTGAGTCCATAGGGTTTCATACATGAGCCAACTGTCAAAACCATTCCATCCTGTTCTACTTTAAGAACCTTATATGGTTGGTGGGATCTGACTATCACCTCTACTCCGACTTCATTGAGAAACGCCTTTGTTGTTCTTTTCCCAAAAAAGTACATCACACCTCTCTTGAAATTCTCACCGTTCTCATCTTTCTCCCATGGATCATTCCAGAGCATCTCAATGACCATTTCATCTGACGGATTTAAAAAATCCTCTTTTTTGAACTCAGGTGGATCCTCTCTTCCCTTTGTAGGAATTCCAGCGTGTATGAACCAGTATTTCTCCTTTGCAATAGCCGATACTGGCAGCTTCTCCCATAATTTATTTAGTCTTCTGTGAACTTCATTGCTCCCATAATATTCTTTAATCTGGGAAGGCAGCTCATGGGGAACCACGGCATCGCTTTCATGATTGCCGCGAAGAAGGATAACATTCTGGTTTTCGTTAAACTTTTTCAGAATTTGGTAATAGCTCTCAACAGGCTCGTCCCCTCTATCTGCGTAATCTCCTAAAAATATGGCTCCATCCTTTATTCTGTTTAAAATGTAGCTTAAAGACTTTAAATCAGCATGAATATCGCCAATAACCAGACCCCTGTTGAACTCAACTACCATACATCTCTCCCCGGATAACTTAGAAATAGCTCTGTCGAGTTCCTCAAGAAAGTACTCTTCAGGAATTCTATGATTTGATGCCATTGACATTATCTTTCATTTACAATTTTTAAATTTTAATTCTCTGGAATCGGTTAAAGAGTAATGATTAAATATTTTAGTTATTTAAATTGGCTTTATGAAATATATCCTCGCCCATGATGTGGGGACGAGCGGTAGCAAGGGCACACTCATAGATATGAACTGCAATATAATCGCTTCAGAATCCGCTGAATATGAAATCATTTTTCCTGAGAAAGGGTATGCTGAGCAGAATCCTGATGATTGGTGGAATGCTGTGATCAAAACTACAAACATAATCCTTGAAAAATCGGGAGTTAAAGGGGTAGAAATTGCTGGCATCGTTTTTTCCGCTCAGATGGCTGGCACTATCCCTGTAAATAAAGAGGGAACGCCTCTGATGAATTGCTTAACATGGCTTGATACAAGGGCGGCAAAGCAGGCCAAAAAAATTGTTGGGAGTGGTCTTCTGAAAATATCAGGTTATACGTTGATACCTCTGATACAATTTCTGAGGATTACTGGTGGTGCTCCAGGACTTGCAGGGAAAGATGCAATCTCGAAGATCCTCTGGTTAAAAGAGGAAGAGCCGGAAATCTACAGAGATGCTTTTAAGTTTCTTGATGTTAAGGATTATTTGATTTACAGGTGTACTGGGAATTTTGTCACCAGCAGAGACTGCGCAAACATCACCTGGATGATGGATACAAGACCGGGAAAATTCTGCTGGTCTCAGAGCATTCTGAAAAGATACGGTATAGACAGATCTAAGCTTCCAGAGATTATGAAATCAACTGATATTGCTGGAAAGCTTACGAAAAAAGCTTCAGAGGAGCTTGGAATTCCTGAAGGCATCCCGGTGGTGAATGGAGCTGGAGACATGACATCTGCAGCCATTGGGTCGGGAGCTGTTCTTGATGGTGAAACCCATGTTTATGTTGGCACGAGTAGCTGGTTGGCAGCTCATCTCAAATCGAGAAAAAAAGACCTGACCCATTATATGGGTAGCATATGCAGTGCAAATCCAGAGATGTATCTCTGTGTTGCAGAGCAGGAAACAGCCTCGGGTTGTTTGGAATGGATTAAAAGCAACATTGTCCGGGAACTCAGCTACAAGGAGCTTGATGAATTTGTGGAGAGTGTTGAACCTGGGGCAGGAGGAGTTGTGTTCACACCATGGTTATTCGGTGAAAGAAGTCCGCTTGACGATCCGGATGTGAGGGGTGGTTTTTACAACTTAAGCCTTGAGCATGATCGAAGTCATCTGGCAAGGGCCGTTTATGAAGGTGTTGCAGTCAATATTAAATGGGCACTTGAGTACTTTGAAAAACTTGTTAGGGCTGGTGCGAATAGAGTTGATAAGATCTTTATAATTGGGGGCGGTGCAAAATCTGAGGTATGGTGTCAGATTTTTGCAGATGCTCTTGCCAGACCGGTTATAAGAGTTGAAAAACCACTTGAAGCGGGTGCACGGGGTGCAGCTATAATTGCCATGGTTGGTTTAGGATATTTGAAGGATTTTGAAGCGGTTAAAGAGTTAATCCATACTGAAAAAACTTTCTCTCCAAATAAAGAACATGTAGAAATTTACGAGGACATTCTCAGTGAATTCAAAAGAATATATAGCAAAAAAGTTTCGAGGAGGAAAAGGTACTAAATTAAAAGGTAATATATTAAATTATATTTAATAAACAACATAAATAACCCATATTACCAAATCACAGAGTAACCATCTGGGCGTGCCAGCAATCTCCAATTTTCAGGACATTTCTGCTGTCAACGATTCCGATTCTTATTGCAAGATCTACTGCCTTTTTTCCTGTGATGTTTGCTATTGTTGCATTTTCAAGTGCTTTTTTGACAACGTCTTCATCGAACTCTTCTTGCCCATAAAACTCCTCTTTAACCTCGATTCTGTAGCCTCCTTCGCTGTAGGTTTTACCGACTAATTCAGGATCGCAAACCGCTACCAGGACCTCTCCTTTAACTCTGTAAACTCTCATCCGGAACATTAAAAGTTCCTCACAGGGTGTTTCGCCCCACAGGCGAGGCATTTAACGAATAAAACCCTTTCCTCCTTCTTGAACTCAGTATCCGGTGAACGGCATTCTCTACAAATCACATATTCTTTAACATATCTGTCAAGCTCTTGCTGAACCTCCTCCTCGGTAAATTTACCCTGAAGTATTATTCTCCCATTTTCTATGAAACCTGCAGTTCCCAGGGATTTTACCATGTATTTGAAAATATGGTTCTCTCCTCTATTCAGGATTTTTGATATTTGAGACAGGTTCTTTATTATGGTTCTGCTCCCCTCTCTCTGTACCTTTACTCGAGGAATCTCAAATCTCTCTCTTCTGACAACTTCTTCTGGCATCTCCTCATAGGCTTTTTCAAGGAGTTCCTCGTAACTTCTCAATTTAACACCTCCTGAAACAGGGTTATTGTTCAAATTAAATAACTTTTTCTGATGTCTAATATTACACTTAACCTACGCTTAATCAGTATTCTTCACTTGCTCTATTATGGGTACTGCCTTAATTAAATAATAATTCAATCGACAGCTTTTCAGAATTTTTTTAATTTTCTCTACAGGATCCTCACTCGAAAAGAAAAGGTGGGTTTTGCAATTGCAATCTGTTGAACCAAAATCATTCTTGGGATAAAAGTTTTCGGAAATAATTTTGGCAACATCACATTCTATTTTCTCGTCTGAAATTATAGCAAAAGCAATCTTTGGAGACATCTTAGTCGTTATATAGTCTATATGCCATCTTAACTTCTTATTATTTGAAAAATGCCTTGCAATTCTTTTTTCCATGTTTTTCATTCCACTACCACAGTAAATGTAGAATCCTTTTTTAAAATCTCTGTTGTTTTTTCCGATTTTGATTTTGATATTCGAGTTATTTTCAACGATAAGCAGGTAAGCACCTCTGATCTCCTCTTTTTTACCATGCATCACTGGATTTACTGCGCAAAATATTTTAAGTTTAGTGGAAAAGCAAATATTGTGCGAGTTTATGTTATAGATTCAAGTGCCATATTTTTCCGAAAGAGATTTTATTCCAACATGGTTACAGTTCCAGAGGTAATTCAAGAGATAAAGGACGAAAAATCGGTAGATTACCTATCTATAATGGAGCTGGAGGTTAAAATGCCTGATGATGAATGTGTAAATGAAGTTCTTGAAGTTGCAAAGCAGACAGGGGACATTCATAAGCTTTCTAATACTGACATCAAATTGCTTGCTCTTGCTCTTACGTTAAAAAAGGAAGAAAAGAATCCCATAATTGTAACGGATGATTACTCAATACAGAATGTAGCAATCAATCTCCACATTGAGACAGATTCAATAGTTCAGACAGGGATATCCAAAGCATTTAAATGGGTGAAAGTTTGTAAAGGCTGTAGGAGGATAGTTAATGATGTCGGGAACGGGAATATATGTCCGATATGTGGTAGTGAGGTCCTGTTGAGCAGGGTTAAATAGCCTCAGGCTCCTGTATTATGTATAAATTTCTACACTAAATAAAAATTTATAGGAGGTTATGGCCGTGAGCAGAATTGAAGGCCTGATTGAAAAAGCCAGGAAGATGAAAGAAAAGGGATTAACCACGGGTGAAATAGCTGATGAGCTGAACGTTTCAAGAGAAACTGCCCTATGGTTACTTACGAAAGCAAGGGAAGATATGGCTCCACCATCTGATATTTACATTGAATGGAGAACTTTTGCTAAATCACCCTTCAGAATGAGAAATGTGGCAAAATCTCTTGCAGATATGATACTTGAAACTGTTGAAGAAGTTCCAGATATTGTTATCGGAATCGCAACAAGTGGGATTCCTGTTGCTACGATGGTTGCAGAAGAAATCGACTCAGATCTTTCTATATACTATCCCAGAAAGCTGAAATGGGAGCGTGAAGATCAGCAGATAACCGGAGCAATGAGCGAAAATTATGCTAAAGTGGATGGGAAGAAGTGTGTTGCGGTGGACGATATTATTACTACTGGAACAACAATCCGTGAAGTAGCTGAATATGTCAAAAAGAAAGAAGGAAAAATGTTGTGTGCGTCTGTAATAATCGATAAAAAAGGAATCGATGTGGTGGATGGATTTCCGGTGCTCAGTATGTTCAGGATTGTGAGAATTTAATTGAATCCGGTTGATCAAGCTTAATATGTTGATAAAGGATGAGAAGGTTGGTCGGTTGATAATATACGAACAGTTAGTTTAGCTTAACCAGCAGTAAAAATCATTCGATATCACTACAGGATAAATCTTTGGCGTCATCAGGGGATAAACTGTTTGATTGGGGGTCATTGGAATATGGAAGTTTGTATTTTAATTCCTACGCTCAATGAGGAGAAAAATATAGGAAAAACCATAGAGGACTTTAAAAGACAGGGATTTACCAATATTTTCGTAATTGATGGTAACAGTACTGACAGAACAAGGGAGATAGCAGAATCAAAGGGTGCGAAAGTGGCAATTCAGAGTGGGAAAGGGAAAGGTCAGGCGGTAGCAGAGGCTTTCGAGATGATCGACAGTGATGTCATCGTTCTGGTAGATGGCGATGGAACATATATGGCTGAGGATGTACACAAGCTGCTTGAACCAATATTCAAAGGTGTTGCAGATCATGTTGTGGGAAACCGACTAATCAATTATGAAAAAGGCGCCTTTACAAAACTGAACTTCATTGGAAATGTAGCGTTAAATTTTATTTTTCGAACGACCTATGGGGTTGAGCTTTTTGACATTCTTTCAGGATACAGAGCATTGAGGAAAGAAGTTTATAAAAATGTTAATTTGAAAAAACAGGGGTTTGAGATTGAAACCGAACTTACTGTAGAAACGATTGCGAAAGGATTCCGGATAATGGAGGTTCCGATAAATTACAGAAAAAGAAGTGGTAAAACGAAACTGAGCCCTATTAGAGATGGTTTGAAAATTGGATCTACAATTTACAATTTACTGGCAAGATACAGTCCTGGAAGATACTTTTATTTCGTCGGTACTTTTTTAATCGCTTTAGGAGTGATTTTTGGAGTTTATGTTGTGTATGATTGGTTCAGAGATATAACCCATTCTCTGATGGCTGTACTGACAGCTTTGCTTATAATTTCGGGTATGCAGATTATAATCTTTGGAGTTATAAGTGATTTTGTTTTTAGAGGAAACTCGGAGACCACGCGGGAACTGATCATGATCAGATCGGAGCTTCGAGAAATAAAGGAAAGTATGAGAAAGGAAAACCAGCCGGATGAGGGTAAAAGATGAATTGGGGGTTGTAGAAGAGACTTCAGACAGGTTGGGGTTTAATCAATGGCTTTTTAAACCACTTAACGATCTTCAGCTAAACTTCACGAATTATTATAATTTGGCTATGGGCACCATTTAATGTAGGCGCTGAACTCACTTATGTTCATTAAGGATTCTAATTCAAAAATTTTTTTGAGTGTTTAAGATAAGGGACAATTGATAATTGATATAACTGCTCTAATCGGGAAAGCCACTCTTCCACATCCTGGTGGCTATTGTGGAGTTTGAAGAGGATTTAATAAAAGGGAGGGTAGAGAGATGGGAAAGTAGTGATACAACCGAGTAGATTGCCAGCAAGCTGGGAGTGAGTAAAGCTATAGTGTTTGGGAAGATTAGGATTTAGGACTTGAACCTTATTTTTGCGAATATTTCCCTAATAAACTAGTCTCAGTCCAGTATTCTGATACCACTTTCATCTATCTCCAAGCCAAACTTTCCTTTTTGATGGGACGTTCTTGTTGTTTTTGTGACCCGGAGGTAAATGTCCTCACCTTCCCTTTCAAGAAAGATTGCGTTTCCCAGAGCTTGTTGGACTGCTATCTCAAAAGTTTGGCTGTGCATACCCTTGACAGCATTGACTATTCCCACACTCTTCGTCTTCATAATCCATCCGTGAATTCTTTGGATAAGGTCGTAGGCCTTTGTTTCACCATGTAGGAATGCTATTGAAGAAATAGAATCCACAACGAATCTCTGGTTCTGCATGAAAAACTTCCTAATTGCCAACATAAGTTCATCAAAATCTCTCGGGTTTCCTTGATACTTTTCGTCTGAAGCTTCTTCCCTACCAACGAAAAGGTCAACAAACTTTATCAATCTCTCATTTTCCAGATTTTCAGGATTCAGACCTAAGCTAGTCATGTTTAATCTCACATCGTAAGGAGAGTTATCGATGCAGAAATAGGTGCATTTAAATCCTTTTTTTGCCTGAGAATAAATAAACTGCTGGCAAAGCACACTCTTTCCGGTACCAACCTCACCAAGTATGAGTAAAGCTGATGGAATTGGGAGACCACCTTTTAGAATTCTATCCAGTTCTTTTATTCCCATTGAGGCTCGATGCATAATTCCTGTTATTCTTCTCAGATTTAATATTTTTGATCTTAGATTTTTCTTATGATATACTGCAAAGTTCAGCCTGAAGAATTTCAGTAAGTGGATAATTCTTCATGGTTGCATCAACTTTGTTGAGTGGTTTTTCATAAGCGATCTGAATTATGTTGAGAAAAGGTTGAGAGAGGTTATAATCAGGTTATAATCAGGAGGCTGAATAGAGATTATAATTTCTTTTGCTTTTGAGTCCTTTCTTTTAACACATCTGCAAATCGTCAACTATCTCTTTTTGCCTCATGAACCCTTTCTACATCTCGGCAAAATTTGATTGTGAAGTCAATTACATTCTCACTTTACTTTTCCCCCCCATCTCCCATACAGCAAAACCTCCTTTGGAAACCTCCCGATATATTCGGCATCCTCCCGAAACTCTTTTTTAATGCGAAGGAGAACTTTATCTAAGGAGTTGGCTATGGTACCACAACTCTCAACATATCAAGACAAATTTAGTTGATAGTGTGGAGTGAAAGTGGTGGTAGGTGTGGAGTGAAAGTGGTGGTAGGTGTGGAGTGAAAGTGGTGGTAGGTGTGGAGTGAAAGTGGTGGTAGGGCAACAGACATCAACAAAAGTTTGCCCCCGTAGGGTAGTGGATATCCTTGAGGTCTCCGGAACCTCAGATCCGGGTTCAATTCCCGGCGGGGGCGCTAGTACCGACAGTTTAAATCCCCGCTATTTTTTGGCAAGATCACGGCAATCCAAGCAATAACATCGTGATAATCCAAGCAACGAATCCATTCAATATCTATTTTTTTGAACCTATTATAGGCGTGGGAATAACCAAGACTCTATACGCCAAAGAGTCCATCATTGGTGTTAGGCCGTACAAGCATGTGAGAGGTTTGCGTGTGGCAGAGGAGTCCATCTATCCGAAAAATACAACCTCATCAGAACAGACGCCTCGGACCTCGAGATCCACTAAACGATCTTCTTGCCTGCATGATGGGACATGAAGTAATCTCAGTATTCACCCCAGCTCCCGGAAAATACGTAAGATTATCAGAGCCTCAAAGACAGTCCAGGCCGGGAAGGTCGAGGGGTGGATCCCAGAACGGTTCCGGCCAGCGGAGTAGATAAAGAGGTGTCTAAAATGCTGGCTGAAAAGGCAAAATCACCTCAGTTTTTAGTGGATTATTTGTAATTTTAACGATTTATATGTTTTGTTTCAGAAGTGTTAAAATAATAACAAAAGATAATAACAAAAGATAATAATGATAATATAGATCATGAAACCTATATTCAATCAGATGATGGAGGAAATAAAAGTAAAGGAAGCATTCAAGAGAAGCAAGATTGATGTGAGAATATATTATGAGTTTCTCGATTTTTTGTTTAATCCCTGTATCCTCGACCCCCCTTATGAAAACCTCTAACAACACAAGCCAAAAGTCTTATGTCCCATCATCAAACGCATCCAGAATCCTTCTCAAAATCTCCTTCCTTTTCCCCCTGCTCAGTCTGAATACTCTTTCAACAACAAGCTCGGGTGTACTTCTCCCGATAACTCCAAACTTTGGCTGTCTGTTAACGATGAGATTAAGATTATCATCCAGACCTGAAGCTTCAATCCCATCAACTCTGACGAAATCAAGCTTAAGTTCTTTCCCCATGTGGGAAACGACAACCATATAAAAATCCTTCTCATTACCTATCCTCAAAAACTCAGACAACATCTTTACAGCGGCCCCGGGCTCAGTTATCGCTTCGAACTCGTCTATCAGGATCAGTTTTTTACTGTCTCTCACCAGAGCAGATGTGAAATTCTTTAAAGCGGATTCAAAAGCTCCTGCCCCATAGGATAGTTTTTTCCTCTTGAAAAAGTAAATTTCATCCAGAACATCAATTGAAGCATTTTTTGCCGGTACTGGCAAACCCATTTGAGTTAATATCTGAATTTGAACGATCAATTCCAAGAGTGAGGTTTTTCCACCGCTGTTGGCTCCTGTTAAAACTACTACATTTCTGTTGGCTTCTTCTTTTGTATTAATATTGCTGGTGAAGGTGTTTAAATTGCCAATAAAGTAGCTTATTGGCTGAGGATCTTGAATGAACATGTTCTCTGCCAATTCGAATGCGATAAAACCCTCTTTCAGTTTGGGAAAATTCCAGCCCTTACAAACCTCTCTTAACCCTCTGATAAACTCAACCTCATACAGAAGATTTATTTCTTCTTCGAGTTTTGGCAGTAGCGTCTTAATTCTCCTCAGAATATCTCTTGATTTTAAATAGGTTTCAGCGATCAATTCTTTCTCGAACTCGTTTTTTAACCTCTCTACCTCTTCAATATTAATTTCCGGGAATATCTCCTTTGAAAAGATCTCAGCATTAATGCCAAGAATTTCACAGATCTCCCTTTCAGCAGCCAGCACCTCATCAACAACATACTCCTCAAATTTATAAAATTTAGATTTGAATGATTCATGGCTGCCCCTCTTTAACTCGGAAAGATATTCAAGAATCTCTCTTCCGCTTAAAACCAGCTTTTCATCCTTAATTTTGTCCTCTATCGATTTATTGATTTGTGCAAGCTTCGAATATATCAGCTCATCAATACGGTCTAAGAATGCAGCTTTCCTGTAAACCTCCTCAATTTTAGCAACTTCACTCAATATGGTGGAAATTATGCTTTCATGACCTATTGCATCCATTACTCTGGCTATCTCCTCCAGAACTCTCTTATTTTCGAATAGGGGTGTGATGTAAATCTCTGGAGTTATCTCGAATGTGTTTATCTCCTCAATCTCTATTCCCACACCCTGCGTACTCAAAACCAGGGGATATCCACCACTCGGCCGTGTATCCACATCGCAAACATTCAGCTTCAATGCCTTATCGTATTCCTCCTCACTCACAACAAGCAATCTGTCATTAAATCGTTTGACATTAAATTTGATTGGGTTTATTTCACCAATACTTACATTATTTACCCTGTTAAACATCTCTTTGAAGTAATTCTGCCTCCTAGTAATTTCTTCTCTATTATTGGTTGGATAAAATCTCTGAATGAGCTGTTTACTCTCATTAAATTTGATTTTACTGATAATTCTGTTACAGATTTTTCTGTAAATTTCAAGAACATCAGAATTCATTCTCAGTTTCATATTTCTGGTTTTGGTCATCTGAACCCCTTAAATCTTTTACTTTATTTTCTTAAAGCTATCTCACTTCAGAATTTCGAAATTGAATGCTCGATGTACTTTGTTGTATCTCTTACTGTATGGTCTAAAAGCAAGAGAATTCCTGCAATTTTGAGTCTGGGCAAATTGTCTCTCATCTCCTCTGAAATTCATATTAAAACCCTTAACTTTCCACCTTCTTTCCGAAAATCGCAGCCCCTATGGCTCCGATTATCTGTGGCTCTTCTGGAGTTTTAATCTCCATTCCCAGTCTATCCTCAAGAGCCTTTTTTACACCGATATTTTTGGCAACGCCTCCAGTCAAAACGATATCTTTTTTAATGGGGATACGGTGGGCCAAGGAAACGATTCTCGATGCAATTGCTTCATGAATACCAGCGATTATCTCTTCAGCAGAGATGTTGTTTGCAATATGGCTTATAACCTCGGATTCAGCAAAAACAGTGCATGTACTCGAAATCTTTACTTTCCTCTTTGCTTTTAATGAAAGCTCTCCGAGCTTTTCAAGCTTCACTCCGAGAGCATTTGCCATCACTTCAAGAAATCTTCCTGTTCCGGCAGCGCATTTGTCGTTCATAACGAAATCAGCAACACCTCCTCTCTCGTTCAGGGCTATTGCTTTGCTATCCTGTCCACCAATATCTATTACCGTTCTGGCTGTCGGCATAACAAAAATAGCTCCTCTGGCATGGCAGCTTATCTCGGTAATCTGTTTGCTGGCAAAATCAACGTTGTTTCTTCCATAACCAGTTGCGACAATCGCGTCTATATCTTCTTCAGTCAAACCCGCCAATCTCAATGTCTCATCAAAAACTCTTTCAGCAGTCTCATTAAGGTTGGGAGATACCTTAATCACCTTATATGCCAGTATATCGGTATCCATAATCACACACTTGGCTGTTAGGGAACCAACGTCTATTCCTGCAGTAATCATGAAATCCTCCTCTCCATTTGTTAATTTAACTTTTAAGCCTCCAATCTTTTAACTTTCAAACTTTTTATCTCATCTGTTCTCATTTTTTATCTCATCTGTTCTTATCGATCTTTATTTCCACTTCTTCACTTTTCTCTCAGCATCTCAAGAAACGCCTCAAGTCTGGTTTGAACCTGTGCTCTGGAAAATACCCTTGAGTCTGTCATATCAGCTTCTATAATGACAGAAGGAACTTCGAGCATTTTTTGAATCTCATACTGACCAAAAGAATAGGGCTTGCAGCTCCTGTTGCTGTGTATCACAACACCATCAATATTATATGTGTCTATAAGTCTGTTTATTGCATCTACCATCAACTCTAAACCTATGTTGAGGTAGATGAACGTATAAGTTTCAGCCATATTCCTGATGGGATCGGATTTTCCTAAGTTCAAGAAACCTGTCCAGGCATTGGTATAGGTGTCTGCTACAAGACAGGTATTGTGATCTATGAAAAATTCCGAAAGCCATTTTAATTCATACCATACAGGTATGTTATCCCAGAGAAGCCTGGATTCCTCATTGTCAACAGCGCTAATTTCGTTTTTTACCCTTTCCTCAAGTTCCTGGTACATTTCCATATAAAAATCAACAGGCACCTCCGTACCTCTGAGACAAACAATCGGAGCCATGTTAAGAAAAGCATCGAAACAAGTGAGGGGTGAAGGTTTGTGCCTGCCCATCAAAAGAACGTTCTCATAGGCCTTTACACCCTGAGTTGAAAGTGAGACGACTTCTCTGAATTTTGTATCACTAAAATCATTTCCTGTAAGCTTTTCAAGGAAATCTATAAAGTCATAAAGCTGTGATTCCACGTAGTCTATGTAGCTCTCTTTAACTTCTTTTCTTATGAAGGGTATATCCAGAATGAATAAAGGCACCTTGAACATTCTGCTGAGCACCTCATACCATTTGACAACAGTATTGCAGATATTGTTACAACAGAACAGAAAATCCGGTTTGGGAAGTCCACCTACTGGGCTCGTCCCAGCAATAATAGATCCTATATCACACCTGGCATAGGAGCAGAGATCCTGTGAAAATCCCTCATTTTCTGCAATCTGTGAAAAATGAGGTCCAATTTTTGAGGCTCCAATCAGGGCCCCATGGTTTTCCGGATACACAGGATATATGTCCATAGTATATAAAAACTCGACGGGGGCTCCGCTGGTCACCCATGAAACGAACTCTGATTGCTTCCCCTGCATGTAGTAGCCAAGCATGATCTCTCTCATCTTTGATGTTGATCTGAGCTTCTTTATCTTACTCATTCAACCATCACCATCTCATAAAAAGCTTCAAGTCTTGTTCTGAGCTGTTCACGGGAGGCAAGTGGGAATTCGATCTCAAGCAACAAAGTTTTTTTGCCCATGCTTTCAAGCTCCTTTTTGAGCTGAGGATAATCGAAGAAATGTGGTTCACAAAACTTTAGAAGAAGGAATATGACTGCATCAACTTCTTCAGCTCTCTTGAGTATATATTTTATCCTCCGGTCATTTTCGTAATCCTTGGTTGGACAGGGCGCCTTCAGAAAGTATTTATCCGCCAGAAATTCTATGGCATCATTCATGTTTTTCAGTTCTCTCTCTTTTACCTCTGATTTAAAAAACCTTGTTCCACTACACAAATCATCTACTATGAAAAAACCAGCCTCCTCAATAAGTCTGTAGATGTCGATAAAAGGACATACACTTCCAGTGACAAGTACTTTTTTCCCATTGGATCTTAAATTTCTGTATTCTTTCAGCTTTCTATTTGCTTCTGGAATAACAATCTCTGGATCCTCAACTTCTGTTTTGAGGATTAGTTCATAATCTGGCTTTATATTGAAGATGTTATCTAGGAGTTTCTCGAGCTGGCTGTATAATTTTATGCTGGTCTCCAGATCCTCGAAGGTTATCTCTTTTCCACTCCACTCTTCAAGTTTCGTTTTAAAATCAAAGAGCTCTTTGATGAAATATCTCTTGCTTTTATCATCTATTCTGGTGGGAAATTCGATATTGTAGACTGGCATGTTCGAATTTCTTTCCCATATGTCTGCAAGCCTCATGAGTGAATCACAGCTTCTTGTGAAAACAGCAGCCTCTACGTCAAGCTCACCTTTTAAAAGTCTCTCAAGACTACCCCTTACCTGAGAGCAGCAGTAACTTTGTATGTGTGCATTTGCAAGACTAATTGAGTCATCTGAAGATAAAATTCTAACTGGTGTGAACCCTGCAGCTTTTATAATCTCCTTTGGAGTAAGAGTACAGAAATATCCAACTTTTTTCATATTATCCCTCTGTAGAATTTTCTGTCTTAAATGTTTTCTTAAAATCTTTTCTGTTATCTCTTTATGGATATGAATTTGGTAATTAATTTCATGTTGGATTGAAGTATGCTGTCATTTGCAAGTTATAGGAACGTTGGAGAAACAGCAATCTGGATATTCAACAGTTCCTGTTTTTATGGAATTGGTACTGGAATGGAGGTACGTCGGAAGAATTAATATTTTAAAGCATAAGGTGAAATTTTTGGTTATGAAAACCATAGGTTTACTCGGGGGAATGAGCTGGGAATCGACAGTTGAATATTATCGTGTTATAAATGAGCTGACATCTCGAAAACTTGGAAAGCTTCATTCGGCTAAATGTGTCCTATATAGCTTTGATTTTGAAGAAATTGCCGAGAAGCAGAGGGAAGGGAAGTGGAAAGAGCTTGCTAAAATGCTCGCTGATGCTGCAAAATCACTGGAAAAGGCTGGAGCTGAATTGATGCTCATCTGCACAAATACCATGCATAAGGTGGCTGATGAGGTGGCTAATGCAATTGAAATACCATTGATCAATATAATCGATGTTACTGCAGTGGAAATAAAAAATAAGGGTCTGGGGACTGTAGGCCTTCTTGGAACAAAATTCACGATGGAAGATCAATTTTATAGAAATAGGCTTGAGGAACATGAGATTAAGACTTTAATTCCGGATGAACACGAAAGGGATCTTGTACATAAAGTGATTTTTGATGAACTTTGCAAGGGCATAATTAAATCGGAATCCAGAAATGCATACATCAGAATAATAAATAATCTTGTGAATATCGGGGCTGAAGGCATAATTTTGGGATGTACTGAGATACCATTGCTGATAAAAGATGGAGATGTTGACACTGTGCTGTTTAATACCACAGAAATACACGCAAGAAGTGCAGTCGAGTTTGCCCTTAACCTTTAAGTAGTGAGTATATGGTCAAATTATTTGGCTCCGTATTGTTTCATAATCCCAACATTCATCATTTCCGTTTCGAAAATATATTATATTATAAACTGAATTCTATCTTAATAATCCCAGGGGGCGAAATTATGACTGTTAAGATTCTTGTTGCAGAAGATGATTTGGCTATGGTTGAACTTTTTAGACTTATGCTGTCAGATTTCGAATTAATTGAAGCTTATAATGGTGAAGAAGCGGTAAGGAAATATAACGAGACAAATCCGGACATAGTGTTAATGGATATAATGATGCCAGTGATGGACGGGATAGATGCAACAAGGTTAATTCTTAAAGATAGCCCAGATGCAAAAATAATTGCAGTTACGGCATTTGCCAGAAGTAAAGGGAAAAACATGCTTGAGGCTGGAGCTGTAGATATTCTTGAAAAACCATTTACAAAGAAAAAACTTCTGGAATTATTGGGGAAGTATATTACAATAAGGGATAAATCACAATGTACGCGTGAATGAGCCAGATATTTGAGCTATCAGTATTCTCTAATCATTAAAAGGCTGTTTGAAATCTTATTGTCTTGAAATTGTGTGTATAAAATGGCTACTGTAGAGCTTAAGAAATAAAAAAGACAGTTCAAAAATCACCCCTTAAAAGTTTTTGTATGCCCTTTATAGATAGCAGGCTTCCCGTGAACATTAATAGAAAAGATAAAACACCTAAGAACTGAAATGGTGCTTCAACAACAGTAATTGAATATATAATATTGACCGAACCTCCTGAAACATATATTTTTTCAGGTGTTGCATCCAAAAGGACAGTTCTACGCTCACCTTCGATGGTGTAGGTTGCATTTTTCGTATGTATTATCAGGGACGATTCTGTATCTCCACCGGAAATTGCGATTTTTCTGTGAATTATTTCCTTATTACTTTCAACATCCGCAAGATTCAGATTATTGCTTCCAGGGTTTAACTGTATTTCGTATGAGCTGTCAATTTTGATTGGATAAATTGCTGCAAGTGATAGCAATAATGCTATTAAAAGAAGTATGATGCCGTATTTCAATTCTCTAATTTTGGATATTCTTGATAAAAGTCTCATGTGTCTGGTTATATCTCTCCCGCAAAGTGACATTCAGCAAAATGATCCCTTTCTATTTCATTGAGAGCTGGTTCACGGTCATCACACAATCCTAGCTTTGCATACAAACACCTGGGATGGAATCTACAGCCTGGAGGTATATTGGCAGCGCTTGAAATCTCACCTTTTATGGGAACTTCCTTTATTAGATACCTTCTTTCTGGTTCTGGCTCGGGAACTGCAGCTACAAGTGCTTTTGTGTAGGGGTGTAGAGGTCTTTCGATAACATTATCAACAGGGCCCATTTCAACAATTCTGCCCAGATACATAACTGCTATCCAGTCTGCAAAGTATCTGGCAGTTGACATATCATGAGTAATGTATAGGTATGTCAGTTTCATTTCTTTTCTTAAATTTTTCATGAGTTCAAGAATCTCTGCTCTAATAGAAACATCTAACATCGAAACAGGTTCATCAGCAACAATGAATTCTGGGTTCAGAATCAAAGCTCTTGCAATGGCCACTCTCTGTCTTTGACCCCCACTTAACATATGTGGGTGTCTACCTAAGAATTCTTCAGGAGGAGTAAGCCTTACAAGTTCCATTGCACGATAAATGAGTTCTTCTCTTTCTGATCTGGTATCTCCAATTTCGTGAATTAAGAGCGGTTCCTCAAGTACACTATAAATTCTAAATCTTGGGTTGATGGAGGAAAAAGGATCCTGGAATATCATCTGAACTTTCCTTCGGTACTCTTTGACTTTCGAAGTCTTTTTTATTGATGCTATCTCCTCATCTCTCAGCCAGATTTTTCCCTCAGTTGGTTCAAGAAGTTTCATGATTAGTTTTCCAGTAGTGGTCTTTCCACAGCCAGATTCTCCAACGAGAGCGAATATCTGGTTCTTTCTTACCTGGAAAGAGATGTTATCGACTGCCTTCACGTATTTCTGAGACTCCTTTCGGAGTGAAGATAGAAATCCTGTTTTAATTGGAAAATATTTCTTCAAATTTTCAACCTTAAGCTCGATGTCTGCCATACTATCTACCTCTGCCAGCATGCAGTATAGTGATCTTTTCCAACCTTAACAGGTTCTGGTTCCTCCCTACTGCACCTTTCCGTTGCCTGGGGACATCTTGGGTGAAATCGGCAGCCTGATGGTGGATTCAGAAGATTCGGAGGCGCCCCAGGTATAAATTCAAGCTTATCTATTTTTTCATGCAGTTTGGGTATTGCTGCGAGAAGTTTTCTGGTATACGGGTGTGCTGGTCTTTTATAGACATCTATGCTATCCCCTATTTCCATAATTTTACCTGCGTACATTATTGCAACTTTGTCTGAAATCTCGGCGAGAATGCTTAGGTCATGTGTTATAAATATAAGTGAAAGGTTAAGATCTGCTCTGAGTCTTTTGAGGAGGTTGATTATTTGAGCCTGTACGTTTACGTCAAGTGCTGTAGTTGGCTCATCAGCTATCAAGACATCCGGCTCTAAAAGCAAAGACATGGCGATCATGACTCTCTGTTTCATCCCACCACTTAACTCGTGAGGGTATCTTGAAACGATTTCAGGATTGAGTCCGACCAGCTCAAGGTAATCGGATATTTTGGCCATCGCTTCATCTTCACTAATGTCGGTATGATACTTAAATGGCTCCATGAGCTGGAAACCTATGGTATATACTGGATTCAGAGCGTTCATGGCCCCTTGAAATATCATCGAAATTTTGCTCCATCTGACTTCTTTCCTGACCGTATCTTCCGGTAAATTCACGATTTCCTGACCGTTGATTTTAATACTGCCTCCTACTATTCGCCCTGGTGGTGGAATGAGTTTGATGAGGGAAAAGCCCAGGGTTGACTTTCCACAACCACTCTCTCCAGCAAGACCCAGTACTTCACCTTTTTTGAGTGTAAAGCTGACATCATCCACGCTTCTTACAGCTCCTCGGGTTGTGAAAAAGTATGTTTTCAGATTTTCCACCTCTAAAACGTTCATTTATGGCACCTCACAGATGTTTAAGTCTTGGATTCAGTATTCTATCAAGTGCAACCCCTATCAGCACGAATGAAAGTCCAACTAATGCAATGGCCAGTCCAGGTGGAACGACCCACCACCAGTAACCATTAACTACTGCTCCAGCTCTTTGAGCATCATAAAGTATCTGTCCCCATGTAACTGCTGTGGGATCGCCAAGTCCGAGAAAACTTAGTGCCGCTTCTGTCATAACCGCTCCGGGAACACTTAAAGCCATCTGAGAGAAGGCATATGGCATTATCTGGGGGATGATGTGCTTAAGGACTATTCTCCATGAACTAGCACCCATGGCTCTTGCAGCTTCAACAAAAGCCTGTTCTTTTATCTGTAAGGCCATACTCCTCGCTACCTTTGCAATCCCAACCCAGCCAAATACCACCAGCAATATAACGATGGTCAGAATGGTTGTATGGCCCTTGAAATAAGCGCCAAGGAGAATCAAAATTGGTAAGACAGGGAGCGAGTACATAAAATCATTAAAACGCTGGAGCCCCTCATCAACCCAACCGCCAAAATAACCGCTCGTCACACCATAGAAAATCCCGATGAGCACACTAAAAACAGCCACACTAACACCAATAATAAGACTAACTCTCGTACCCCATACCAGACCAGCCCAGAGGTCTCTGCCCTTATCGTCAGTTCCCATCAGACCGAAACTTCTACCGTTAAACAGGACTATCCCATTGGATTTATCAACGCTGGCATCTTCACTGGGTAGTTTTATCTGTATCAAAAGCTTGTATTCTCCCTTCAGTGGGATGGGGTTATCAAATATTTCTGGATTAAGCTGGGAAAAAGCTATCTCAATAACATCAGCAATTGCTCTAAGTTGAAACTCCTCTATTGGCGAAATCTCAGCACCGGAATTTTTTACTGCCCATGTTATGATATTTTTCCTTGCCTCAGGATTATTTTCAATCTGGATTATTGTCTCGTTTTTGAGCTTTTTATCTTTGAGCAATGTTATTTTTTGACCATCTGGTCTTAATAGCTCTATTGAAATTTTAACATAATCCTTACCACTCGTTGAAGGACTCAAATCTCTGATTATGATGTCTTTTGGTGGCATATCATAGATGTATTCATATGTTAAAGTGTACGTTTCGCGATCTCCATTTTTCTCAAAATTTAGCTCAGATATTTTATAAACCTCCTGCGGGGCCAGAGATTTATCTGTAATGTAATTTATCCAGACTGGAGGAGCAGTTATCGGATTTTCAATCCATACTTCTTTCCATCTTTCCTGTGTATCGGGGTATGTTATATACGGTGCAGCTACAGCACCGAAAACGAGAAAAGTGAGAATCAATAGACCTAGAATCCCTCCTTTTTGAAGTTTGAATTCGAACATGAAGTTTTTCAGGCTGTCTTTCAGGTCCTCCCATCTCATGCTAACACCTCAGGTTCCAACTTTAACTCTCGGATCAAGGTATGCGTAGGCGAGATCTGCAAGAATCATTGAAATCAGGAACAGAGCAACTGTCACATATGTGACTCCCATCAGCAGATTGGTCTCGCTTTGCTGCAATGCAACCCAGTACAGTCTACCCATTCCGGGCCAGTTAAATACTGCTTCAGTTATAATAGCACCGCTAAGTGAGAATACGAGTCCAATAATGATGTTTGTTAAGATGGGTGGGGAGGCTGCACGTAATGCATGACCGTATATTACCTTGTTCTCCGGAACCCCCTTTGCCCTTGCAACTGTTATGAAATCTTCCTGCATCGTTCCGATCATAATGTTTCGGGTTGTGTATGCCCAGCCACCAAAGGATACAAAAACAACTGTTGTCAGAGGTAAAATCATTCTCCAGAGCAAATCTTTAATGTATGCAAATCCGGTAAGCTCTGGGCCCGGTAAACTCGAGGCTGGAAACAGCTTTAACTGGAAGGAGAAGAACAGAATAAAAAGCATTCCCACCCACCACATGGGCAGACTGCTCGTCAGCATTGCCAGTACAGAAAGGATTTTATCCAGAAATTTACCTGCCTGCTGAGCAGCCTTAACACCCAAAAGTATACCAAAAACGGTGATAATTATCTGGGCTGTGGTGAAAAGAAGCACAGTTCTTGGAATTGCTTTACCAATGATGGCGCTCACTTCGATCTCTCCAAAAACTGGTGAACGTGCCTTCCCGAAATTCAGAGTGATTGTGTTATATGTTTTGGAAATTACTCTCTGCCAGAACGGTTTATCAAGCTCAAACTGCCTTTTTAGCTGGGCTTCTCTCTCTGATTTCCACTTTTCAAATTCTTCAGGGTTGTTCAGCTTCAACCTTAATATTGCAGGATTTCTTGCTTCATTGTTCATTACCTCAGCAATCCTCGTTACAGCCTCATCCTCGGATACTTTTACGAAAAGGATCGAGACGACAAATGTGACAAATGTTAGCACTAAAAGTGCGTTAATCAGTCTTATTGTGAGGTATTTGCTATAACCCATGATATGTGGGCATTTACCAGAGTTTAAATCATTTTTGATAACCAATTGTTGACACTCTCTCAGGGAGTATATAACATCTTTAATATATAATGTTAGGATATGTCATCTAAATCATTTTATAAATTTGTAGAAGGACATGCCTGTTATTTCTTAACATACGACATACAGTATATTTTTTATTCTCACAGGATCTGACCAGAGTTGATTCCATGCCACAAAACATTTCGGGTGAACAAAACAACTGGATTCTCGAGGAAAGTGTTCTTAAAGTAATGGTGAAACTCGGAATACCTATTGCTGTTGGAGAGACTTTAAACCTCCTTTACAGTATGGCAGACATCTACTGGCTCGGTAGAGTTGGAAGGGAAGCTCTTGCTTCTGTCAGCGCATCATGGCCAGTGGTCTGGTTAATAGTTTCAATTGCTGCAGGTATGTTTGCCGCAGGTATTTCAATTGTCTCACAGTACTGGGGTATGAACAATCAGAAAAAGGCGATAGATGCTGGGGGACAGGTTTTACTTCTTGCTATGTTGCTGGGAACACCCCTTGCATTAGTTGGTTTCTATTTTTCTGGAAATTTTATGGTTATTTTAGGAGTGCCAGAAAGCACACTTCCTACTGCTGTTGTTTATGTGAGGTTTCTATCTCTCGGAATCCCTTTCATTGCAGTATATGAAAGCTTTTCTGCAATTTTCAGCGCAACGGGTGATACCATTACCCCTCTGAAAATGAGGGCGCTTGGAGTATTGCTCAATATTGTTCTGGATCCGTTGCTGATATTCGGATATTTTTCCTTTCCACAACTTGGAGTTCTGGGTGCCGCAATAGCCACTGTGCTGAGTCAGATGGCCGTGGTTCTTGTATGGGCCGCCATCATAGTAATTCGCGGGATAAATGGGCAATACATAACTTTTGACAGTTTAAAACCTGATTTTGAGATAATCAGGAAGATAGTACGGATCGGATATCCTCTCTCAGCACTCATGTTTGGTGAAGCAAGTGGTTTTGCTGTCCTTGTGTATGTAATAAGTCTTCTCGGTTCAACTCCCCTTGCAGCATGGGGTATGGCAGACAGAATACTGGGTTTGTTTCATGTATTCATTGCAGGTATGCTTGGCGCGACCTCAACCATGATTGGACAGAGTTTGGGGGCTGGATTGACTGAAAGAGCAAAATTGATAGCTAAACGAGCCTCTGCTTACAGTTCGTTGATCATGGCTGTTGGAGTGGCAATATTGATCCCCTTCAGATATCAGATCTCCGCATTTTTTGCTCCGGGAGATACCACGTTAATAAAACAGGCAGGGGACTTTATTTTGATAATGGGACCATCAATCATATTCTTTATGATATATCTCGCCTCAAGGGCCGTGGCACAGGGATCGGGCCATACGAAACCTGTTATGTTTCTGGGTCTTTTGAGACTCTGGGTTTTGAGGAATGTGCTGGCCTATCTCTTTGGACCCGGTCCGATTGGAATGGGTGTAGATGGTCTCTGGCTGGGAATGGCAATAAGCAACTATATTACTGGAACTCTGGCGCTATGGTGGATTGTTTTTGGTAGATGGAACACTCCTGTAGTTGAGAGATCGCCAGAGCGGATAATTGAAAATTCAGGATAGATCTGGAACTCAAATCTAAAAAACAAAAATAAAAAAGAAAAATTGTTCTTTATCGTCTCCTCAGCAGGTATGCAACTGCAAGGAGTCCTGCTACTGCGAAAATTGCTTCAAATCCAGGTGATGGTTTGGGTGTTGGTGTCGGAGTTGCAGTTGGAGCGGTCGTGGGTGTTGCAGTTGGAGTTGAAACTGGAGTTGGTGTGGGTGTTGGAGCTGGCTTCTCTTCAAATGTCTGGTATTTCTTCAGAATCATGAAGAGAGACTCTGGGTTGTATTTCTCGACCATATATGGTCCGTTGCTTATTACAGCATGGTCGTATTTTTCAATGAAAGCAATATCTGCATCGTATCTCTTAGCAGCATCTTCTGCTTTAACGCTGTCTGCAATGGCTGAAGGAACTTTTCCTTTCATTTCTGAAAGGGCACTTTTTATCTTTGCAACGTGATCTGAGAGCAATTCGTCGATCTGGTTAACTCCTTCAGATGCCTCGCTGAATGACCACTTCTCGCCACCATATCCGTTTGCAACCATCTCACCAAGCACATACCAGAGTTCCCATGGGTGTTCTGGGAAGAATGCATAATATTCTGCTGTGAGATCATCAGCAACTACGTGAGCGTAGTTTCCATAAACAGTGTATCCGTCATCATTGAATTCAATTCCAACTATGTTATTCATGATCTCACCCTGATATTCGAGACTCTCGTCGTAGTAGGTGTCATTTTCGCCATCCTGTGTGCTCCATTCTTTCATGAATGCAAAGTAGTACTTTATGTCATTCATGTCTATTGGCTCGCCATTGTGCCATTTTCCGAACTTCTTGACGGTGTATGTGACCTTGGCAATTGCCTTAGATTCTTTTGCTGGCTCCCAGGTATCTGTTGTAGAGTTGTAGACCACAGCAGTATCAGGCACCGTAATATCTCCTCTCTCTACTTTATAATCATAAACCACTGGCTGGTAAACACCAGTTTCGTCAGGCCAGAGTGGTGGTTCTGTGATCATTCTCCACATGAGCATTGCATATATGTCGTCGCTGCCGATTGGGTTGAATGCCGACATGAAGAGAGCTCCAGTTGAGGAGAACTGGACTACTTTCAGGACTTTATCAGGTGTTTTTGCGGTGAGAAGGGCGTTCCTTGAATAGAGTCCACTTATCGGGTCAACCACCATATCCTCACTGACACGCTCTTTGTTGACCGGGAAGAACTCAACGTTTGAAACCAGAAATACTCTGACAGAGTCCATTATTCCGAGACCCATTCCCAGTTTCTGGAGGTCCCAGTACTGATCTTCATTCTCGAGTGTAAAGGTTTTACCGTCCTTCTCATAGTTTGCATTTACAAGCAATTTTGTTATGTCATCGACTGTGAAGTCCATGATTTCATTTAGCTTCTCTCCCTTGTAATAGTTGAGTTCAAGCTTGTCTGCCCCACCAACGTAATCTAAGAGATCTTTAACAGTCACTGTTGGAGTGTGCTGCCATCCTACAACTGCTGGCAGTCCCCAGTACCATGAGGAGTAGAACTGTGGTATTTCGGTTTCTGGCCAAGCTTCAACAGCTTCTGAAACCCATCCACCGGTGTAGTAGTTCCATTCGTAGTTCAATGGGTCGGTCAGATATACTGCTTTGATCGCGGTCTTTCTGTCAACAATCTGGTTATCTACTGTGAATCCGGCCTTTTCGAGTACACTGGCAAAGTAAGTACCGATATCTTTTCTTTCATCTTCAACTCTGGAGATTCCTGTTATTACGACAGGCTCATCCTGGAAATACCATTTACCATCTTTCTTTTCAAGCTTGTATCCTGCATCTGCGAGTTTTTGAACCACATTGTTCATGGCTTCATCAATCATCTGTATTGCAAGCTGTTCATCTCCTTCTGGGCTGAGTCCAAGACCAGAGTAGATGTCTTGCATTTTTTCATTGAATGGATA
>MTML01000083.1 GCA_002011215.1 Archaeoglobus sp. JdFR-24
AATCTTCAATCCAAATCTTCAATCCAATACTCAGCCTAACATCAACCCTCAAAAACCCAGGGATCTACACAGGGATGACATTTTCCTGCTGGTTTAGCTCTTTTGACTGTTTCAAGCAGATAGACTCTTGCAAGTCTTGCCGCATCCACCAGCTTATTTCCCTTGCTCAGATAACATGTCAGTGCTGTGCTGTAAACACATCCCGTTCCCCTGATCTCAACTGGAGAGAATTCTGCCTCAACAGTAAAAACTTCTCCAGTTTTGCGTTCGAATACCACATCCCTCCCCCCCAACCCTCCACCTGTTATAATCGTTGAACATTCAAACATTTCCGATATTTTCTTCGCTGCCTTTTTTGCTTCGTCAACTGTTTTTATTTTAAGATAGCTGATCAGTTCAGCTTCAAAGATGTTTGGGGTGATAACATCCACAACTCCAGCCAATCTCTCAAAAATATTTTTAACATCCGTCTCAAAAAAGTTCAGACCTGTTGTAGATTTGATAACTGGATCCAGAACTACAAATCCATCAAAATCTCCTAAAGCCATTTCTACAGCTTCAGCACTTTCCAGAGAGTTCAAAAGCCCTATTTTTACCCCAAGAACGTTCAAATCTTTAAAAATTTCCGTTATCTGCTTCCTCATTAGGTCATGAGGTACAACCTCATATCCCTCAGCATGACATGTATTCTGCAGAGTTAAAGCAGTAACAACACCGCACGGATGAAAACCCAATGATCTTATCACCCGTATATCAATCAGAAGTCCAGCACACCCAGAAGGATCAAGCCCCGCAATTGAAAGAATCGAAGGATATCTGAAATCCTTTTTCAAATCTTTACTTTTCAAAGTGTATGATTTCTTTCCCTTATCTTTATAAAGATCCAAATGAATCTCCATTTGCTTTATATCCATATCCCGATTTTTTCTGTATCTCTCTCCACCCATAACCTACTGACTGCCTCCAAACCTAAAAGATTATCTGTCTCTAAACCACAGAAAATCCCAACCATAATTATTCCAGACATAAATACTGACAATTGAAACTTTTTTAAACCTCCCTTTAGATTTCAGTTCATGGGTAAAAACCTCAGTATAATAAAGATTAACGATTCCATCAATGCTGTTCAGGGTGTTCTCTGTGCTGGAATTAAAGAAGGTAAATACGGGCTTGGGATAGTAAAATGCAGGGGAAAGGTGGCCGGAGTTTTCACCAGAAATAAATTAAAGGCTGCACCCGTAATTGTCACATCAAAAAATATCTCAGAAGGTGAAATTGAAGGTATTATAGTGAACAGTGGTAATGCCAATGCCTTTACAGGAAAAAAAGGTTTGGCTGATGCTCTAAAAATGACGCAGCTCCTTGCGGAAAGGTTAAACTGCAAAAGTGAGAGAATAGCTGTTTGTTCAACCGGGGTGATCGGAAGACATCTCGACATGCAGTGGATAGAATCTCGCATCGATAAAGTCTTCTCAGCCCTCTCAAGCTCCAGAAAATCTGCCTCTGATTTCGTGAGAGCAATTATGACGACTGATCGCTTTCCCAAAGAATATGCTGTGAGAGTTCAGGATGCAGTAATTGCCGGAGTGGCAAAGGGAGCCGGGATGATAGCTCCGGATATGGCAACTATGCTCTCCTTCATTTTCACAGATGCTGAATTCAATAGGAGAGAGCTTCAAGAGATGCTGGAGTATGCTGTCAGCAGATCTTTCAACGTAACAACTGTTGATGGAGATACCTCAACAAATGATACAGTATTGCTTGTTTCAACAGGCAAAAAGAAGGTTGAAAAGGAGGTCTTCATGGAGGCTCTCACCGAGGTTTGCTTTAACCTTGCCAAAATGATCGCAAGAGATGGAGAGGGTGCTACAAAAGTGTTTGAGGTTCATGTTTCAGGAGCGAAGAACGATGATGATGCTTTCAAGGCTGCCAGAGCTGTGGCAAACTCACTGCTTGTAAAAACCGCTATTTTTGGTGGAGATCCAAACTGGGGAAGGATAGTTGCCGCCCTCGGATATTCAGGTGCTGAAATCGATGAAAATCTAACATTACTTCTGGAGACAGATCAAGAACGCATTACACTTGTTGAAAATGGAGAGACGACTGGAATGGAAGACAGAGGTGCTGAACTCCTTAGAAACGATGATTTCAGAATAGTTATAAAGCTGAACAAGGGAACAGGCAGGGGGATCGCTATAGGATGTGATCTCACCTACGACTATGTCAGACTAAATGCCGAATACACAACCTGAGATGATTTTATGAAAGTGGCTATCATCGGTGCCGGGCTTACCGGACTTTCAGCAGCTAATGAACTGAAAGAGTTTGCAGATGTCAGAGTTTTTGAGAGATCGGAAAAAGGTGGTCTTGCTTCATCGTATTTCAATAAGAAAAGGGGTTACTGGATCGAAAAATTCTACCATCACTGTTTCAGGGAGGACGATGTTCTGCTGAAAAAGATAAAGGAGTTAAAGCTCACATCCAAGCTCGTCTGGAAGGTGGCTAAAATTGGTTTTGCATCCGATGGGAAGATTTTTCCGCTCAATACACCCTTTGAAATCCTAAAGTATCCACATATGTCACTGATCGAGAAAATAAAGCTTGCAAAATTCACATTGAATGCTAAAAAAAAGAAATACATCAATTACGATGAGATTGGTGTAGTGGATGGGATAAAGAAGGAACTTGGAAACGATCTTTTCGAGGATTTCTTTCTTCCCCTTTTGAGGAGCAAATTCGGTGACCATTACAGTGAGATAAGCTATTCCTGGCTGCTGGCAAGGGTTGCAATTAGAAGCAACAGAAAATACTCTGGAGAGGAGTTGGGCTACCTGAGAAATGGCTTTCAACAGCTCATTGAAGGGATGAGTTATGGGATTGAGATAATCCACGAGAGACCGTCGATTGAAAAAAGAGGAAATGGCTTTATTGTAGACAAAAATGAATTTGATGCAGTTATTTTTACCGCCCCTCTACCAGAACTCGATGGAAGCTTGGCTTCTGCTGCCGGATTACCTGACATTAAATACCAGAGTTCAGTCTGTGCACTTCTCGGCGCAGATGAGGGATTGACAGATGACATTTACTGGACAAATCTGAAAGACAGAGCACTTTTTGGTGCAATTATAGAACACACGCACTTCATGTCCCACAATGACTACGGAGAAGATGTGATATATCTGGCAAGTTATTCAACCCCTGATGGGTGGCTTTTCAACACCCCCGAGAAGGAACTGGAAAAGCTTTACATTAAAGATCTCGAAAGATATGGGTTTAAAAAAGAATGTTTAAACTGGATTAAGATTTTCAAAGCTAAATACAGTGGGCCACTGTATGAAAAGGGCTATCTCAGGAAAATAACACCCTACCGCACAAAATTAAAGGGTTTCTATGTGGCCGGATTGACCTCCAGACCGAATTACCCTGAGAGAAGTATGAACGGGAGTATAAAGGCAGGAATAGAAGTCGCCGAGATTTTAAAAAAGGATTATGGGCTTTTCTGATCCCGTTTTTTGTACTATTTATCAAATTTCAAGTCGTAGATAGTTCTTTTAGCTCAATCTCAAGGTCAAGCTCTGTTTTTACCCCGATGTCGTTGAGTTTTTTATTTGCTTCCATAATATTTCTGCTTCCCCTTACAACCTTAGGGAGTGGACTCAAAGAGTAGATCACCTCAGTCATGAAATAGAAAACAAGAGAATTCAGAGCCGAAATCATGATCCTGTTGCCGTCCCAGATTGAGTATTCGCCATAATAACCCAGAGCAGATACAATCGGTACTTTTGAGGATTCAGTCTCTATCCCCTGTACAAAATCGTGAAGCTTGCCTGCAATGTCTCTTGTAATGGCTGTACATCCAACAAGTCCACCTTCTGCAGTTATTTCACTCATATACTTTTCAATCTCCTCTCTTTTCAGTTCACCATCACTGCCAAAACCGGTAACTGCAATTAACGACGGGATGTCTCTTAAAACAGAAATCATTATTGAGTCCGCCAGCGGGCTCGTCAGTCCCTTTTCATCCCCTCTCGCTAAAGCATCTCCTCCTGCATCCACACCAATTATCAAATCTATTTCATTCTGATCTACAAATTTTTTTAGATCGTTCAGAAGTGTCACATCTCCCTTCGTAATGTCCACTCCCACAACCCTCTCCTTCAAAAACCCTGCTACGCTTGCAACTATCGGTTGAATTGCACCATTTTCAGTGACAATTCTCGTTTTATCATCGATCCAGCAAATCGAATCAGAGATATACCTGATCCTTTCAAGCTCTTCAACCGCCCTCGGCCCGGGTTTAGGATCTCTTCTGAATCTCTCCCACACCACACCCCCATAAACAGAATCAATGCCGAGATCCTTCAGCATCATTCCTATAGGCAGTGTGCTAACAATATCTCCACCGCCACCTATGCCGATGAGGAGAACCTCCTTAACACCATCGAGAGTTCTGATCAGTCGCATGAGATCAAAATGATTTCAGGTTTTTAAACTTTGACTGGTTGAGAAAATATCGAGCTGAGAAAATATCTGAGATCCCAAAAAATTTAGAAAATAATTTATTTTCAAAAGTATATAAGCCTTCATGGCTTTGATACATAAGTTCAACTCCAGAAGTCCTGTGGTAGGTGAAAGAGTCTTTTTAGCAGAAAATGCGACTCTAATTGGAGACATGGAGATTGGTGATGACTCAAGTGTGTGGTATGGTGCAGTAATAAGAGGAGATCTTGAAAAAATAAAAATTGGAAGCTTTACAAATATTCAGGATAATGCAGTTATCCATGTTGATAGGGGCTTTCCCACAACCATAGGTGACAGGGTTACAATAGGCCACTCAGCTATTGTTCATGGGTGTACAATCGAGAGTGATGTTGTCATAGGTTTGAACTCTGCACTTCTCAATGGAGCATACATTTCTGAAAACAGCATTGTGGCCGCTGGAGCGGTGGTAACAGGGAAAAAATATCCCCCAAATTCCCTCATTATGGGAATCCCTGCAAAAGTTGTAAGAGAGGTAACGGAGGAAGAAATAAAAGAAATTATAGACAGAAGCTGGAGAGAGTATAAAGAACTCGCCTCACAGCACCTGAAAATCAGCCAGGGCCTCTGAATCCAGATTCCTAAAATTTTTGGATCCGATCGATTCTTAATAATTATTTTTGATAATTAGTATTTCACATATTCTTTATAAGATAAAAGTCTATTATGACCACTATTTAGAACCTATCGAGCTATTTTGTAGTATTCATAGACTCTCAACACTTTGTTTAAACTTAAAAGGTTTTAATTCTTTTCTCAAATATCAAAAAGCCTTTTCACTAATCATGAGTTGAAAATATATCCCATTTGCATAATTCATCCAAAATGCTTAAATAGTATAATGTCGGACAATAGTAGGACATAGTCGGACAAATGTGATACAGTCGGGTGGCACGTGTCACTCACATGCCACCTAATTAGCTCATATAGGATTCTGGAGGCTTAAAAAATGAGGAAAATCTCGATCAGGCTCACAGACCAGCATTATGAGATGCTGGAATCTCTGGTGATGGTGGGAGAGTATGCCTCAGTTAGTGAGGCGATTAGAGATGCTATCAGGCGCCTGATAGCTGAAAAGGTGGAAGTTATTGAGAGGAGTCAGAGACTTGGCTCCTATATTTAAACCGGGGGAAGTGTGTATGAAATCGTTTGTTAGTAAGGCGCAGAAATATTATGAAGAAGAGCGAAGCAGAAGGCAGAAGGATAACTTCGAGATCGAGGAATTTGGACTGCCGAGAATTGTTGTCGTTGGATGTGGTGGAAGTGGTAACAACACCGTAAACAGATTAAAGCAGCTTGGTGTGGATAGTGTAAGTACTATCGCAATAAATACCGATAAACAGCACCTATTAATGATAAAAGCAGACAAAAAAGTTCTGATTGGTAGAAGTCTCACCAAGGGACTTGGTGCTGGAGGATATCCAGAAATCGGTAGAAAAGCAGCTGAACTGGCAAGAGGTACGATTGAAGAACTGCTCCAAGGTGCAGACCTTGTTTTTGTTTGCGCCGGTATGGGTGGTGGGACGGGCACTGGAAGTGTCCCAGTTGTTGCCGAGATTGCCAAAAAACAGGGTGCAATAGTCATAGGAATGGTTCAAACTCCTTTCAGAGTGGAGAGAGCGAGAATCTTCAAAGCAGAAGAAGGACTTGAAGAGCTAAGGAAACACGCAGACACAGTCGTTGTTCTTGATAATAACAAGCTCCTTGAATATGTCCCAAACCTACCAATTGAGCAGGCCTTCAGTGTGATGGATCAGCTGGTTGCCGAGACTATCAAAGGTATCTCGGATACGATCACAAAGCCATCACTTATGAACATTGATTTTGCAGATGTTCGGGCCATCATGGGTCAGGGAGGAGTTGCAGTAATGCTTGTTGGTGAGACAAAATCTCAGTCAAAATCGAAGGCCGTTGTTGAGGACTGTCTCAACCATCCGCTTCTTGAGGTAGATTACCGTGGTGCTACAGGAGCCCTGATTCACATAAATGGTGGACCTGATTTGACAATTAAAGAGGCTGAAGAAATAGTCGAAAACCTGACCTTCGAAATAGACAGCAGAGCTAATGTGATCTGGGGTGCAAGGATATCTGATGAATTAGAGGGAAGTGTAAGAGTTATGGCAATAATGACAGGAGTTACATCACCAAATATAATATCGAAAGAAGAGTCTCTGACAAGAACCTACAAAAAGACTGAACCGATGTTCGAAACGTTCGACGATAGAATTTTCAGTAAATCTCAGGCCAAGAAAGTCGAAAAGTCGTACATGACTCCACCAACCAAGGTGCATGCCAAAGTTAAGCCATTAAAAGCATCTAAGATAAGCGTAATGGGAATAGACTTTCTTTAATTTCAGCGAACTCATGAGAGCAAAGCGGACATAAACGTAGAAAATTTTTTCTTTTTTAAATTCTTTTTAATTTTATGATTGTTGAACTATCCATTGTTCCAATTGGTGTTGGGGAATCTTTGAGCAATTTTGTGGCCAAGGCCATCAGAATAATTGAGAGATCCTATAAAGAGTTCAAAATTACTCCGATGGGCACAATTCTAAAGGTTAAAAATTTTGAGGAGTTGGGGAGGCTTATTGACGAGATAACAGCAGAGCTAAAAAGAAATGGGTGTCCGAGAGTCTATATCGTGGTTAAGGCAGATGAGAGATTTAAAGAATACGACATCAATTACAAAGTGAGATCCGTTGAGGAAAAGCTCAGATCTGAGTCTGAATCCTGAATTTAAAGTGATGGATAAGATATTCAGCAAGAGTATCAACCGAAGTGAGAATATTTGAAAAAATCGGAAAGTTATTAATAATTAATGTGGAAGATTGATCATGATTTTTGCTGATGTGGGTATAAAGCTTGCAATCCATGAATCACAACATATTCCGGAAATACCCGTTTTCTACATTCATGGATCTGGTGGGAACGGACTTGTATGGAGATTTCAGCTTGAATCGGTTGGAGGGTTTGCGATTGATCTTCCCGGACATGGAAACTCTGAAGATGATGACCGGATTTCCACAGTCGATGACTACGCTCGCTATGTCATCGAAGTTACCAGAGATCTTGGAATAAAGAAAGTGTATTTTGCTGGACATTCCTTAGGCGGAGCCATTGCACAGAAGGTTTATTTACTGAAAAAGGAGATTATAAAGGGGTTGATCCTCGTAGGAACAGGTGCAAGACTGAGAGTTCTTCCCGAGATCCTTTCTGGATTGCAAACCAGCTTCAAAGAGACTTCCGAGAAGATCGTCAACTGGCTCTTTTCCAGAAGGTTTGAAAATGATATGCTGAGGCAAGAGGTTCTTGATCAGATGCTCAAATGTGGTAGCAAAATCACCTTCAGAGATTTTTACGCATGTGACAAATTTGATTTGCTCAATGATTACAAGGAAGGTAAGATAAAAATAGATGTACCGGTTCTTTGCATAGTTGGAAATGATGACATAATGACGCCCCCGAAATATTCAGAATTTTTCAGAGATACTATTAGTGCCGAAGTGGAGATCATCGAAGATGCAGGTCATATGATCATGCTCGAGAAACCCACAGAGGTTAACAGAGCTATTTTGAGGTTTATAAATAAGGATATAAATAAAAGTATTAAAGAAGGTAAAAGGTGATTTTATGGGTGGAATTGTAAGTTGCGGAGTATATATACCAGTCTGGAGGACCAAAAGAGATGAGATAAGTAAATTTACCGGATTTCAGTCGCTTGGTGGGGAAAAGGCCGTTTCTTCATGGGATGAAGATAGTATAACAATGGCTGTTGAAGCTTCAAGAATTGCTGTTGAAAATGAGAATATAAATGTTGCAGAGATAGATGCTGTTTTATTCGCTTCAACAACCGCTCCATTCAGGGTAAAACAGTCTTCCTCTTTCATCGCTGCTGCCCTCGACCTAAATGAGAATATATACACAATGGATATTACGGGTAGCTTTAGGGCTGGAGTTGATGCCCTGATTGCAGCTGACAATCTTATCAAGCAGGGAAAGAAGTCTGTACTTGTCGTTGCAGCTGAAAATATGCCATTTAAACCCTCTACATTAAATGAACAGCTTTATGGAGATTGTGCCGTTGCTTTTGTGATTCAGAGAGATTCTAAAGCCGAGATTGTTGGACATTACAGCATTGCACAACCCCTTCCCGGTGCCTGGTCACTTTATGGCGATAGCGAGATAAGAGACTACGATCCAAGAGTTGATGCAAGGTACGGGTTTGCCGATGCGGTGCAGAGGGCAGTAATGCCACTCCTCATGAATCTTGGTTTAAACCCATTAGAACTCCGCATTGCTCTATCAGCCCCTGATCCAAAAAGTTATGTAGCCACATTAAAGGCTGCAGGTATTAAGCCAGAAGAATTTTTCTTTACTACTATCGGGATTGCCGGATGTGCTCATCCATTTTTAATGCTTGCCAACCTCCTGAGTGAGCCAGGGAAGGTGATCGTTGGAGGATATGGAGAGGGTGCAGCTGTCATATGCATTGATATAAAAGAGAAAGTTGAGACAAATCTGAAACAAATGCTTGAAAGCAAAAGATATCTGAATTATGGAGAGTACATGTTCATGAAAGGTTTCATCGGAGAATCTGCTGCACCTGACAGACCTTCTTATGTAAAATACTGGAGAGATCAGAAGTCAATTCTCAGATGGTATGGTATGAAGTGTAAGAACTGCAACACAATCAGCTACCCGATTTCAAGATGCTGTGTTGAGTGTGGTGCCAAAGATAATTATGAAGAGGTTCGACTCTCCAGTATAGGAAAGGTGTATACTTTTGCGATGGATTATCTGACAGCCCCTGGAAACTACCAGGGAGATGGAATTCATCCACATGTTGTTGCAGTTGTTGATTTCAATGGTGGTGGAAGATCGCTGATGGAAGTATCGGATCTCTATCGAAATGAGTGTGTTTCAGTTGATGATGAGGTGGAGATTACATTCAGAATACTCACAGAAAAAACAGGTTTTAGATATTACGGATGGAAGGTAAGGCCACCAAGAATAATTAAATCGGAATTTAAATCTCAAGAGGTGATTTAATTGTCCGCTAAATCTGCTAAATTAAAAGACAGAGTTGCGATAATCGGAACTGGTGTGACAAAATTTGGTGAGATCTGGGATAAAGATCAGGAAGATTTGCTTGTAGAGGCTGTTTATGAGGCATGCAATAAGGCAAACATTGAGCTGAAAGACGTTGATGCTGCCTGGTGTGGCACATTTTACAATTTTTCTGGAGTAAGCGGAAATAACTTCAGTGATCCCCTGAAATTCTTTGGAAAACCAATAACGAGAGTTGAGAACTACTGTGCAACAGGTATGGACACTATAAGAAACGCCGCTCATGCAGTGGCATCGGGTCAATACGACATTGTCATCGCAGCAGGAGTTGAGAAACTTCTCGATCAGGGAAGCAGAGGTATTCCCTTCATAGAAGGTATTTATCCTGTCTGGATGCCGGGCATTTCTGCCCCAGCTATTTTCTCCTTGGCTGCTAACAGAGCTTTTAAGGAATGGGGTTGGACGAGAGAGGATCTTGCAATGGTGGCTGTCAAGAACCACCATAATGGAGCAAAGCATCCAAAAGCCCATTTCAGGAGAGAAATAACTATGGAGAGAGCCTTAAATGCTCCAATGATTTCCCCACCACTCGGACTCTTTGATTGCAGTGCGGTTTCAGATGGAGCGGCAGCAGTGATTCTTACGACTCCTGAGAAGGCCAAAGAGTTTACTGATGAGTTTGCTACCATCAAGGCGATAGGAATGGCTGTTGAGACCATACACCCATGGCAGAGACCCAGTGAAACTTTCCTGGGCTTTCCTGCTACCGTTAAAGCAGCAAAAATGGCTTACCGTGAGGCTGGAATTGAGAACCCCCGTAAGGAAATAGACTTCGGAATAGTTCATGACTGCTTTACAATAACTGAGCTGATTAATTACCAGGATATGCTGCTCTGCAAACCCGGAGAGGGAGCCGAGCTCATCAGGGACGGTATAACAGCAATTGATGGTGAATTTCCAATTAACCCCGACGGTGGTTTGAAGTCCTTTGGTCATCCGATAGCTGCCTCAGGAGTAAGGATGGTCTGTGAACTTACGAATCAGGTTCTGGGTAGAGCTGAGGGATATCAAGTTGATGCTGAAATGGGTTTTGCACACAATCTCGGCGGGCCCTACTCTGTAGCAGCAGTAACTATAGTCGGCCTGCCTTAGGAGTCTCAATGGACTGAGGATTTGGAGAAAATACAGATTAAAAGGCTCAGAACTCAATAACCCTCATCACTGCTCAGAGGGGTCCTTTCATCATTGCCCAGTCTATGGTACACCTCCAGGAATTTATTTTTATCTTTCTGTTGTTTGGCAAATTTATGCGATGAAAAGGTTGTCGAATTTATTTAGCAAGAAGTTTCTATCCCCTATCTTTTTTCTATCTCCTGTCTTTTTCTGAAAAGCTCGACAAGGTATTTCGCATCATTTTCATCCACGTGTAGATTCGTTACAGCAGAATTATCAATATCTTTAAATCATCTAAACTAAGTATACTATATGACCAAAAAATATGACCTTGCAATTCTCGGAAGCGGTTCAGCAGCCTTTGCTGCAGCTCTGAAAGCATCTGAACTTGGAGCGAAAGTTTTGCTTACTGAATTTGATGAGATTGGCGGGACATGTGTAAACAGAGGATGCATACCCACCAAAAACCTCATTGAAGCATCAATTATTTACAGAAAACTTGTTAAGGACTTTCCTGGGATTGATGTTAAAGTCTCCCTCAACTTTGCTTCACTGATAGCCCAGAAAGATGAGCTTGTTTCTGAGCTCAGACATGCGAAATATATTAGCGTTGCCGAAAATGACGAGAACATGGATTTGGTTAAGGGAAAAGCTTATTTCGCATCGACGTCTGAAATAAAGGTGAACGGGGAAAAGTATGAAGCTGAGAAGTTCATAATAGCAACAGGAGCTCGCCCGGCAGTACCACCCATAAAAGGGCTTGAGGAAGCGGGCTACCTGACATCGAGAACGATCTTCCAGCTGGATGAGTTGCCAGAGTCCCTAATCATCATTGGTGGAGGTTATATAGCTCTGGAGATAGGGCAGCTTTTTTCGAGGTTGGGGAGCGAAGTAACGATCTTAGAAAGAAGTCAGAGAATTTTGAGGAGAGCTGAACCAGTCATTTCAGAATACCTCCGGAAATACATGGAAGAAGATGGGATTGCTGTTTACACCTCGGCATCCATATCGGAGGTTAGTAGGGCTGGAGATGTGAAAGAGGTTGTAATCTCAGTCAGGAACGAGACAATCAGGCTTAAAACTGAGCAGATCCTAGTTGCAGCAGGTAGAAAACCCAACAGTGAAAATCTCGGATTGGAGAAGGTGGGAGTCGAAACGGATGAAAGGGGGTTCATAAGGGTGAATCAGGAGTTGAGAGCAGCCCCTAATGTCTGGGCGGCTGGAGATGTTATAGGGGAGCCGATGGCAACCCCTGTGGCAGCAAAAGAGGGTATTGTTGCAGCGGAGAATGCGGTTGCAGGAAAGCACAGAGTCATGAATTATGAGACTATACCCAGAGCTATCTTTACACATCCCGAGGTTGGAATTGTGGGTTTTACAGAGGAAGAAGCTGTAAAAGCCGGCTACACCTGTGCTTGTAGGAGCCTTTTGATGAGAGATGTGCCAAAGGCAAGGGCAATAAGGGAAGAGAGAGGAATAATAAAGATGGTTACAGACGCTCAAACAAAGAGGATTATCGGAGTGCACATGCTGGGCGATAGAGCTGCTGACGTTATACATGAAGCTGCACTTGCGATAAAGCACAGGATGACCATAGATGACCTGATAGACATGGTACACATATATCCGACCATGAGCGAGGCGGTAAGGATGGTTGCTCAGATGTTTTACAAAGATGTGACGAAGCTGAGCTGCTGCGCAGAGTGAAACAAAAGAATTACGGCTTTTAGTTATGTACTTGTTTTATTAAGACTGATAATGCTTAAACAATTTTCAAAAGGTAAGGGGTGAGTTCATGAGGATTGTTCATATTTCAGACGTTCACTTCGGTTACGAACTTCGCAGAGAAAAGGTGGAGAGAGCAGTAAAGCAGATAAATGAGATTGAGCCAGATCTGGTGATTCTAACAGGAGACATAGGGTTATGGGGAATACACGAGGAGTTCAGGGATGCATATGAGACACTCTCAGATTTAAGGATGGATTTGATGGCAGTACCCGGTAATCACGATGCGAGGAATGACGGACTTAAATATTTTAAACTCCACTTTGGAAGGGCGAGAAAGGCTCTGAAGCTTGATGACTATATAATAGTAGGTGTTGACAGCACCCTGCCCGATTCAGACGATGGTTATATTGGTTCCGAACAGAGGGAGTGGATGGCAGAGAAATTTAGAAAAGGTTGCGTTAATATACTGGCTCTGCATCACCACATCGTCCCCATACCCCATACTGGAAAGAACATGAATGTCCTTGTGGATGCTGCTGAAACTGTAGAAACGCTTATGATGCGCTGCCACGGAGGTATTGTTCTTTCTGGACATAGGCACGTTCCGTACTCAACTAAGTTATTGAGGACGCACATTATCCATGCAGGCACGTTGAGCTCCTACAAGGTTCTGATGCCAGACAACAACTACAACATACTTGAATTCAAGAGTGATTCTATAACTCTGAAGCTAAGATTCATTGATCTTGGGGAGGTAGAAATCGGCACATTCAGAATCAAGCATGAAACTCCAGAATCAACTGGCATATACCACAGGCTGTCAGGGACAAGAAAAGTCCTATTTGTATCTCGCAGCAACGCATGCAGAACAAAAATAGCAGAGGCTATTTTTAATGAAATCTCTCCTGGCAATATGCATGCTGTGAGTGCTGGTACTATGCCCGCTGAAAATATAGATACTATTGCAGCTAAAATTCTGGAAGAATTTGGCTTGAAGGTAAGCAAACCAAGAAAGCTTAGCCAGGAAATGCTGAAAGATGTAGATTACGTTGTTTCCTTTGACGAGGAAATTAACGCTGATGAATACTGGAATATCAGGCATCCAGAAAATGCTGAGGATTGCAGAATGGCAGCAAAAAAAATTGAGGAGCTCACCAGAGAACTGGTTAAAAAGATTTTAGTTTAGTTGGTTTTTATTTCATAAATTCCCTCAAGAATGAGGTCGCATAACACCCTCTAGGCAGGAAAAATCTGAAGGTAGCTCCAGATTCATTTAGCTCAACTTTTAATGCTGAGAAATCAAACGGCATCTCAGCCAGTCTAAAACCACCGCTCGAGGAAAATTCCCTGTGTTCGTGCTTAAAATCATCTAAACCCATACCATCTTCTTCCAAAAACTCCATAATCTTCTGAAAAGCCCAGCTTTCCTTACTTATGTCTAACCTATAACCTGGAACAGGTAATGCGAGAAATGCCCTTCGCTTTCCTACCAGAAAACCGATCCTCCTGATATTCTTCCCAACCAGCGATACATCATTTCTATTAACCGGAAAGGCACCATATGGTTCAATGTGCTCATAAGTAACAAAATCAACATAATCTAATATTTCAATCTCCTTCAGAGATGTGAACTCCCTTATTCTAGTTGATAAAACGCGATTGAAAATCCATGACTGGTATGCATGAGTAAACATCATTTTGAGTGTTTTTGGTAAAGATAACAGAGCCTGTTCCTCATTCTTTCTCTCGATCAGTTTTTGGAGCAGGTTCCTTTCATACCTCAGGTAGGCCGGTAGCTCCCTTATGCCGTATTTGGGATCTCTCGATTCCCAGAGTTCTTCTCTGATTTTTCGCACTTCTTCCCTCTCAAATTCAAAGGGTTTTGCAACATATATCCAGAAAGCCTCCTCATACTCCCTCTTCAATATTTTCAGTCCCACCTGATGGGTGATATATCTGACTGTACCGAATCTCTGAGGGCCAAAATAGTTTGGTATGCCTTTTTCATAAAGTTCAGATTTGATCTGATTAATTCTTTCGTAGAACTCTTCTCTCTCCAGATCAAGATCAGTTATCTTAATTTCAAACAGGTTACCCAGCAAATCCCCCAATCTGAGTGGCCTTCTGGCTCTTCCTGCAATCTCCACTTCAACATCTCTGATTTTGATTTCTTTAATTTTCTCAACGATTTTGTTATCAGCTTTGCTGATTGAATAGTGCTGAGTTGTGAGAGCTCTTTTATCCTTTGTTCCTGCGAATTCGATCCTTTTCCGGCTGATACCAAGTCTGTTTGATAGTACTCTTGCAAAATTCATAGTGTCCCAGTTAACCTTCTTCACTTTTATAATGAGGTTTGATCCGTCTTCATGGAATTCTGGCAATTTTATGATCTCGGTTACCTTAAAAAATTCTGGTTCTTCTTTTAAAATTCCCCCTGTTCCGGGAAAAGAAGTGATGTATTCTTCAATCCCTACATGTTTCTCTGCTGATTTTATTATCTTAGATTCCATTATTTTAGACTCACTCAATTTTAAGGTTGAATCACTTTCAATTTTTTTTCCTTTTGAATGATCATCAACTGATTGTTTTGAGTGTTTCTCAACTTCATCTGCATGCTTTTTTTCCATGACAGGATTATCTGAAATTGCTTTTTTATTTTATCGGTATCCAAACCAATTGATGAATTCGGAATGGAAGAAAGGAATAATATTGGATAGCAATAAATCAACAATTCCAGATAATTAACCAGCAATGCTATACTTAAATCCAGTTCCCCTGTCAGGAGAATGCTCGGCCGAAGATCCTGAGAAGTGTTAAATTCCTGAAATCTAAATCCTGAAATAATACAAAAACTTTAAGTGTTATCACCTGTTTATTTAAGCAAAGGTAAATTTCCAGTGACCTTATCTATTTTTCTTTCCTCATCCGGCCCTATTACAAGGGCGGTAATTGTGCCAGGAGGTATTTCAGTCAAACCAGCATCCTTCACAATTCCGGTAACAAGTCCTTCCCTTTCAGCTTTAGCCCTCAAGATCATCATTTCTTTAAGATCAGAAACCCTAAGAACAATCTTTTTCTGGCCACCCAGCTTCCAGTCTTCAACGACTTTCCTGTCAGCTCTCTCATAACCAATGACTGCTGCATGCGCGACCTGAACTGCAAGCTTACCCCTCGAGAGCTTTAAATCCTCTCTAACTACTATAACCTGTTTGTATTCCTTCATACTCTAAAATTCTTTCATACTCTATAATTCAAACTTGGGAACTTAAATACGGTCAATAACATTCTGTGAATCATTTTCTCGTCCATCCCTGCCAACATCCTCTGAATCTTTTGAATTCACATCGGTTTCTGTTACTTCACCACTCGTTTCAGATTTTGCTCCATCACTCGTCTCTTCTTTTTTTATATCTTCAATTTCCTGAATGTTCTCGATTTCCCTAATTTCTTTTATAATCGCTGAATTTCCATGGGATTTCTCAGTTTCTGGCTTCTGGAGGTCTGTGTCAAAATCCTCTTTCTTTCCTGATTCTGCTGATGCTGCAGATTCTCCAAATCCAAATATCTTCAGTTCTTCTAAGCTAACAGGTTTTGATTTTTTATTTACCCAATCCCTACCCGTTTCTGCTGCGAGCTTTTCATCATAGGGTAAAAGATGGACTTTATCCCCTTCAACCCTATTCACATTTGATAGGGGGACACCTATAAATTCTGCACCAATTTTAACAATGAGATTTCCTTTATAAACATCCACAGTCTCGCCAATCTCCTTACCATCAACATAAACAAACTTGCAGATCAAATCATCCATCCTTTTCACCGGAGTCACATTCAATAAATAAGTAAATATAAGTTTGTCGAAAATGATGCCATCTTAAAAAAGATTATTCACAAGACTGAAACCCAGAAAACAAATTAAGATCTCCTAAATTTTACTTTGGAATTCCGCAGATGATATTGGATAAGAATAAGTCAGGATATCAAAGGGCCGATTCAGAGAACTCACAATAAACCTATCACCCTCAACCTCTTTATCCTCAGCCCCATGTTTAACAACATCTTGCGATTCAAACCCATAACTTTATTAAACACACTCAGTTGCCATTTCAGTTGTATATGCCAGGACATCCGACAGGTACAGGAGACAACCCGAATGGTAAAAAGAGTATCAGTATACTGATCCCATTCAAACTCCAGAACCCTAAGACAAGATTGTCAGGTATTTTGGATCCTGAAGAGAGAAGGGAGCTGGCAAAACTAATGTTACTCGACGTTCTTGACTCCATTGCCTCATCTATTCATCATATATCCAGTAAGTTGGATAAAATCATAATAATCGTACCAGATGAGGAAACTGAAAATGGGTGTAAAAAATTCCTGGAAAAATTCAATAATTCGGTTGTTGAGGTAATAAAAGATAATAGAAGTCTTAATGAGGCAATTAACAACTATATCGACAGAACTCATAAATCTGAGCCAGATTCCAGAATAGCAATTATCATGGCTGATTTACCCCTCCTCAGCCCGGAAATTATAGCGGAATTTCTTGATTCGGGAGAGGACGTTGTCCTTGCCCCAGGTAGGAAGGGTGGAACAAACCTTCTACTGATTAACAACCTTGCTTTCAGAGTTTCATACCATCATGGTAGTTTCATGAAACACATTGAGATTGCAAATTCATTAAATTTAACCCACAGAATTTTTGATTCCTTTTATGCAGGAATAGACATAGATGACAGTTCCGATCTCCTTGAACTGATGATACATGGTGTGGGAAAAAGGTGCTGGAATTTTCTTTTTTCCAAAGGCTATTATGTAGATACAGAGCAAAAAGATCCAATAATAGGTAAAAAAGGTTAAAAATGAAAAATGAGGTTCTATTATAAATATTCATAGATTATTACATATCGAGATTAAACCACAGAGGGTCTAAACGATGGTGGTGTTTTATAACACACTTTATAACACACAACCGCAATTTTCGGTACTGGAGAGAGATTTCGAGAGAGAAGCCTATTGAATTATCTATGGTAAACGTTTTAAATTAGTAAGATGCGACTTTAATAATATGCTCCCTGACTACTACCAAATACTATTGAAGATCTACGATAAAGTTAAAATACCTGTACTGGAATACATAGACGTTCCCGACAGTGTGGAGGTTCTTGATGAGTACTGGCTTGTGCCTAACTTCTCAAAGGTCCAGATAAGAAGAGACCTGGAAAGTTATAAAACAGAATATATGTTAATTGAGCCTGTTGTAGCAAGAAATGAACTCGAATTGCTCAACTTTATATATGAGGATATTAGGAAAAAACTTGTTTTAAAAGAGTTCCTCCCAGATACTCAGACAAAGACTACCATATTATTTGAGACCTTAGATGAACTAATGGATGAATATGCTCTGAGGGTGGAGGATGAGTTAACATTGAAATTGCTATATTATTTCTTCAGGAACTTTTTCGGTTTTGGACCTATTGACAGCTTATTAGTGGATCCATACCTCGAAGATATTTCATGCGATGGTTATGACATTCCTATATATGCCTTCCACTCAAAATATGGAGGTTTGCCAACCAATGTTAAATTTTCAAAAAATGAACTGGATACGCTCGTCCTATTACTCGGCCAGAAATCGGGCAAACATGTTTCATATGCCACCCCTTTAATTGATGCTACACTTCCGGATGGAAGCAGAATCCAACTCACATACGGTTTGGAAGTAACCACAAGAGGTAGCACGTTCACAATTCGTAAGTTCAAAGCTGAACCATTCACGCCCATCGATTTGATTTCCTTTGGCACATTGAATTCAGGAATACTTGCTTATTACTGGTTACTTATTGAGAACAAGATGAGTTTTATGGTGATAGGTGAGACTGCGGCGGGAAAAACAACAACTATGAATGCTTTAATGATGTTCATTCCCCCCGAAGACAAGGTTGTTTCTATTGAAGATACGAGAGAAATTCAGCTTCACCACGAGAACTGGATTCCTGGTGTTACAAGGTCAGGTATAGAGGGACAGGATATAGAAATGTATGACTTACTGAGAGCAGCACTCAGACAGAGACCTGACTATATTATAGTTGGTGAGGTTAGAGGGGCAGAAGCTCAGACACTATTTCAGGCAATGTCAACTGGACATGCAGCATATTCCACCTTTCACTCAGGTGACGTACAGCAGTTAATTTACAGACTCGAAAATGAGCCTCTCGAAGTTCCAAGAGTCATGATCCAGTTCCTTGACTCAGTTATAATCCAGTTTATGTGGGTCAGGAAAGGTGTTCGAAAGAGGAGAGCAAGAGAAATCTTAGAGATAGTTGGCATTGATCCTGTGAACAAAGACTTGCTTATAAATACCGTATTCAGATGGGATCCACCATCTGATACATTTACACAGGTTGCAGATTCAAAAAAGCTTGAGAAAATAGCAGAATTATCTGGAGCTGATATTACAGAGCTTATTGATGAACTTGTGAGGAGGAGAGAGTTTTTAGAGATGATGTATAAAAAGAATATTAGAGATTACGTGGATGTCACGAAATACATTCACATGTACTACAGAAACTCTGAAAAGGCAATTGAGCTGCTGAAAGAGGTTGAGAGTGGTGAAGAATGACGCAAGTAAAGATCTTTGTCCCAATAAGTTTTGTAAGGCTATCTAACAGAAAAGTAAAATCTAAACCAGAAAAATATGCCGAGCTTGAAAAAGCATTACTGGGTGCACGTCTACCCATGACGATTCAGAGATTAATTGCGATAAGCACATTCTACTCATATGTTTCCCTTGTGGTGGGATCTGTCGTAGGTATAGTTTTTTTCTATAAATTTATCCCACCAGCATTCTTACTCTTCATTTTTAAATACACTCCCTTCTACGACTTTGCTTTACAATATTATTATATCCTGTCAAAGATCTATGTTATTATTGGACTCGTCGCTGGTTTAATTGCTTTCAGAATGACCAAGTATCTCATTCTCTCTTACCCTTATTTCATTGCAAACAGGAGAAAAAGTGAAATCGATCTCTACTTACCTCATGCAATAAACATGATGTATGGTATGGCTGTTGGAGGTTCACCGGCTTATGAAATCATTAAAACAATAGCCACTTCCGAACACCTTTTTGGTGAAGTAAGTAAAGAATTCGGAATGATTGTAGAAATGGTTGAAATTTTTAAGGACGATATGTATACTGCGATGAGGTTTGTAAGAGATAGTACTCCAAGTAAACAGCTATCAAATTTTATGGATAATTTCATATTCATCCTGCAAGGTGGTGGAAAAGTATCTGAGTTTTTAAAAGGGAAATCTCAGGAGTATATAGAAGAGCAGGAAGTAGCTTTTGAATCATATATCGAATTCATGGGGCTGATTGCAGAGATGTATCTTTCATTATTTGTTCTGATGCCTTTATTTTTACTGGTCATTCTGGTCGTAATGAAGATGATGGGCCAAGAGATGTTGAGTGTATTTAGAGATGGAATTATTATTATATTGCCTATCGCCTCATACATGCTTATCTTCCTTATTCAGTCTGCCGTACCCTCCCCAAAAGTCAAACTGGAAGAGTATGAAGAGACCTACGAGCTTATCAAGGTCAATACTGTCGATGTTGAGAAAAGTACATTTACTGTTGACAGATCCAGAAGATTTTTAAAGAAAATTAAAAGATTCATATTGCATCCTTTCAAAGAAGGTGTGTATACTATACAATTCAGAATAATTATTATTCACCTTTTCATTGTAATGCTGCCTGTACTTTATCTAACATACAAATACTTTGAACTGAGTAGTGCTTTAGTGATTTCTCTATCTGTTCTGGCTGTGCCCCTGATACTACTAATAGAGATAAGGGACAGGATGTTGAGAAGAGCAGAAGAGAATATCCCGGATATCTTTGCTGAACTTGCAATGCTGAATGAAGCTGGGCTGAGCATATTCGAAGGTTTGAGAATACTAGCATCCACTGAGATGGGGATACTGACAAAAGAGATTTCAATAGTCAGAAGGGAGTTAGAATGGGGGGTTCTCGTACCAAAAGCGTTTATACGTATGGGTTTAAGGTTGAAGAGTGATTTAATGGCAAGAGTTGTTCCAATTGTGGTTAAAGCATTGGAAACGGCTCCAACGATCAAGGATGCTTTCAATACAGTTTCCAGATATGCAAGTTCTGAAGTGAGGTTTAAGAGAAGGCTTAGGAGTAATATGTTATTATATGTCGTAATTGTTTACATGTCAATTGCAATATTTCTTTTTGTTAGTTATATAATTCTGAAAAACTTCCTCACAGCTTTTGCTGGTATAGAGACTGGAAGGATTGGAGGAGGTATTGAGGGGATGAGTTTTGCATTTGATTTGAACCTAGTGGAGGAGATTTTCTTCCAAGTAACAATGGTTGTGTCTATTTTTTCGGGTTTAATAGCTGGAGCAATTGGGGAGGGAAAAGTCACATCGGGATTGAAGCATTCGTACATTTTTGCCATAGCAACATATGTAGTCTTTTTTTATTTGATTTAAATGATTTTGATCTGGCTTAATACTATTTTAGCAAATCAAGTATAGTCGTTTTTTCCTCCTTTCTCTGGAATATGCTGAACAGAAGACGTTTTCTTTTAACCCTTACTTCGAACTTTTTCTGTATCTCTCCGAAATTTGATTTGATATTTATCTCAACAACAAAAAATCCTTCATACATGGGGACAACATTGACTCTCTTCTCAATATGCATCCCCTTTCTTATCTGAGGTAAATCGAACAATTTTTCAGATATCTCGAAATATTTTTCTAAATCTGTCAAATCAACATTTATATTCTCCAAAACCTCATCAAAAAAGTTGTAAAATTTCAGTATGACTTCAAATGGTCTATTGACCACGATCTTTTTTGGTATTATCACCTGCATCTGTAAAACTTTCAGATCATTCATTGCTTTATTTAAGAGTTCATAAGCTGATCCATACTCTTCTTTCTTATATAATTTTTCAACATGCTTAGATAATTTTTTGATCTTTTTGGGCTTTAATTTCTTTGCTGCCTTAACCATCTCATTCAGTTTTTCAAACTCTTTCCTTACAGTTAACCATGGAAGTGGTAAAAATTTATAATCGTAAGTTTCCTTTTCAATTTGAGTGATGCGACCATCCAAGGTCAAGGTCACAACTTCTCCCCCTAAAAGATATACTTTTATAACATTTTCAACAACCATATCAAATATTATCCTATCAAACTTCTGCCTCCAGAGCATCTCACCATCATGAGAGATTATACAAAGCTCATTTTCCAGAGCGGCTGCTATAACGCCATCCTCCTTTACAAGAGTTACTTTCCCAATATAATTTTCCCATAGTATTTTACCACTATAATCTATTGCATGCACGCCTTTTTCGCTGCCGACCACAGCAAAATCCTTTAGATCTATCGAAAGAATTTTCCCTTTAACCTTCTTTGTCAGTATCTTCTCGCCACGTATGTTCAACAGCCTTAGTTTCTTTTTTTCTCCAAACGCCAGATACTCACCAAAATGCGCTATTGCTGAAGCTTTAGTTTTCTTCTGCCATATTATTTTCCCCTCTTTATCGAGAAGTAAAACATTCCTTTTCGTTTTAATTGCAATATGTGTGTCAACACTTATCGAGAAAATAGGTTCATCAAGTTTTATTCTTGTATTATCATAATACAATATGTTTTCAAAACAAAGATAGTTCCCACTAAATAATTCTCTACAATACACCCACTTTTCCTTAGGTTTGATCTGTGTTACATCCACCTCTGTTATTTCGTCCAACTTATTTTCCATCAGCAATTAAATCTCTATCCTAAACCATATTAAAATTTTTCGCATGATTCTACCTCAATAGGATTCTTTCAACCCTCAACAATTAAAGTCTTTTTAAGAAATATTGCAATAAAACCTCACAAGAGATAAGAGATATATACAAGGCCCTATAGTTTTCGTATCCGTGAAATACTGCCGAAAATTTTATATATACGATGTTTCAAGAAATAATGACGATGGTTTGGAGGTGAAATATATGAAATGGTTAAAAGATGAGAAGGGTGTAAGCCCAGTTATTGGAGTAATACTAATGGTGGCGATAACGGTGGTACTGGCGGCTGTGATAGCGAGCTTCGTGTTTGGAATGGGATCTGACATAGCTAAATCACACGATGTGGGTGTAAAGGCATTTCAGAGGCAGGATGACATTTATATAACGGTAACAGGAGGCACCGACTTAAGTTCATTGGTTATGTTAAAAGCCACTGTATATCCTGATGGAGGTAGTGAGGTCAGTGAATATTATTACAACGACGCTGACCAAGGTACAACCTCGACAGATTATAATGACCTAACAAATACGATCGATGCCGGAGCAGTTTTAAAAATAGAAAATCAAGGTACTGCAGGAGCTAAAGATCGTGTAGTTGTGGTAGGATATTTCACAGACGGTTCTGAAGAGATAATTTTAGACACATACGTGTAAAACTGAATTTTAAATTTATTTTTATTAATTTTAGATTATATTTAATTTAGAAAGCTTTTTTCAGAAGTTGAACTCTATAAAATTATTCTTCATTCTGTTACGAGTGAAAGTTATCATCCCAAATATCGTATGTATTTCTGCCCCATACTACTTTATTTTGTGGAAATTGTTGAGTTGGTGAATGTCTACTGACAGTCCAAGCTCAAATTACCTTTTAGAATATAACCAGAACTCTGTCCATATAAATAGATAATTCCCTCCTCCATAGATATAAAATAGAATTATGTATTCCAATCAGTTGCTAAATCCTGATCTAAACAGTTTTAAACAAGATCTTCGGATTTTCTTTATCAGCTACAGACGTTAAGAGATCAATCCAATTTATAATTTCTCTTGCTCCACTTCTTAAATATGCTGTCCCAGCATAATGCTAGTTATAAATATTTTGAGATTGCATCTTGTTGCTACATTGCCGCATTTTGATAATAGCTGTAGTTAATCAGAGACTTTTTATATCCTATTTTACTCGAATTTAATTAATGATTAACCTTCGGGACGTTTCATTTATAACTCTTTTAGCACTGATGTTGGCAGTGTCTTTGAGTTATCCAAAAGTTTTCCTTAACGATGAATGGATAACAGCAAACCAGGTTCATAGTCTTGTTACCGGTGATGACATTTTTCACCCTGAACAAAGAAAATATGGTGATAAACATAGCGAATATTTAGTATACACGCTTGCTCTTCCGATTCTATCATTGCCAATATATTATCTCTTCGCTCTCTTAGGAGATAATTTCCGACTATTCATCATAGCTCTCTGGTTCACCCTCTGTCTTTTTATAATATTATCCACATTTATTCGAACAAAACGGAGTAATACAACTTACCTTCTGTTCGGGCTAGCCTATGGAGTTATTTTATTTTTGTTTATTTTAAACACCTATTATTATAAGCCTTTTGAATTTGAACGCTATGGAGAAGTTGCAGCAATAGTATTTACGAACCACATCGCATTTGCACTTTTATGTAGTATTACTTACCTGATATTCTATGAAGTGTTTGAATCCAAAGTTTACGCGGCTTTTGGCGTACTAGTCATTATAACATCCTCCTCCTATTTGTTTTGGGCTACAAATGCCAAAGACCATGAGCTTTGTGCCTTGGTGTTGAGCATAATAATATATTTCATGATAAAATATATAAAATCCTCAAGAATTGAATACCTTATCTGCTCTTTTATAGGAGTTGGCTGGCTCGGCTGGGTTCGGCCTGAATTGGGCGTTTCCGCCTTTCTTACTCTCATCTCCTTCATATTTGTCAGCTCAATCCTAAACAAAAGCATTTTTCAAGCTTTCAAGAATATTCTTATAGGTTCAATATCCTGCATTTTCGGTGCAATACCTCTGTTTATTAACAATTATTGGGTAACAAAAAACCCGTTAATACCACCCATGAAAATGCAAATTGCTGAAAAAGTTACTCAAGTTGTGATAACTGAGACCAACCAGACTGCTGTTCCCCAGGTTATGACGAAAATTAACACCATATCACTTTCCATGCAAAAAGTAATAAGTGTTATAATAAACCAGTTCTCAATTTCATTAAATAAATTACCTAAAGCAGTTTACGGCATATACATTGACCCTCAGTCTCCGGCAATTGCGGGTATTTTCCAAGTATCGCCATTATCTACATTGGTTTTAGCGCTTCCCTTTTTAATCTTATTAGTCAAACCCAGGCTTACCATTAAAGATAAAAACATCTATATATTCTTAGTATTATTGATCCTTTTTCTTAATGTGGCATATGGAAGAGGCTTTGATTCGTTACATACAAGCCGAGGATCTGGTTTTGATATTAGATATCTATCTCCTATTTATTTACCACTTTTGATATTAGCAACACATATTTTTAAAATAATTCAGATCCCTGAAGAAGAGATGATTAAGGTCATTAAAAGATACCTAATATTACTTTCTACACTTCCTTTAATTCTTTTATTGTACATTCTAAACTATAGTTTTGATGTCCCCTCCTTTACAGCAATTCACTCCCATGTTACTTGGGCACTTGTAATCCTTTTGTATATGTCAATTATATATGCACTATGGAAACATAACTTTAAATATTTTATATACTTGACTGGAATTGTATTACTATCATCTTCGCTGTGGATGATCTCAGTAACATTTCTGTTTGCAACAATCAAATTTGAGGGCTATCACTTCTGGCTTCCCGTAACCCAGAAGATTTGGCTAGAAATGTATTACAGACTTATTGAGCCTATGCTTAGTCCCTAAGTTTATTTTTCTTTACTCACTATTTTTTAAGTTTTAGGTCAAAGTCACTACAAACCTGCAGCTCACCACCCTCTGCAACACCTTCTTTCCCCTAAATCCAAGAGTTACAACAGTCTCAACAAAAAGGACATTCAGAGTGGCAAATTTATAAATAGATTTCTTCATATATCTATACAACTTAAGGATGGAATGATTGTTGATAACAAAATAGGAAATAGAAGATCCAATAATAGTTATTCGCTGCAACTCTACAGAGGCAAACAGTCCAATATTTTACCATGATAAAAATTGCAAAACTTACGAAGTGTGCCAGAGAGGTCATCAATAAATTGCCATATCCCTAACCAAACAACTGCATTTAAGGCCAAACCACTAATATCTCTATACCACATATACATTTTTTATATGAATTTGTTACCATATTCGTTACCATTCTTGACATTTGTTTCATTATTTGTCCATACCTTCGTCTTTACTTTCACTTTTCTAATTTGAAATCGATAGTATGTAAATAGTAATTACTAGACCGCAAGAGCAAAATATTTACTATACTTAATACCATAAACTTAACTGTGAAAGAAAAGGCAGTTACCCCCCTCCTCGGAATGATGCTTATATTAATGATTTCAACGACATTATTGGCAGTTATACAGACCTATCAGGTTCCTCAATGGTCAAAAAATGAAGAGTTGAAACATTATAACCGTTTGATATCAGAGTTTTCAGACTTATCCTCCGTATTAACATCAGGAAAATCAGGTACCTTGACAATAGATGCTGGGCTTGATTATACAGATTATCCCATCCTGATAACCCCTCCAAGTGCTGCATCTACTATATATGCTGAGGATAGAAACATATCTATCAGCTTTAAGGGATTGCTTCCAAATGGGAGTATTGTGAATATAAGCTATATAAACAAAACATCTGCCATATATATCGAACCACAATACTATTACACCTCAGCAGAAACGCTTGTTTTTGAGAACGGTGCTGTTTTTAGAAAAGGCGATAATTACGTATTTCCCGTAACAAATCAAATAATTTTCTCAGGAAATAAAATAACAATCCCAATAGTTGATGCAGATATCGATTCTTTCTCAACAACATCCTCTATAAGTTTAAAACTAACACCGATTGAAATGGGTAGCACTCCTGCAACTCAACTAAACTTACAGTTTGAAACTGAGTTTGGGGATTACTGGAATGACACGCTAAATGAATGGAAGCAGGTGATGGCGAATCAAGGGTATTCCATCGAGTATTCAATCACACCTTCCGGAGAGAGATATGTCGTAAATGTCCATGTTGAAGGTGGTATTGGATTTATCGTTAGCATACCTCAATGGAACGTTGCAAGTGGAGTGGTCGAAATAGAAGAAAGAGGTGTCAAATTTCTGATTGTCAACCCCACAGATATAGTAGTCCCTCTCGGCTCTACAGTAAAAGTCGAAGTCTGGGCTTTAGATAACTTCAGCAGGCCTATTTCAGGAATGAGAGTAAACACAAGCATTACTGGCAACTATATGTCTATAATTTCCTCCTCCCCCATCACAAATCACGATGGGTTATCCTATTTTTATCTTAGGGGAGACAGAATAGGAAGTGGGACGATTGAGTTTTCTTCAGGTTCTGTATCCATCACAGTTCCCTATGAGGTTATACCGGCTGGAGGAACTGGAACAGGTTTAAATAAGGTTGTTTTAAATCCCATACAGGATGCATACGTTTCTGAAAAGAAAAAGAACGATAACTATGGAGACTTATCATACCTAAAAATAGGCAGAAAAGGTTCGGCAGAAAAAGAACTTCGAACATTTATCCAGTTTAATCTTTCATCTTTGCCCTCAAATGCAACAATATATCAGGCAAAGCTCAGAATGTACTTGTTTGAAAGCAATGTAGGCAGTAGTTTCAGAGTATACACTGTTCACAGAGTTTTAGAGTCATGGAATGAATCGAATATTACCTGGAAAAATAAACCAGACGTTTCAGAAAATTCGACTTCGTACCAGATCATCCCGCGTGAAGAATTAGTGAGGGCGTGGGTTGAATGGGATGTTACTGATGATGTGCAGGCGATTGTAAATGGAGAGGAAAACTATGGTTGGATGATAAAAGATATAAAACCAGAAAGTAGTAAATGGACAAAATTTTATTCAAGAGAGTATTCCGAAACAAACCTAAGACCACAACTCGTAATACAATACACTAATGTTAGCTATACTCCAACACCCACTCCCACTCCAACCCCAACACCTACACCTACTCCAACACCTACACCTACTCCAACACCATATAATGTACAATTAGTGGCAAGCAAGGATGGTATATTACAGAAGGATCACTACATAGAGTTTGAAGTTGCTGGACCATGGTCTTACATCAAGATAGATGCAGATACATACTACCTAAATATAGGCACTACGGTAAAAATCCTGTTAAAAGAGGATAAAAACAGAGCAAAGGTCTATATGAGTTCCAATTCAATTTCAAAATTCGATGTTGGCAGGGTAAAGTTGTACCTCAACGGTTCTTTTGTGAAAGAAGGCGATATAAAAAGCATATGGATTAGCCAGTATACCGGATTTTCATCAACACTTTATATGGATGTACCACCACACTTAAGCTGGACGCAACTTATAATAGATGGAAATGTTATAATCAACGGCATAAACGGATCCAGAATTCAATTCTGGAACATAACCCCCAATAACTCGGATCTATTTAGCTTAGACATTAGACCCAATAACATCTATCTCGTAGGAGAAGTGAGTGAATACAAAATTGGCTAAAAACTCTAACTGGCAATTCAATGAATGAGTATATATAAATCTCTGTAGAACGATGATCTTATTAGATGTGGCAAAAGTTTTTTAATATCGTTAGGGCTACCTAACATGAATGAAAGAGGACACATACATCAGAGTGGTTTACAGAGCCTTTGAAGATGGAGTCGAAGTTGTAGGACCAAGTTATTTTGCCAGCAAACTGGGAATTTCCAAGGTAACAGCTCAGGAAGCTCTGCTGAAACTTGCAAGCATGAATTATGGTGAGTACATTCCAAAAAAGGGATTTAAGTTGAACAAACTCGGGATTGAAAAAGGCAAGAATGCGACAAGAAAACATAGGCTGATAGAATGCTTTCTCCATGAACTCGGTTTAAACTCCAAGATCGCATGTGATGAGGCTACGAGAATCGAATGTTATGTGAGCAATACACTGATTGACACGCTAAAGGAAAGATTTCAGGAAAGGGAATTTTGCCCATGCGGCAAGGAGATAAGGTGATCTTATGAATATGAGATTGAGATTGATGACCGCAGTTTTCCTCATTGTTATGCTGTCTTCATCCGTTCATGGTTTAAATGTGGTGTGCTCAATCCCTGACCTTGTTCCGATCGTTAAGGCAGTGGGTGGTGAGAGGGTTCATGTTACCAGTATAATGCCAGCAGGAAGTGATCCCCATTCCTTTACAGTCTCCAGTTCTGCAATGGAGAATATAAAAAATTCGGATCTGATTGTTCTTGCCAATTCCAATCTCCTTCACTTCGAGGAAAAGATTAAAGAAGATAATTCACTTAAATACCTGGATTTCGAGGATTATGAAAAATATGGAGCCACGCTTGATGTGTTTCCAAAATTCGGAGAGAACCCACATGGATACTGGTTGAAGCTGGATAACGGTATAGCAATCGCAAAAGCAGTTAAAGAGAGGCTTTCATCGATCTCACCTTCAGATAAAGAATACTTCGAGAGAAATCTCGAGGTTTTTATAAATGAAGTTGAGAGTGTGAAAAGAGTTACAAAGGAAATCGTGAAGATGAATAAACTTGAGAACAGAACATGTGTTGCAGCTGTTCCAGGAGTTTCCTATATCATACAGAATATGGATATGAATGTCGGCTCGGTTTTGCTCGGAGAGGGGATTGGCTTTGCCAGTGGATCAGAGATTTACGAAATTGTGAGGAAACTAAAAAATTCGGAATACTCTTGCATTGTTGTTCCAAAATTTATGGAGAACGCAAAAGCAGGAGAGATCGCCAGACAGCTTTCCCAAGACACTGAAAAACCGGTCATCTACGTTAAATTCACCATGGCTGGAAAAAATGATAGCTATACCAGCTTACACCTTTACAACCTGATTAAATTCTCTGTTGAGATTGAGGATGTTGCAAACACAAATTCCAACACCGGTAACGGATACCTTAGATACACCATCTTTATTCTCATTTTTGTAGCAATAGCTGAAGCGATCCTGATACTGAAGATGAGGGTGAAAAAATAGATGTTCAGAAGATTAACGTAAATTGAGAAGGAGGAAGAATATGTATCCAGTAGTCTTAAAGGATGTTGAATTCGGTTACAATGGAGAGGAAGTTTTGAAAGATATCACTTTCAAGATTGATGAAGGTGAGTTCGTTGCAGTTATGGGGCCAAATGGATCCGGAAAAACTACACTATTAAAACTCATTCTGGGACTTTTAAAACCAAAAAAAGGAAAAATTGCTGTATTCGGAGTTGATCCATCTCGAGATAAAGATAAAATACAGAACTTTATCGGGTTTATGCCACAGAAGGAGCACATCTCATCCAAATTCCCCATTTTAGTTAAAGATGTAGTGTTGCTTGGCAGGCTTGCGAGGAAAGGAATAGTTTCAACAATCAATGAAGAGGATATGGAAAGAGCTAAGGAGGCTTTAAAAGCCGTTGGACTTGAAGATTTGTGGGAGAAAAGGTTTAACGAGCTAAGTGAGGGGCAAAAACAAAGGGTTCTTCTTGCGAGAGCTTTAGCGGTCGAACCCAGAATTCTTTTACTCGATGAGCCTTTTAACGGTGTCGATATACCCAGTCAGAATAAAATTATCGAGCTAATGGAAGACCTCACCAAAAAGGGCACAACTGTCATAATGGTCGTCCACAATATCAATCCCCTGCTCCACCACATTCACAAAGTTATCCTTCTCAATCGCCGGTTAATTGCTTTTGGAGAGGTTTCAGAAGTTTTGAAGGCTGAAAAAATGATTGAAACCTATGGTGCTTCAATACCCATTATTGTCTGCGAAGAGGGTTTTGCGCATCCCTTATTCGGTGATACACATGGGTAATTGACAGGTGGTGCTCGTGAACCTGGATAGTATATTCCACCAACCATATATGATTCGATCCATAATAGGTATTTTTCTCATAGCTGTGAATGCATCCATCGCAGGATCCTTTACCGTGTTCCGGAACGTTTCCTTTCTGGTCGCAGGAGCGAGTCATTCAGCCCTTGCCGGTGCTGCTCTGGTGATTTTACTTGAAACTTACAACATAGTATACATCAATCCACTCTTTGGTGGAATTCTATTTGCTGTACTTCTGGCACTATCAGCTGGTTATGCGTCACAGGATGAGGGGATCAATACTGCAATAGGAATATCATTTGCCATGTCCATGAGTCTGGCGATTCTGTTTATTTCTATGATTAGAGAGTACGCAGCAAGAGTCTGGGGGTTGCTTATAGGAGATCTTCTTCTTCTCACCAACGATGATTTGATCCTGATGTTTATTTCAACTATTATAGTAGTTTCAATTGTCTTGCTGTTTTACAGATCTTTTCTATTTATATCATTCGATATCGAAGGAGCTATGGCTTTCGGGATAAATGCAAGCTTGCTTAACTACCTCCTTCTTGCAATTATAGCGATATCAGTTGTGGTTTTGCTTAAGGGGGTTGGGGCCATTCTTGTTTTTGCGATGCTCGTTGCGCCAGCTGCTGCAGCCAATGAGGTTGCCAAAAAGGTCAGAGATGTCTTCATTATTTCTTTCTTTATTGCACTTTTCAGCGGATTTTTTGGACTTTTCATTTCCTTTTTCTTTGAGGTTTCACCCGGGGCAATCGCATCCCTAACTGCAACATCAATTTATTTCTTCGCAATAATAACCAAGAAGTATATACATTAATTTAATTTTATTTTCCAATTTTCCGAATCTATATTTTATTTACACACTTTTATCTTTTATAATTTTGCTTACGCCTTCAGGAGAGAATTTGTTGAGTATGTCATCCATAGATAGATTTTCACCAAGCAGCTCACCATTAACCACAATGGCCGGAGCAGTTATACCTTCAGTCGGATAAAGAATTTTTAGGGATAACTCTCCATCGAAGTTGTCAATAAGTTCAACTATTGCCCTCATGACGTTTTCTGTCAACCGCTTGCATCTGGCTCCCGGTGGATTATTTCTAAAAACTTCAATTTCCATGCAAAGCAAATAAATTTTGAGATTTATAAACATTTGCCAATTCATTAAAACTGCTGATGGATTATCATATGCTCATTAAATATTAACATAAGAATTTAGCTTTTGAATCTACGATTCAATTGAGATCGGAGCTTTCGAGGCATCATTTAAAAATACCGAATATTTCAAAATTCAATCTCCATGGTTCTCAGGCTAACGTTTATTAACACTAAACATAACTTATAGGCATGCCACCTCTTGAAATCTTAGCATTTGTCGTCGGAATAATATATGGATTCCTAAATCCAGGAAAGGAAGACAGAATAAAGCTTCTGAAGAAAGCTATAGTCATAGGGATAGGAATTGGTTTAATTATAGGTGCTATAGCTGCGATTTTCCTGCCCATTATAGGAATATTCATCGCTGGAGCCGGAATTATCGCCTTCACGTTTCTTTCAATATATCTTGCCATATTTTTCATACTTGGATCGTTCATCGGAGACATGCTTGAAAGAGCGATTAGATAAAATCGGATGGTTGGATGCTGGAACCAAATGATAGACTGGCTTTATTTAAACCTTGAGTTTCTCGAAACCAAGCTTCTGGAGTTTTTATCTACATGTTTTTATCTACATGAAACACCCTGTCGCAAGAAAAATGATGGGCTCGCCCGGATTCGAACCGGGGACCTTCGCCTCGTCAAGGCGACGTCATAACCACTAGACTACGAGCCCTTTTCTCTCACTTTACCATACTTCACTTTATACTTGGTATGTTTAGCAATCATGCTGTCTCCTTGTTTATGAAGTTTATGGTTATTTTTGCACCTTATAGGGGGTTATGAGTACCTGCATCTAAATTCTGTAATAAGCTATAGATGTGATAGTATCAGTAGTTTGGAAATCTTGAGCCTTTTGTTTTTAATTCTGGATTGTTTTTCGGAATTTTTCAGATTGTTTTAAAGGCATCTGTTTCCTCAAAAAAATTTATATCTACTACTCCAAAAACAAATTATGGAAATTAAAGGATTGTTAGTAAAAATCAGGTTCAAAACATCCTTAAACCAAATTATGCTGAACTTAAAAAGTCTCAGCCCTGGAAAATCATCTCATTACTTCATTCATACAATCCTGCTCATTCTAATCACTCCCGCAATTTTAATTCCAGTAACTGCTGTGGTTGTGGAAGTCGAGATCAATGGAGAGATTAGTCAGGGGACATTCATCACAATCGAAAAAGCCTTTAAAGAGGCTGAAAAAATGAATGCTTCTGCCATTTTAATTATAATTAACACTCCTGGTGGACTTGTATCTTCGACCGAGAAAATCATATCGTTGATTCTTAACAGCAGAATACCTGTAATAACTTATGTTTATCCACAGGGAGCATTTTCAGCTTCAGCAGGTTCTTTTATTCTTATTTCAGGACATATTGCAGCCATGTCAAGTGGGACTTCTGTTGGAGCTGCGACTCCTGTGGGGATCGGTATAACAGGAGTTAGCCCGGTAGAAAACAAAACAATAAACTATATAGCAAGTTATGCTAGGAGCATTGCTGAGAAAAGAGGACGGCCAGCAAATATAGCCGAGAAGTTTGTAACTGAGAGCTTAAGCCTCACATCAAAAGAGGCTTTTGAAGTAGGAATAGTCGATGTGCTGGCGGATACAAAAGAAGATCTTTTTACCAAAATAAACGGAAAGAAGATCAAACTTGATGGACAGGAAGTTACTCTTCACCTGTCAGGCGATATTATAAGAATTCAAAAGCCCCTACAAGCACAGATTTTCGAGCTTATTTCAAATCCTCAGGTTGCTGGAGTTCTCTTTTTAATTGGAGTTTATGGTCTGATCTTCGGTTTAACCTCTCCTGGGATTCTTTCCGAAACCATAGGTGCTATATCTCTGGTTCTTTCTCTTGTTGGTCTTGGAGCTATTGGAATAAACGTACTCGGTATTTTGCTCGTTTTACTGGGTATTGTTTTCCTGGCAGCTGAACTTCTAACACCTACTTACGGCGTTCTTGGTGCTGCATCAGTGATAAGCATAACTCTTGGCACTCTTATGCTTATAGACGAGCCATTAATGCCCATGGGCTTTTACATTTCATTCTACACCCTTGTGGCTGGTATTGGTATTGGTACCGGTGCCGTAATGACCTTCATTCTGATCAAAATATTTCGACTGAAAAAAGCTAGAAAAAAGGTGGGTGGAGAGGCTCTGATAGGTCAAAAGGGTGAAGTTATTGAATTCAAAGATAGAGAAGGATTTGCAAAAATTAGGGGGGAGATATGGAGGGTGAAAAGCGATCAAGAACTTTCCAAAGGGGAAAGAATAATTGTCAGAGAAAGAGATGGGCTTACTCTTATCGTAGATAAAATTGAAGAGTCTGAGGATTGAGAACGAGATAAAATGATAATAGGAAGAGACTGAAATCAGGGTATAACAAAAAAAGGAATTTTTGTCCAAGAACATACCATAGATCAGACTATTAAACAGGTCATTAAAGGGTGATGCATATGAAAGAAGGCCTTGGGGAAGAACTGATCCAAGAGACAGAAAAATGGCTGAAAAAAATAGAGAACAAAATTGATGAGCTCAGTGATAAAAGTGATAGCAATTTCGTTAATAACATCAAAGCATACATTCATGATTCGAAATACTTTATGAAGAAGGGTGATCTGATAAGAGCTTTTGAATGTGTTGTATGGGCATGGGCATGGCTTGAAATTGGTGAATTAACTAATAGAATACATTTTTCCAAAAAAAAATGAAGAGAAGACGTCAACAGACCACTAACATGGTACTTGGTAAACAGAAATCAGAGAATCAGGGATTTGGAGACATATAATTGAGAACAGAGAATTGAGATCGTTCAGGATTTTAACGTTCAGGATTTGGAAATAAGTTTACAAAAATAAAAAGTGATCATCAAGATAAACTAAAGCAGATTAAAGGTATTGAAGACAAAAATCAGATGTAACATGAAGCCTTTGTGATCTTCCGACCAATATCACCCTTGAACCTCAGAATAAGATCTCCTCTACCTGTCTTCACCACGATTTCCGTTTCATTTTCATAGACACAAACTTTGAAGTGAGACACATTTTCTTCAACACTGCCGAGGCCGTTAATGATTTCGATTTTGCCGTTACAATCATCTTCGAGGAATAATTTTGTATTTCTAAATCTCTCAAAATCCTTCAGTGCTTCAACCTGTTCCGAGAGTTCAATGTATCCATTAAATATACTTTTAAGTCGCCTTACTGTCTCGTCTGCACTTATTTTAAGCTTGTGGATCATATATGCTCCAAGAATACAGCCCGTTTTGCTTTTGCCAAGCTGACAGTGAGCCACAACTGGACCGTTTACTGAGTCGATGAATTCCACGGCTTCAGCGAGCTGATCAAGATATGGTGCCTTAAACTCTCCCAGTGGAATATGATGATAATCAAAATACTTTATTTCTTCATAGCAGAGTGGTTCATTGGTTAATGTAAGAATACCCTTATATCCCATGTCTCTTAGCTGTAAAAGTGCTTCTCTGTCTGGAAAACCCATGCCCGCAAGTTTGCCCTCTATGATTATCTTGAAATTCGTGAGAGGCATATGTCCCTTAATTAGGTAAATTTAATAAATCTTTCCCCGTTTTGAGGTCGTCTACAATACTTTGTTGAGGTCTGTAGTCGAGGTGTTCTCAGATTTTTTATATTCATTAAACTTTCAGGTCATGATATTATGGCGAATACGAAGATAAATTTAATTAAGGCAATTAAAATTTATATACGGGTGTTCTTAAACGGGACACTATTTTTATCAAAATCATATAGGTTTTTTATTTTTTTGAGTTCATAGTATACTATTCTGAAATCCATATTAACTCATATACTATATAATGTATCGCGGTTAAAGGAAGTTATCTAAGGTATGGTGTCGAATATGCTGTGTTAGATGGCATTACTCCTACACTTTATTCCCATTTTGTTCCAATCCTTCAAAGAAAACCGGCCAGAAGGGATCCTGATCCGGTATTGCTAATGGAACAATGCTTCCATCAAGACGTCTCATTATCCTTGTTTTAGGGTCATCTGTAACCTTACCTACGACAGATGCATCTATACCTACCTTTTTCAATCTGCGAATTATCTTTTCCGAATGGGTTGGTCTTGCAGTGATGAGAAGGGAACCTTCTGCGATCGCTGATATGGCATCAATGTTGAAGGCCTCGCATACCATCTTAACTTCTTCAGGATATATGAATGAGGATTCATCTATCTCCATGCCAACATTACTGGCATTTGCTATTTCAAAGAGACCTCCAATCACGCCCCCCTCTGTTGCATCGTGCATTGCAGTTACACCACCAGCTTCCATCGCGCTCAGAGCATCTTTAACTACAGTCATTTGTTTACAAAGAGCCTTTGCTTTTTCAACAAGTTCTGGAGAGTACCTTTCAAGCAGTTCTTCTTCACGCAAAACAGCCAGTATTCCAGCTGTCTCTATTGCAGGTCCTTTTGTTAGAATGACATCATCGCCAGGTTTTGCACCAGCAGGTGTGACATAACTGTCTTTATCAGCGATTGCAAATACTGTTATTCCACCAATTGTTGGTGCAGCAAATCCTGGATAATACCCCGTATGCCCACCAACTATCGTTATTTCAAGTTCAACTGCAGTTCTATGAATGGAATCTATGATGGTCTTAAAATCTTCCTCGCTTGTCTGAGGAGGCATTAAAAGTGTGTATGACATATATCTTGGTTTGACTCCCATTACAGCAACATCACTTGCTCCTATATGTACAGTATACCAGCCAAACATCTCAAGGGGTTGCTTTGGAAGGGAGAATATCGGATCTTCTGCAATGATAAGTACCTTGTCATTCCCTATATCAATAACACCCGCATCAACACCTGTTAAAGGAGGTACGATAACAGTCTCGTCTTTTTTACCAAGTCGTTGCAGGATGAATGATGTAAAGGTATCGAGGTCGATTTTGCCCACCTTTTGTGGAGGTTGAAAGCTATGTGAATATAGCCTTGCAATCTCGCACACTTCTTTCGCAACTTCAATTGGATCTCTTCCCACAATTACTGCAACATCTTCTTTACCCACAGCACCAGTCTCATAAAAAACCTTTGGCACCTTATCACCTGCTGCCTTTATCGCCTCCTTTACCTTCCATGGCATTGATGCCCCCTCTTTTTCTTTAATCTCGTCCGGTTCTTTTGTACGGTCAATAACACTGAATGTCCATCCTTTGTTTCTGCAATGTTCCTTCAGCCATTTTACCAAGTGGGGGTTACTTGCAAAGTTTATACCTGCCCTGATTGAAGGGTCAATCTTGCTTAGTTCTATGATAAGCCTTGCCATGTGACTTGATGCACCAAACTTTGGTCTTCCTGCGGCATAAGGCATGCCATTTATAACCGTTATGCGCCCATCAATACCCAAAACATCTTCCGGCCTTTGAGGATCTGGCTTTGCATAAACCAAGTTTGTCCTCACCTCGGGAATTATAGATGCGAATTCCCTGCACCCCTCAATGTATTGAAGTGCCACAAGCATTTTCCCATACATCTCTATTTGAGTATGGTTTAGTTTCATTTTCAAATTCCTCCTTCTTCTTGAATTTAAGCAATGTCACCTAACTTATAATACATGACATTGAGTCGTATATTCTCCCAACTTGGAAAGATGTCTGAAATCTATTTCGAATACATTTCTCGAACTTTGATCATTTTCAGTCTCCTTTTAAGAGTGAACTACCCCACCCTCACGGACGGATCTTCCCACTTCACAGAGAGAACTTGCAAACCTTTGCGAATTGGCCCTTCAGTGATAAAGCCGGTACCTACTCCGATATCAGCAGCTATCTTGCCTTTTTGCACACCAGTTATAAAAGCCCTGTCCCTAACTGCCTCTGAAAAGAAGCTTTTCCACATCTCGTCCCATTGATGGGCTACCTGAGTGAAATAACCCCCGTTACTCACCGGCTTTCACCACTTTTTCCTTTGACACATAACATATAACGTTTTGGAGATAATGCAAAGTTTGTGTAGCGGAACGAGGCCATTATGCTTGAGTTCACGTTTATCTCATCTTTCAGTTTGTCGAGAGCTGAAAGAACGTAAAGAGGATGCAAAGTATTTTTCTGATCTACATCCTTCACCGGAAAATAGTAGATTTTAGCTTTCTTTTTTGTAAACTAGAAATCAGCATGATATATGTAGGATCCGTAGCGAGATTCCAGTGTAACAAGTTCTATTCCACCCACATTTAATCTTGCGTACATGTTTGAGAGATTTGTAGTCTCATTCTGGAAGTGAGTGTGTCCAAGAATCAAACTCTATAGTTCGGGGAAGCCAGATCTGTTGAAGTAATGAGATGATTTTGTTTTTGCCGTCACCACCGACATCCCATATATATACTATCAACCCACATAATATCAACCCGCAGACGAGAACTGTAGCGAGGATAGATGTTCTCCTATTTACTCTTATATCACTCCTCCTCACGGTAGTGGCCCGTCGCATATAAACGCAAATAGCTCATAGCGTTCAATATCTCTTCCATCGTACTTTACATGCAGCTCAAAGCTTCCTGTATGATTGCTTTTAACAAGGGTGGCTGCAAAACCGCATACGGGAGGATCAACAATCTGTCCGACCTTCTCCTCTCTTGAATTGAAAAGGTCAGCAGATATGGCCACGTAATAGTCCCTATCATACTCATTTTTAACAGTTCCGCGAATTATGACAACGGGATCCCCTTCTCTAGCCGAGATGGGGCAGACTGGTGGGCCAGTAGTTTGGTTTGCCATCAGTTTACTGTACTCAAGATGAGAGTCGATCAGGAGTATTTTGCTCTCCCTGTCTCCCAACTTGCAATCGTGGATTTTGTCTCTTCCACGGGAGTAGAGATATTCTCCGGGTTTTGGTGTGAAGCTGACCTCAAGATTAGGTGGAGGCGATTCTATCTTTTCATCTTCAGGTTTAAGCTCTTCTGAAGTTTGAAGTTGCACACAACCCATTATTACTAAATAACCCGCTACTATTGCCAAGAGCAGAATTGACACTCTTTTTGGCATGCTGATCTGCTTCATCTATTTCACCTTGGATTGATGTTCTGCCCGAAACGTTATGCTCTGCTAAATCAATCTGAATTCTATTTATTCCTCCATCTCCCTATTCTTCACCTCCCTCTTTCTTTATAGTCTGGGAACCTTTCTTCATGGCCGAACAGAACATCTCCTTTTAATTTCTTTTTTGGACTGTGTGATGCGATTATATTTCATTTTTGTTTTTGTTCGTTTTTATTTAGATATTTAATTTTTCTGACCATTGCTTGAGAAAATAAAATTTCAGTTATAAGCTAAATGCATGGTCACAAAATAGCGGTCATCTTATCTTGTACTCATGGACACCTAAACAAAATCCAAACTCTTAGTCTTCTCTACAATATCTTCTTCAATTAAGCTGTGATGAACTACAGGATTTCTGAATAGGCTACTTAAAACGAATCGTTCCAAACCTATTCTCAGTTTACCTTTACGCTGAAAACAATCGGGGGGTTAAAGAGATAGAGTAGTAAATTGTGAAGCCTCTTAGCTGTGAATTTCCCAAAAGATCAGAGGTGAAGAGTTGCCGGAACATAATTCGAGAACCAAGTAAGTACTTATGGTGTCACTCCAGAAACACAAATCTGCATGGCTCATTCCAAAATTTCATTGGTTTCGCAAATTTCGACAATACTCTTAAACTTGGCAATCAATTAGATCACCTTTCTACCTGTTCTTCGCTCTCTTTCAGCCTCCTCAGTGCATACACAGCAGCATGACTTATGCTCGCGAACCTGTTTCGCTTGACCTCCCTCTTTATCCACTCCAGAAGGTCATCATCGATTGTGATGGAGACTTTTCTTTTACCCATGCGTATTCTCCCTCTGTTTTGAGCATGAAAGTTGTGACTATATCTCTTTCTGCTCATCGAGAGTATTATATACTCTATAGGATCACCATAGAGTATGAAAATGGATTGAGGTGTATAGGATGCGATTGAAGAAGCTGGCTGAACAATACAGAAAGAATGCGAAGGAAGTTCTGAGCAATCCCGAAAATTATGACGATCGCACGTTATGGCAGGCGAGCATTTTGCTGCAACGGGATATCGAGAAGGCCTTGACAACACTGGCAAGGAGAAATGATGGCTGCATCAGCTGCGCCAACTCAAAGCCCCATGAAAAAAAGCCTTTAGATATCACAACCAGAACATGCGAGCTGGGAATTGAGGGGAACTGCAAATCCTGGCAGCCGATTCTAAGCGGAGAAGGCTAGTTGTCTCAATTCAGCTTTCCCGGGGAATAAATGGTAGATGCTGAAGTGTGATGATGGAATGACAGAACTGAAGCTGGTTATCGAGACTTCAGGATGTTAGACACCTTGCAGCCACCAGCTAGCTGAAATTCAAATATATTAGTGTTTCAGAGAGTTGATTAACCAGCAGAAAAAAAGACTGCATGGGGTGCGGGTGGCTGTCTTTGAGGTGAAAGTTACGATTACTGGTGGTGATGAACTTAACAGTCTCTGTATGAACTGGCCGAATATTCATCCAGTAAAAAACATCATTTTTATGATTTATTCATTGAGAGAGATTTTATTGGAAGTTAAGGTAATCGATTCTTATGCATCTTTACCTTATTTCGCGCATTAATTCTTGCTGGCAAAAATCATCATTCCAAATAACTCTGCTGACCTATTAAAATCGTCTAAAAAATTGAAAACTGAAATAGTGGAAAAACTCTATGTATCTATTTAAACTTTGGAAGAGTCTGTGCGTAACTGAGTACGTCAATGGCTTCCTGAATGGACCAACCTGTACTGGGCATGGAAGTACCTGGCTGACCAAATCTGGCTTTATGTATGAATTCCCATGGGTTATCATTAGCTATGGTACCGATGAACTCAGGTTTCTGCTCGTCAGCGAAATTGATACGCTTACCGTCAGTTCCGTGACAGGAGGCACACGTATTATCATAAAGCTCCTTTCCTTTTTCAATGTTACCTCCAACCACACTTTTATCGTCTTTAATATAGGCATTGGTGTCCACTATGCCCTCCTTAATAAACTTAACAAGATCCCAGATATCCTCATCGGAAAGCTTGTCTCCAAATCCGACCATCGGTCTTCCTGAAATCCCATCCCTTATTGTTTTGAACAGCGTTTGTTCATCCTTATCCCTGGCTTGCAGTAATCCCTTTACTCCAGTATAATGTGAACCCGATCCATATGCCCCTTTAACACCTTCATAATCCCATCCATGGCATTCCTTGCATCTCCATGTTGCTGAGCCTTTTTTCGTCCCTTTGGTGAGCAGATATCCTGGATTATCCTCCTTAGGTTCCGGTGCGCCAGTAACTTTCCACCATTTGTCATAGAGCAAACCACCACGTATCGCATCAGCCTTTTCAAAAGCGCTTGGTGTTGGAGCAGGAGTCGGTGTAGAAGCTGGAGTCTGCTTTTCAGCACACCCACTGAAAACAATAACTATGCCAATAAAAACCAGCACTCCAGCAAAAATTTTGAGTTCATATTCATCAATATCAATAATGTTAATTAAGTTAATAAATTATTTGTTATTTAATTGTTATTTACCCCAATCTTTAATGACCAATTCTGCCCACCCCCTATCTCTCTGGTTATTTTGATCTCATACCTACTGCCATTACTCTTTCTATGGTCTTTTCAACCTCTCTTCCAATAGCATCTCTTACTTCCCTGTACTTCTCAATACCCATCCTTTGAATCCTGTATATTCCACTCTATTGTTTTGCATAGCGTGTAAGGACAGGCATCGATGCAGCCCATTGCAATTATCAAGTCGAATTCTTCAACTATTTCAGACGTCAAAACCTTCGGCTTCTGATTTTCCATCAAAATACCAGTTTCTTCCACCACCTTTACTGCTAAAGGGTTCACATCCCCAACAGGCATTATACCAGCGCTTGAAGCTGTCGCTTTTCTGGTCGCTTTTCTGGCCAAAGCTTGGTTCATGTTTCGGCCATCTGTGATTTACAAGAATTCTCAATACAGACAAACAGGGCTTTTATTATATTTTCTCACCATACAGCCTTCCCCTAAACATCAGAGCCACGTTAACCAAGCTTATGAGTACTGGAACTTCTATTAATGGCCCTATCACCGCTGCAAATGCCTCACCCGATGCCAATCCAAAAGTTGCAATAGCAACAGCTATTGCCAATTCGAAATTATTGCTTGCTGCAGTAAAAGCCAAGGTTGTCGTATTATTATAATCAAGCTTAGCATAGTAACCCATTGCAAAAGAAACAAAAAACATTATGAGAAAATAGAAAATGAGCGGTATTGCTATCCTACCAACATCAAGAGGTATTGAGATTATATACTCTCCCTTTAGCGAGAACATTACTACTATTGTAAAGAGTAATGCGATTAAAGAAGTTGGACTCAGTTTTGGAATGAATTTCTCTTCATACCACTCCTTTCCCTTTCTTCTGAGAAAATAAAATCTTGTTACAATTCCACCAAAGAAAGGTATGCCGAGGTAAATCAAAACAGATTTTGCAATTTCAAAGATTGATACATCAACGATAACACTGCTTCCTGAAATCCATGCTGTTGCGAGGGTTATGTAGATGTAAGCAAGCAAAGAGTAGAAAACTATCTGAAATACTGAATTTAAAGCAACCAAAATTGCTGCCCACTCCCTATCTCCATCAGCCAAGTCATTCCACACTATTACCATTGCTATGCATCTCGCCATCCCAACCATTATTATTCCATTTCTGTATGCTGGGAATTCCGCAAGGAAAAACCAGGCAAGAACAAACATCAAAAAAGGACCTACCACCCAATTCTGGATTGCTGAAAGTGTCAACATTCTTTTTGATTCTTCAGCTCTTGTAATCTTACTCAAATCCTCAAACCTAACTTTTGCCAGAGGAGGATACATCATCCAAATCAAACCTACAGCGATTGGAATTGAAGTAGTACCAATGCTCAATGAACCGATGATATATGCAATTTCTGGATAGACATATCCTAAACCGACCCCTACAGCCATCGCGAGAAAGATCCATATTGTAAGATACTTGTTTAAAGTTGAGAGTCTGCTTTCTTCCATCAAAATACCTCTCTTAACATGGGCCCAATTGTCTCTTTAACACTTTTCTCGAAAATTTCGGCTTTAACAAGGATTAAACAGCAAATTTCACCATTTTCATCGCATCCAGCAATTGTTACGAGCTTATCTCCAGTTTTGATATTGGCTTTCTGCCTCAAATCCTTAGGCAGTAAAATCTGACCTTTATTGTCAACACTAACGACTGTCTCAAGTCTAGTTGCTTTACAAACTTTCATAAATTTAGTAAATTTCGGAATATTTAAAATTTTCTGAAATTTCGGCAGAGTTATAACACACTCCATAACACACTCTTATATAATTTAGCTGCAGGACTCCCAGATAGCTATTTGTCTTATCCCCTTTACAATTCCACAATACACCATATAAGGTGCTATTCTCTATTTCTATCTGGAACAACTTCAATGTCAATGAAACCATCAACCGCATTTCCTGAATTGATACATTTCAAATCTTCTAACTCATTCCTGACTTCCTAAAGAACATCCTTCAAAGCTGACACTTTCCAACGAGTGATAATCTTCAGCGAATATCAAAGTAAAGAGATTGTAACCTCCTATTGTAACAAAGAATTTAATAATTCCTGGACAATCCCTAAACCTTTCAAATAATTTTCAATAGCTTCTAAACTCCCAAGATCCAGTGCTATAATAGCGGCGATAATATTGATCTTTTCTTTTTTATTAGCGGCCTTGTTTTAATTACCTCACTTTTCTGAGTCATCAATCCTCTTTTTCGCTCCCCCATTAATGAAAATCCAATATTCTCAGCAATTCAAATGGTGTTACCCTCTCATTTTTTCCAGTATGGGAACTATTTTTCTGTCTTTTATATCCATGTAATTTACGCATTCGAAAGATTTGAAAAACGTCAAAACTTGAGTTTGAACTGTTGCGATTCTTCTAAAAAACTCGGTATTACAATTTCATCAATTTACGTCTTAATTTATCGGTAAATTAGTGCGGGGGGAGGGATTTGAACCCTCGGACCCCTTCGGGACTAGACCCTGAATCTAGCGCCTTTTCCTGACTCGGCAACCCCCGCTCTCTCTATTCACCCAATGAAGATCAACTGAGGCTCAGACTCTTCTCTTAGTGTTAAATGGATTCTCGGCCTGTTGCGGTTCTTTTGGCTTTTAGAGGTTTCTCCTTGGCTTTTATTTTGTCCAGACAGATATATATTTGTGTCCATTCTACCACCTTAAAGATGATTTATTAATGTTGTGGTATTTTAAAGAGGCAGTAATTAAAGACAACATTTTAAGATATTTTATATTCACTTATCTATCCATGATATAACCATAAAAACCACAAAAAGAAGAAACAGAAATACCATAGCAATAACTATGACTGGATTAAAAACTCACCTATTTGATTATCAATCCAAGATCATTCAAAATTCCATAAACAAACAATACAAGCAAAATGATTACTATCAATGAACCAATGCCAAGTACTGTCTACATCACACCATAATTCGTTCCAAAAGGACATGACAAAATTAAATTTTTGAAAAATTCAACAACTTCCGAACTTTCAAGATAAAGAATACAATCTCTGACCTTTTTGGCAATAATATCTGTCATATTTTCTTCAATGCCATTGCAACCCCAGTAAGAATCAATATCGCTCCGAAAATTTGCAGTTCAGTAAAAACTTCACCATAGAATGCAAATCCAAATATGGTAGCTGAAACAGGCTCAACAAGGGCAAAAAGCGGTGCTTCTTCAACTTTGCAGTATTTTATCCCATAGTTAAAGAATGTAAAGGCTATAGCTGTGGGAATGAGTCCGAGACCAATCAACCAAATCACATCTAAACTTCCCAGCGGTATAAGAATCAGCCCTGGCAGTAAAATAAGAGCAGATATTCCCAAATAAATTGTGGTTATTTCAAGAGACTGCATCTCTTCCCTCAATCTTTTAATAACAAAAAAGTAAACCGCATAACTGAACCCTGCAATGAGACCAAACAACATCCCCATAGAAAAATAACCCTGTGGACTCAACATAAGATAGAGACCTGAAATACTCAGTGGAAGTGCAATCAAAACTGTTCTGTTAATTTTTTCCCCTTTAAGATAAGCAATTAATATAACATAAATCGGTGCCATATATAGAAGTAAAGCTGCCATTCCTGCTGGAATGAGCTGAATCGATGCCACATAGAATGTCACAATAGCGACGTTGATAATTGCCATGTAAAACAGCAGTTTCGGAGAAGTTATGACAATTTTTTTTCCTCTGAGGAGCATAAAGGCAAACAAAAATAAAAATGCAAAAGAGAATCTGAAAAACGTTATGTGAATGGGATTAAGAGAGAGATTCCTAACGAAAACTACCAAAGAACCCATGAGAATTGCTCCAGTAAAGATGAAAGCGATCCCTCTAATCTCGGACATGAATCGATAGGTGGTGCTTGAGAATATAAACCTGTTGCGGAAGTTTGATTTATGGCAAATAGGATGTTTGAATAGATATTCTGCTGCAATACAAATAATATTTTAAAATATATTAGATTAAATAAGTTGTTTGAAGAGATTCAAAAGAGATTGCAAGAGGTATATGGGGGGTCAAGTTGTATATTAGAGAGTTGAGCAGCACAACGTAATCCGTATTCTCAAAATAACAATAAATGAGGTGGGCAGGCCTCAGGTCGATCCGCTTTACAGAGGGCTACTCAAGCCACCCTCTCCTCCCCGCAACCCCGAAAGCGCTGACCGTCCGGAGTTGGCCTGCTCCCTTCCGGGCCTGAGCCGGTTCCTCCGGTAAATACTGGTGACAGCCCCTCCGGGCAGCCATCCAGTAACCGTCAGCCCAACGGGACGGGGACTCTACGAGGGTGAGGAGAGTGACACCCTCTGCTCCACGGACCTTCCATCGGCTTCGGCCCCCGCATATCGACGGTTTCGGGTTACAGGCTACGCCGAACAGCCCGGCCTAGCCCACCAGAGATAAGTTATTTAGTCGGTATAATAATCTTTTCGAATGCGCTTGATACAGGGATAATCTTATTTAGTTTTCAGTTAACCTTTCAAATAGGTGAAAAAATGAAGGATGAACTTGTTGGACATATCGCATCAAACAACAACAAGATTAAGGTACTGGATATTCTTAAAAGTCGAGAGGGAGACTTAAACCTCATTTCCAAGCACTCAAGAATTCCAGAAAAAGTTTTGAGCCGAATAATGAATGAACTCGTTAACGATGGAGTTGTTGATAATAGAGATGGTATCTACATTCTCACAGAGCTTGGCAAAGAGATAATCAATGATGTTAAGGGAATAAGATGATCACAGAGTTAACTGTTGAAGTGAACTGCATTTTCACATTCCGGTTGAGTGACTTATGCAAATTCCCCAAGTTCAGAGGTGTCTTGAGTGCCAGAAGAGTCAAAAGATGGAACATCAGAACATCATAAAGTGAGTTCAGGTGAGATAAAAGAGTTAGATGATACAGAGGATAAGGTCTTTGTCATAAGAAACTTCGTAGAGGTCAGAATTCCCCGTGAAAGGTACGAAAAGCTTCTGAGGAAGTACAGAAAAGAATATATAATTTCCCTCGGTGAACCGAGAAGAGTATTGAATCACATTACTGGTAGAGATCTGGTTTTTGTTACAAAGGAAAGTGGAATCCCTCTTTTAGGAAATGCCGCATTTGGTCTGATAGACAGGGGTACCAATCTGATTCAGGTTCGTCCTGTTACAGGCTGCAACCTGAAATGCATCTTCTGCAGTGTTGATGAGGGGAAAAACAGCCGGACGAGAGCAACAGATTACGTAGTAGAGCCGGAATACCTTGCAGAGTGGTTGAGAAAAATCGCTGAGTTTAAAGGATCAGGTGTTGAAGCCCATATTGATGGACAGGGGGAACCCTTGCTTTATCCATATATGAACGAGCTTCTGGAACAGATATCAGACATAAAAGAAGTGGAAACTATATCGATGCAAACAAATGGCATTTTATTGAGTGATAAAAAGATCGATTTTCTTGAAAGACATATTTCAAGAATTAACCTCTCTTTAAGTTCTCTCAATCCAGAGACCGCAGACATTCTCTCGGGAGTTAAATATCCTGTAAAAAGAGTAATTGAGAATGCTGAAAAAATCACCCAGAGTAAAATGGATCTTTTGATAGCACCAGTATGGGTGCCTGATTACAATGACCACGAAATTGAGAAGATCATTCAATTTGCCTTAGATATTGGAGCAGGAAAGAAATATCCGCCCTTAGGAATTCAAAAATACATCCCCTACAAATTCGGAAGAAAATTGAAAAAAACAATATCCTTCAAAGATTTCTACAGGAAGCTGGAGGAGTGGGAAAAGGAATATGGTGTTAAACTGATCCTCAAACCCGAAGATTTCGGCATGCATAAAAGAAAAAGGTATCCAGCTCCGATCAAAAAAGGTGATAAATACGTTGCAATGGTTGTGGCTGAAGGTAGAATGCGTGGAGAGATGCTTGCTGTTGTAAAAAATAGAGTTGTCACTGTACGAACCGATTTGAAACCTGGAAAGTTTGTGAAGTTCCAGATTGTGCGTGCAAAAGATGGAATATTTCTTGGTGAGGAAATCTAAATCCTAAATACTCCAAGTCAATATATTAATATTTAAAAATAAAATCCACAATCTATATTCAATGATACAGGCTCGAGACATAAATTCTGTATGGATCCGGTCATCCAACATCACTTCATACTTTTTTTCAAAAACTCTCTAACTCTCTCAGATTCTATCCATCCTTCATCAAGCTGCTTGATTATTTTTTCGATCCTCCCTACCTGCTGAATTATTAACTCGGATATTTCTGATATTTCGTCACCTTTTATTTCAGCCAAGCCAACTATCACTGTCAGAGGATTCCTTATACTATCAATCAATACAGCAAACTGTTCAATGTTTTTAGTTATCTGTTCAAAGGCTTTTCTTCTTTGCTCTTCAACCTCAATTGATTTAATTCCAAAGGCAATATCGTTCGCGAGCGTCTGGAGCAGTTCAATTTCATCTTTGCTCAATTTTTTATCGACCCCTAAGTATATTATAATCACACCTCTTACTTCTCCATCAACAACCATCGGAATTGCCAAGACCTGTTTGAATTCTTTTTGTTTTAACCTACATTTAACACATGCAGTTTCACTATTTGCAAAAATTAACTTACGCTTGGATGCTTTCCTTATCAACCCACATTCTGCCAATATTTTCAAAAATAAGGACAAAGAAGCTCTGGAAATTGCTACTGGAACGATTTTATCATTCTCAACCAAACAAATCGCAACTGTATAATAATCTTCAAGTTTTGCCAGCTCCATACAGGCCTTTGTTAAAAGCTCCTCTTTGTCTTTTTCATGAACGATTAATTTGCTTATCTCGTTTATAGTTACAAGCAGTTTGTTTAATCTTTTCAACTCCTCCTCCATTTTAATTCTTTCTGTCAGGTCAATGCCAAGCGAAATACCACCAATTATATTTCCTTCAGCGTCTTTAACAGCCATGTTGTACCATTCACAAATCAGCCTTTTTCCGTCCTTTGTTATGTCCTCATTTATGTTTTTATTCGAAATTCCGGTTTCCATAACTTCAGTTATGGCTTTTCGGACATTTTCTTTCTCATATTCCGGAACCTGAATCTCGAACAGATCTTTTCCCATCACTTCCTCAGCCTTCCATCCAAACATATTCTCTGCCGTTTTATTCCACATGTTGATTTTGTATTCTTTATCCCAGCCCGTTATGGCTATCGGGGCTAAATCAATTATGCGCTGTAAAAGCTCTGCAGTCTCTTTATGTTTTGCCTCACTCGATATAAGCTTCTGTTCCAGTTCTATTCTCTCAGTAACATCTCTGGTAACTATCACACTACCAATAAAACTACCATCCTCATCAAACATTGGTGCACCTACAGATTCCACGAATATCCACTCGCCATCTTGTCTTTTGATCCTATGAACTACCTTGCCCTGTCTTTTTTTACTAACAACATTGAAAAACTCGGATTTGACAGAATCCAAGTCTTCAGGATGAATATATTCAAAAACTGAGTTACCTATTAATTCTCCTGATTTGTAACCCATTATTCTCTCCACAGACGGGCTTACATATGTTGCTATACCATTCGGATTAACAGCAAATATGATATCCCGGGAGTTCTCAACAATTAGACGATATTTCTCCTCTGATTTCTTTAGTTCTTCTTCCAATCTTTTTCTTTCAGTTATGTCTCTGACTATTCCTTCAACCTCTATAACTTTTCCATTATCATAAACAGGCCACTCAACAAGCTCGAACCACAGAATCCTTCCATCCTTTGCTACCGCTCTAAATTCTCCTCTTAAGCTCTCCCCATTCAAAATTCTTGCAAAGAAATCTTTAACTCTATTTAAATCTTCGTGATACGTGATTTTCTTTGAAGTGTGTTTAATCAGTTCATTAACATCATATCCAAGCATCTCAGCAAACTTAGGATTTACATCTACAAATTTGCCATTCTTGTCGATAATGAAAAACATGTCCTGAGCGTTTTTGTAGAATCTTTCATATTTTTTAAGTTCTTCAACCATCTTCTTCCTTTCTGATATATCTCTATCAACAGCCATTATTGCTTTTCTACCTCTGTAATCAATCAGCTTTGCATGCACATCAACATCATAAACCGTTCCATCCTTTCTTCTATGTTTAACCTCAAATTCTGCAAAACCTCTCTCCAAAAGCTGTTTGATTCTTTCATCAACCCTTTCATCTCCTTCTTCAATATCTATCTGCCTGATATTCATCTTCAACAACTCTTCTCTGCTGTATCCTGTCATTCTCTCTGCTGCACTGTTTACTTCAAGTATATTGCCATTTAAATCAAGAATAAGAACCATATCAGGCATTAATTCAAAAAGCTCTCTGTATTTCCTTTCACTTTCCTTTAACTCATCCTCCAACCTCTTTCTTTGCGTGATGTCTCTTGCGATACCCACAATGTACTTTATTTTACCCTCCTCAACAATTGGTGTTAAAGTGTGTTCAACGATTATAAGCTCCCCATTTTTCTTAACAAATTCCATTTCCTCTCTAATTGTTTTTTTATGTCTTAAAATCTCATCAAGTTGCTTTTCAGCCCTCTTTTTGTAACCTTCTGCAGCAAAATCTGGCCTGTATTTACCTAAAATTTCACCTGGTTCATAATCCAAAATCTCAGCAAAGGCTCGATTTACAAACCTGTATCTATTTTCTGAATCCACTATAAATATAATATCGGTAGTGTTTTCAACTATACTCTCATATATTTTCTCAAGCCTTTCTCTTTCTGTCACATCTATCAATGTCCCGATTATTGCTGGTTTATCATCGAAATCTATCCTTGAACCATAGGATTCAAGATAAATTATTTCGTTATTCTTTCTTAGTCCTCTAAATCTCTGATGAACTGAAAATATCTTTCCTTCAATTCTCAATTTTATATTCATTTCAACTTTTTTCCGATCCTCGTCATAAACAAGTTCCAATGGATTTTTACCTATTAATTCATGAACCTCATAACCAAAAATCTCGGCAAACCTTGGATTTACATATTTTAAAACTCCATCCTGAATTAAGTAAATACCAGCAAGAGATTTTTCCGCTAAAATTTTGAACTTTCCTTCACTCTCCTTCAGCTCTTTTTTAATCCTGTTCCTCTCCAGAACATCATCTCTGACCCTTTCATATATTTCCCAGCTTAGTTTTCCATTCATCCTCGCAAGAGACTCGTCTGGTGGTACATAGTAGGGGTTTTCGCATACAGAATCGTAAAGGATGATTTTGGGATGGGTATGGATTATATCAAGTAAAATCTCAGGAGTGAACCTGCTTTCATTGTACTGGCAGATGGCAGTGCACCTGCTTTGAGGGAAGAAGAAGTTTAGCTTTGCTTCATACTCGATGAGCTTCTCGACTCCAGGAAGTTTTGTAAAGACCCAGGTCATTTCTCCAGTAGCCCTTAAGCCCCTATATCCTTCCTCAATTGCCTTTTGTTCTGTTTGTCTCAATAATTCTATCATTCTGTCTGGATCGAAATAACCGTCTTTAAGGTAGGCATCCTCTTTCGTTAAAAATTCGAACTGCCCCGATCTGATGTATTCTTCAATATTTATGTTGAATTTTTTGAGGGCTCGGATGATCTCCTCCTTCGTACTCTCATCTACAATGTAAATGCACTTCTCATTGTTCTCCAGTCCAGTAAGCATGAAGGGGATTATGATAGAGAATTGTTCCTCTTTATTTCTGTATATGCAGCACAGGTGCTCACCTAAGTTAAGGTTTTCAAACTCTCTTTTGAGTTTTCCCATTGACATTGACATTAAAGACCCTCTCAACCATACTTGTGATTTACCTCATTTTCGAGCGATATTGAAGTACATATATTCTTTATCAAATCAATAATATCATTATAGTAGTAATATGGGCGTATGGGCGTAAAAATCCTCATTACTGATGATGATGAACCCATAATAGTAATTTTGAAAGTTATTCTTTCTCAGATTAAATGACATGGCCAGAAAAGTGCTGGAGATCAAATAAAAATAAAAAATTTTATATTTTTAACGTGTGCTCACCCTTTATATAAAATATACTGAATCCAACGATGACTCCCATGGTTGCAACTTGAATTGATGTTGGAACGACCTGCTTCCATGCGAAAGTTGCTATACTTGCTCCCTGCCCACCTCCAAAAAGGAATGCCAGTAGTATCATTACAAATACCAGCAACCCTGAAGTCATTGAGATCGCCAACAAAAGTCCAAAAATTACTTTTACTGTTTCTTCCAGCCTCTCTCTCAAACTATCACCCCTCTCAGGAAAATGGTATTGGCAGCAGTCCCAGTAGTAATATTGTTAGTACTATTACATGAGCTCCGACCCATACTAACGTAATCTTTGTAGTTTCTTTAAACCCAGAACCAGCTATACCCATAGCCACATACATGCACAAAGCGAGTGGTGGTGTCATCCCTTCCAGTGCCCCGGTAAGAGCTGGTAAAACCCCTGCAGCTACAATTGGGCTCATTCCTGTTGCAACCAGCAATGTAACCAAAGTTGGACCGAGTATTGCTATCTGAGAACTGCCTGGAAGAACCATTCCAAGTACGACACCTATGAAGACAATCAGAAGTACCAGCGTAACGAAACTCAGATTCATCGGTTCCACTATAGCGTTTACAGCCTCTCCTAACTCAAGCTCTTTAAAAACGTAGGCAATCGAGTAGGCAAAGTAAACTGTCAGAGATACTGGCACTACACTATTGTATGAGTTTTTGAACATGCTGAATATGTTTTTCCAGAATCCTCCTTTTGATATCTCCGAACGCGAGATCAGTATGGCATATGCCATTGCCACAGGTGGCGTAAAAAATAACACCGTCTTTGAGAACGCTTTTGCACCATCAGCCCCAATCCTGCCTATTATGAGGTCTTTCATCGTTGCATCAATTAAGAACGGTAAGAATATCATCAATGGCAGTATTAGAACATACCAGCCATCTTTCAATGACTTTCTGAGTGAAGGTAATTCCTCTTTTGGAATTGGTTTAACATCGTAGACGTATGTCAATGAGATAAGTGTGATTAATCTCTGCAACACGAACCATATTGCAATACCCCATACCACAAGCCAAAATTCAGACAATGAAAACGTTTCAGGGTATAATGCATCTAAAACACCGAATGCCAAGAGTATCGTCCCTGAAGGAGGGATCATAGGTCCCATAGCACTTGCAGTCATCTCAACTGAGGCTGCAAGATGTCTGGGGAAACCTGTTCTTATCATCGCAGGTATAGTGAACACTCCAGTCGATGCGACATTTCCGGGTCCAGAACCAGAAAGTGATGCCATGAAAGTGCTACCAAAGAGACTTACGTAACCTGCTCCTCCTCTAAATCTACCAACTAGGGCTAATATAACACTGATGATCCTGTCTATGACTCTGGTTTCTCCGAAGACGTGGGCAAGCAGTAGAAATCCAACAATTGCATAGAAAAGTGTGCTTGTCGATGGTTTTATCAGATACTTCAGGAAAAGATCAAATCTGCCACTGAAAACTATTAGCAGTATGTATGATAGGGCCATGACCTCATAGATCGGTCTCTTGAATACAACGAACAAAATTGCTATGATCGCCAGCAGGATAACTATGTAGAATATAGGGATGGGGATCCCAAAGAGCAGATCCAATTACTCCACCCCCCTAACCACAATTGAGTCGTAGCTTTCGTAGAATCTATTGTTCTGCACTGCAGTGCTCAGTTTGATTTGATTTTTGTTGCATACTTTAGGAGGTCTCTTTTCTTCTAATATTCCAAGAGCTAAACCACACTCAAACACAATACCACCTCATGTTTAAATGTGTGGGATGGTTGATTTTATAATATTAAAATGTTGCGGTAATTGATTTCCATAAACTTATTACAGTTCAACGGAATTTGACTTCCATAATAAAATTTTATATAGTAATGCAACTAAGGAGAAAATGATGACCCAAAATTATTGTGATTTACCAAAAACAGCGTTAGAAATCCTTAAAATAACATTCATAGCCTCTCGACCCATAAATTCGATTGAGATATCTAAAATGCTTCAAAAAAGAGGAATTGACGTGGACTCACGAACCGTGAGGTATCACCTTAAGCATCTTGAAGAGTTAAATCTAACAACTAAAATCGGTAAAAAAGGATGTATTGTTACACCAGAAGGTATTAGACAGCTTAAACGAATAATGGTCTACGAACGTCTTGGTACTCCATCAACAGAGGTAGAAAAGCTGATTGTTGGCAGTACTTTTAACTTAGAATCTGGCAGGGGGACGGTTCTCGCGAACATTGCAATTTTGCCTAAGGAATACGTTGAAAGGGCGTATGAGATTCTCACTCTTGTATCATCACTCAACTTCTTCCCATCACCCCTATTAGCTGTCAAAGATGAAAACGAAAAACTTGGCAGTTATGAAGTTCCTGATGGATACATAGGATTCGGCTGCGTATCAGCAACGATCTACGATGCTATACTTCGTAAAAAAGGAGTTTATGTTGAATCCATTGCCGCGGGAGTTTATGAAGTTAAAGATAATAAACCTCTTGGATTTGTTGAACTTGTTACTCATACTGGGGCAACATTAAGCCCGGGAGAATTATTCATCAAAGCAGGATACACCTCTCTAAATGAGATAGTCAAAACGGGTAGTGGCTATGTTACTGCAGCAATTAAGCGATTTTCATCGTTCTTTTCTGACATTGTTGAGGAGACTGTTAGACAAATAAATGAAAGTGGTATTGACGGGCTTATTGAGCTCTCTGCTGTAACACCCGAAACAGAAAAAATAGATGTTTCAGATGCTAATAAAGGGAGATTAATTGTATTTGGTGGAGGAAATTACTTTGCCCCGCTTATAGAACTCGGTTTAGACGTGCAACTTACCATAAATGGTACTCTAATTGATGTAAAACACATGAAAACTCCAGACCAAATTCTAAAATAAATGGATTAAAAAAATTATATTCTATTTTCATTATCCTACACCATTGTGCCTGCAAATTTGGATACGTACTTCCTAAATAACATAAAAAACAAAAATATGTAAAATATTCAAGAATATGTTTTTTGGAAGTAGATTACCAAAAACCTTAAGTATAGTATCCTTATTAAACTATTGAAATTAATCAGGAGGTGTAGAATTGAGGGAGATCAAAATTCTGTCCCCTACAGGACATTTAGGTTTCACACCATTAGAGAAAGGAAGTTTTTTTACCGGAGTTGAGAAAGAACCTGACTATATAGTAGCTGATTCCGGTAGTGCTGATATTGGACCATATTACCTTGGAGCAGACAAACCATGCAGTCCAGAAATGTGGCAGAGACACGACCTTGAGTTAATACTCAAAGCTTCCAGAGAACTGGATATTCCAATGATTATAGGAAGTGCTTCAGACACTGGAACAAACAGAGGCGTGGATCAATACGTTCGCATCATAAAGGAAATTGCAAAAGAGAACAATCTGCACTTCAATCTTGCATACATATATTCCCAGCAGGATAAGGATAAAGTAAAACAGGCTTTGAATGAAGTTAGAATTGAGGGGTTGGATGGTTTTGATGATTTGACACCAGATGTTGTTGATAAAACTGATACAATTGTCGCTGTTATGGGTACAGATCCCATAATTGAGGCACTTGATGACGGTGCGGATGTTATAATAGCCGGACGAAGCTCTGACTCTTCTATTTTTGCAGCTCCACTAATACGGGAAGGAATGTCAAAGGCTACAGCATACTATGCAGGAAAGGTTCTGGAATGTGCATCTTTCTGTGCTGAACCGTTTATGGGTAAGGAGAGTGTTATGGGATACATACAAGAGGGGGAAGTTGTTGTTGAACCGATGCATCCAAAACAGCGCTGTACAGTAGCTTCAGTAGCCAGCCACAGCATGTATGAACGTATTGACCCATACTATGAGAGGGTGCCTGGTGGTATTCTGGATATGAGCGAGTGTGTGTATGAACAACTTGACTCAAGGAGAACAAGAATAACCGGTTTCAAATTTAAAGAAGAGGAGTTGAAGATAAAGCTGGAAGGTGCAGGTAAAGTGGGTGAGCGGTGCTTGAGCATAGTTGGCTTCAGAGACCCGTATTTGATTCAGCATATAGATGGGGTCATTGAATGGTCGAAGAGAAAGGTTAAGGAAAGATTTCCCGACAAATCCTATCAGCTGTATTACCACCTGTATGGTATAAATGGTGTAATGAGGGATCTTGAACCGATCAAAAATCCGTCACCTCATGAGATATGTCTGATTGTCGAATGTGTGGCAGAAACTGTAGAGAAGGCAGAAGAGATTACAGCTTTAGCAGCACGAAATACTTTTTATGCCAGATTACCTGAGGTGAAGGGTACTGCTGGCACTGCAGCATTAATGTCAGATGAAGTGTTATTAGCAAAACCCGCCTATGAGTGGACGATAAATCATGCAATGCCTGTTGATGATCCATTCGAGCTGTTTGAGATACATTTAGCGGAAATATAGGGGTGATACAAATGGAAGTGAGAAAACTGGTTGAGCTCGCATCAACGATAAGAAGCAAAAATGCTGGTGTAAACAATATAACCTTCGACATCATTTTCAGCAATCCGGAGAACTACCGACTGGTCAAAAAAAGTGGTGTACTAAACAAAAGTACTGTTGCAAAGCTTTTTGATATCTCTGAAGATCGTATTGTTAGTTTCGTTGAATTTGACCCAGCAAATGCTATCAAATTTACAATTCGAAGAGGGAAACCAAGTGGAAGCCCTGGAGAATCAGATGTTTTTGGCAGCCAGCAGTATGCTCCACTTTTAGATATAAAAGTTCCAATATAAAATATAAATTCCCACTTTTTTATTCTTATTCCAAATCTGTTCAGTTTTTTAAGCTGTTCAATTCAAATAACCTGAATATTCGCATTCTCTTATCTCATCTCACCTATCAATGTCTTATCTCATCTCACCTATCAATGTCTTATCTCATCTCACCTATCAATGCTCCCCACCAAGATTTTCATTGCACTCCTAAAGAGGTTATTTTGGCTGAACCTTTAACTTTTTTTGTAAACCATATCACAAACAGTGGATAAAAATTATAAACTTCTAACTTTAGCTGTTATATGTGCAGGCTATAATTCTCGCTGCAGGTGAAGGAACAAGAATGCGTCCACTGTCCTACACAAGGCCAAAGGTTATGCTTCCTATAATGAACAAGCCGATTCTTGAACATCTCATAGAGAGCTTATCGAAGGCTGGTGTGAGCAGAGTTGTTCTTGTTGTAGGGTACAGAGACGATACAATACGAAAACACTTCCAGAACGAATGGAATGGTGTGAAATTCTCTTACGCCAATCAGAGAAGGCAATTAGGAACTGCAGATGCTCTGAAAGCCGCTTTCCACCTTCTTGAAGATGAATTTCTCATGCTCAATGGGGATGCCATAGTGAGCAGTCAAGATATAAAAAATATCATAGATGCTGGTCCAATGGTTCTTTCAGTCAAAGAGGTTCCAAATCCTGAAGACTTTGGAGTCGTTGAGGTTGAAAATGGAGTCGTTAAATCAATTGTTGAGAAACCTGAAAAACCGGCCTCCAGACTTATAAACGCAGGAATATACTACTTCACAGAGGAAATAGTGGATTACGTCAAAATGACCAATCCATCAATAAGGGGAGAATATGAGATCACAGATTCAATTGCAATGGCAATAAGAGATGGTCACAAATTCAGGGCAGTTGAGATAAAGAACTGGATCGATGTCGGGTATCCATGGGATCTGTTCAGAGCAAATGAGTGGTTTCTTTCCAAAATAAAAAACAAGATCGATGGTACTGTTGAAGATGGTGCTGTTCTGAGGAATCCAGTGATTGTTGGAGAGGGCAGTATTATAAAGGCAGGCAGCTACATCACAGGGCCGGTGATAATCGGAAAGAACTGCGAAATCGGGCCAAATTGCTACATCAGACCCTTCACAGCCATTGGAAATGACTGCCACATTGGTGCATCAGTAGAGATCAAGAATTCAATAATCATGTCAGGAACGAAGATCCCGCATCTGAGCTATGTTGGAGATTCAATTATCGGTGAAAAATGCAATCTTGGTGCAGGAACAAAAATCGCAAATCTCAGACTTGATGGAAAGGAAATCTATGCAAACGTTAAAGGTAAAATAATCTCTACTGGAAGGAGAAAATTTGGTGCAGTAATAGGCGATAACGTTAAAACAGGAATCAACGTTACCATCAATGTTGGGACCATGATTGGTAATGATGTTTTTATCGCACCAGGTGCAAGGGTTGATGGATATGTTGAGCGGGGATCCAAAGTGTTTTAGTTAATAACTGAAGTTAGATTATAGAGGTAGAGTATAGAAGGTGTTTTAAATGCAGGCTATAATTCTTGCAGCTGGAGAGGGTCAGAGATTAAGGCCTTTCACCGCGTACAAACCGAAATCCATGATCAAGGTTGCAAACAGACCAATTCTTGAATATATAATCAATGCACTGAGAAAAAGTGGAGTTAGAGACATAGTCATGGTTGTGGGTTACAGAAAAGAGAGGATAATGGATTTCTTTGGTGATGGAGGGAAATTTGGTGTTAAAATCAAATATGCTCTTCAGAAACAACAACTGGGTACAGCCCATGCATTAAAACAGGCTGAAGAGCTTGCTGAAGATGAATTCTTTGTTGTTCCTGGTGATAATATAATTGATGTAAAAACAATCGAATCTGCCACTGAACCATACACGGTCGTATACAAGAGAGTATCTGAGATTTCAAAATACGGTGCTTTGCTTGTTGAGGATAGTAGAGTTTTGGAGATCGTCGAAAAACCGGAGAAAGAGTTCAGCAATCTCGCAAACACGGGGATATACTTCCTTGATAAGGATGTATTTAAAAAGATCGGGGAGAACACAAGTCTGGTATCGGTTCTAAATAAGATGATTCGAGAAGGATATGAGATTAAAGCAGTTGAGGGTAGTGAGTGGTTTGATGTGGTGTATCCCTGGGACATTTTAAAGATAAACGATCTTTCAATGAATTTTAAAGGAAAAAAGATCGCTGGTAGGGTTGAAAGAGGAGTAACAATTATTGGAGATGTTATTATTGGAGAGGGTAGTGTTGTCAGAGCCAATACTTACATTTACGGCCCGGTTATAATAGGTGAGCAGTGCTCAATAGGTCCAAACTGCGTGATTTACCCCTCCACCTCCATTGGAGATTCAACAAGCGTTGGTCCCCTCTCCTTTATCGAAAACTGTGTTATCGGTGAGGGGGTCAAAATTGATGGGAAGGCATATATGAGGAATACTGTCATAGACAGTGGAACCGCAATACAGGCCAATTTTAATGCTGTGAGCGGTGAGGCAAACATAAAGATAGGTGATGAATGGCATTCTATTGATTCAGGTGCATTTATAGGTGAGAGCTGCAGAATAGGTGCAGGGGTTTTAACAAAGCCCGCTGCAACAGTTGGCAACTTTGTTTCAGTTTCGATGTTTAAAGTTATTGAGGGGCATATTCCGGATAGTTCGATGGTGTTGTGAGATGTGCGGAATAGTTGGCTATATAGGTTTTAGAAGGGGAGATGAGGTTGTTATTTCATCCCTGAAGAGACTTGAGTATAGAGGATACGATTCCTGGGGTGTAGCTGTAAACAATGGAAAGGAAATAAAAGTAGTCAAGAGAGTTGGAGCGATAGGTGAAGTCAGTTTTCAGGTAGATGATGCGAATGCTGGCACTCTCTCCATTGGACACACAAGATGGGCAACCCATGGAAAGCCATCAAACATCAATGCCCATCCACACTCCGATTGTGAGGGAAAAATTGCTGTTGTCCACAATGGTATAATATCAAACTTTGGATCGCTCAGAGAAACTCTCATTTCAGAAGGTCATAAATTCGTTTCCGAGACAGATACTGAGGTCATTCCGCATTTGATAGAGAAATATTATAATGGTTGCCTCGAAAAGGCAGTTGAGGCAGCTATCAAACATTTAAGAGGTTCGTATGCTTTTGTTACCTTTCACAGAGATGAGAGAAAGCTCGTTGCATGCAAGTACAAAAGCCCCCTGATTCTGGGGGTAGGAGATGGAGAGTTTATTTTCGCCTCTGATGTTCCAGCGCTGCTGGAGTACACCAACCGCGTCATATACCTGCAGGATGGGGATACAGTTGTTGTAACAGATGATTCCTTCAAAATTTTTAATGAAGGGAAGGAAGTCGAGAGAGCTATCGAGATGATCCCATGGAGTATTGAGGATGCAGAAAAGGGAGGTTATGAACATTACATGCTTAAAGAGATCCATGAGACTCCAAGAGTTATTGAGGATACCCTTTCAGAGTATGTTTCAGATGAGATTGAGCTTGATGTTAGCTTTGCAGCTGGAATTTCCGAAATTATCATTCTCGCATGCGGTACATCATATCATGCAGGATTGATTGGAAAGTATGTCATTGAGGAGCTCACTGGAATTCCTGTGAGAGTTGAATATGCCTCAGAATACAACTACCACTCCATATTCCATACAAGAGGACTTGTTATAGGTATAACCCAATCCGGAGAGACAGCCGACACACTGGAGGCGATAAGAGCTGCCAAGAGGATGGGATTGAGAACATGTTCTATAGTAAACGTGGTTGGGAGCAGCGCAACAAGGCTGACAGATTTTGTTCTGTTCACAAGAGCCGGGCCTGAGATAAGTGTTGCAGCAACAAAATCCTTTATTGCCCAGCTGATTGTTCTTTACATCATCGCTCTTAAGCTTTCAACACTCACAAGACAGGAGGTAAAAGAACTTGTCGAGGAGCTCAAATCACTTCCTGACCAGATTCAAAGAATACTGGATGAGAAGGGGAGAATTGAAGAAATTGCAGATCAGCTTTACACCTATGGAAACCTGATGTACATCGGGAGGGGAATTGGATTTCCCACAGCGCTGGAAGGGGCATTGAAGATGAAAGAGATTTCCTACATCCATGCAGAAGGATATCCTGCTGGAGAACTGAAGCACGGACCTTTTGCTCTGCTTGGTAAAGAGACTCCAGTCGTGGCAGTCATTACACCAGATTCCACCTATGAGATAATGCTGAACAATATCAAAGAAGTTAAGGCAAGAGATTCCGTTGTTGTTGCAGTTTCAGAAGAAAAGGATGAAGAGATTGAAAAATACGTTGATTATGTGATCAGGGTGCCTTCAACCTCTCCGCTGCTAACCCCTGTAACCCACTCGGTGGCTCTGCAGCTGCTCGCATACTATGTCGCGAAAAAAAGGGGATGTGAGATAGATAAACCAAAGAACCTTGCGAAGAGTGTCACAGTCGAGTGAGTGCACGATGCAGGGCATACAAGGATTAACAGTAGCATTAGAAATTACAAATTGATTGCCACCTCTTCTAAGTTTTTAGCCCATCCTCAACCTCCCTAAGCTTTTCCTAACTTTTTCAGAGTGTTCTTAAGTATTTTCAGACTTTTCTATCAAGCATATCTTCAATCATTTTCAGTTTCCTGTAGCTCAGAATAAATATCCCCAGCAAGAGCAGCAGAACGATTATGGATGCGAAAAAAACCGCGTAAAGATCACTCATCTATCTAACCCCCTCCAGTCCATATATCTCCATATATATTCACTCATTAAATTCCGCCCCTTCAATTTTCATTCTTATGTTTTCCGATGCTGTTTCCAGTATCATATAGGATATATAAAGCAAAATAAAACCAATAATCATCATTCCAAGCGTCATTCCAATGTTCAGACCAATTTTCAGCTCGCTGGTTGCTGGATGAAGTGAGAAGTACATGAAAGTGGAAAGATAACTCAGGGGAATGGTGATGTAAGCGAATATTGCAAGAATTGCTGAATTTCTCGCCTTATCCTCTGAATTTTCTAATGATTCCCTGAGTGCAAAGTAGGCTGCATAAGCAAACCACAGTATCAGCACGGTTGTTTCCCTTGGATCCCAGTTCCAGTATGATCCCCATGCTACTTTTGCCCATATCGACCCGCTCAGCAGTGCAGCCGTTATAAGGAAAAAACCCGCTCTGGCCGAGGAGTGTGCAACCACATCATATTTGAGCTTTCTCTTTATCAGATAGAGAACTGAGGAGATGAGGGTTATGGTGAATGCCAGGAAGGAAGTGATTGCTGATGGTAAATGGAAAAATATTATTCTGTAGTTGTTTTTAAGCTCTTCAGTAGAGGATTCGGGAAGTAATATAAATGAACTGTAAACCCCATAAGTCACAAGAATTATCCCTATAGCAAAAATATAAAGGCTGTAAGTTGAATAACCCATGAATCCAGAATGACATAACTGATATATCAAAGTTTCCAAATTCTAAAGTCTAAATTAATAATTTAAAAGTTTAAATTGATTCGAGTGCTTCAATACTCAGCTTTCCCAGATTCATTAGTTTTATCAAAAGCAAATATTTCCCAATCTAATTTTCAACCATATACTCCTCCAATCATATTAGCGCAACAATTCCCATGTTGACCGTCCAACAGACACGTTCGAAAATGTAGCATTTGACTTTCATGACAGGCGAAAGAATTAAAATATCCTCAAACAAATTCCGGAACATGGTAATAGGCGTGACTATGGTCAATGTTCTTCCCGGGAAGGAAAAAGAAGTTTACACGAAGGCAAAGGAAATGAAAAATGTTCGTGAAATATATCATGTCTTCGGTGAGTTTGACTTTGTGGTGATAATAGAGGCAGAGAGTCTCTCAGTGCTGAACAATACAGTAGATGAGATAAGAACCATTGAAGGTGTAACAAAAACTCAGACTGTGGTTGGAGCAGAGATCTGAAATCAGTTAATAAAGATCTAAAACTATTCGCGAAATATGAACGCAGAAGAATTTGCAAAAAAACAGAAAGAGATAAGCATAGCAGAGTTTTTTGAGAAGAACAAGCACATCCTCGGTTATTCAAACCCCTCAAAAAGCCTGATAACCTGCGTGAAGGAGGCTGTAGATAACAGTCTCGATGCTTGCGAGGATGCTGGAGTTCTACCCGATATTCTGGTAAAAATAAACAGAGCAGAAAAGAGTAGTTTCAGGATTATCATAGAAGACAATGGCCCGGGCATAGTCAAGGAGCAGATTCCCAGGGTTTTTGGTAAGCTCCTTTATGGCTCGAGATTTCATTCAATCAGACAGAGCAGGGGACAGCAGGGCATCGGAATTTCTGCGGCTGTCCTGTATGCTCAGCTGACAACAGGGAAACCCGTTGTCATCATATCAAAAACGAATCCGGTTGAGAAGGCCATCAGAATGGAAATTTTCATCGACACCAGAAAAAACGAACCTGAAGTAATTTCCAAAGAGCTTATTGAGTGGCACAGACCAAGAGGAACGAGGATTGAGTTTGAAATAGCCGGCACATATGTTAAGGAAAGAAAGCAGAGCGTTCTCGAGTATCTGACAGAGACATCTGTTGTGAATCCCCACGCAAAAATAACCTTTATCGATCCCGATGGGGAAATATTCGAATTCAAAAGAGTCAGCGAGGAAGTTCCTGAAGTACCCAAAGAGATTCCACCTCACCCACATGGAATCGAACTCGGAAGTCTGATGTGGATGCTCAAAAAATCCAGTGCCAGCACTCTAAAAAACTTCCTGAAGAGTGAATTCGTCAGAGTGGGGGATAAGACTGCTGATGAGGTTTTACGAAAAGCTGCATTAGATGCCCGAAAAGATCCAAAAAAACTCAGCAGGGAGGAGATCGTCAGGTTGATCGAGGCTTTCAGAACCACTGATTTCCTTCCTCCACCAACCGATTGTCTTTCTCCAATCGGTGATAAATTCATCATGCAAAGCATGATCAGCAGATACAACGTTGAGTGGGCATATGCGGTAACAAGAAAACCTAAAGTCTACTCAGGGCATCCTTTTCTGGTTGAAGCATGTATCGGTTATGGGGGGGAGCTGAGAAGTGAGGATAAGGTTTCCATTCTCAGATTTGCCAACAAGATACCGCTCCTCTATTCCCAAGGTGGTTGTGCACTCACAAAGGCTGTCGAGAGCATAAACTGGAGAAACTACGGGCTTATGCAGTCTAAAAACGAGCTACCAAGTGGGCCAGCAATCATTCTCGTTCATATAGCATCTACAAACGTTCCCTACACTTCCGAATCGAAGGAGGCGATCGCATCAATTCCAGAGATAATAGATGAGGTGAGGCTTGCTCTTCAGGAGGCCGGAAGAAGACTGAAAGAGTATATAGAAAGAAAAGAAAGATTCAAGAAGAAGAGAGGAAAGGAGGAGGTTCTCAACCGTATTTTGCCCCTGCTGGCAAAAAAGGTTTGTGAGGTTCTTGAAAAAGATGAAGTGGATGTAAGTAAGATAGTTGCACGGATAATAGGAAACGTTTTCATCGAAAGGCATGTTGAGGAGAAAGATAACATCCTTGAAGTAAAAATAAGGCTTTCCAATTTCACTAAATCAAGAAAAGAGTTTAAACTGTACGAAATATGCTCAGGAGAGGTTTCTACAGATTCCATAGAAGATGGATTAAAGCCAAAGATTTCAGAATCCAGATATACAACACTGCTCTGGAATCTGAATATTGAGGCTGGAAGCACAATAGAACTGAAATATTCGGTGAAGGGGAAGATAATAAATCGAAAACCCTATGTGGATGGATTGAGTTCGGAAATACTTCAGGGTGGAGAAGTCATGCAGATGTAGAAGAGTGCGAAAAGTGGGCTTGCGGGTGAGGAGTGAGAAGGTGTGAGAATGTGTGAACCGGATTGGTCTAGGATGATATCTGTAATCAAGTAAAATCTTTCAGGAGGTGATCTGTACTGAAACAGATAGAGCGGGAATGTCTCAGAAGTTTGCTCAAAGTCCTCGAAAAAATGTATGAGCAGATGAGAGCTGGCAGGATCCCGGAAATAGAGATCGCCACAAGGACAAAGCAAAATATTGAATTTAATGAAGAAAGTGAGGTCTGGGTCTATGGAGATAAGAGAAGCATTAGAAGTGCCAAGACTGTTAAAGGAGCTTACCAGCTATTGAGAATGGCATACGTAATTGGCTTTCTCAAAGAACAGCTTCACAACGATAAATCATCCACACTCAGAGAGCTTTATTATATTTCCGAAAACTGGAATATTGCCAAATTCAATGAACAGCCAGAAAGTGACCGTTTAATCGAAGACCTTGAAATAATCACGTACTTCCAGCGAGAACACTTCCATATAAGACCTGAAGAGGACGGTGCTACAGTAATAGGCCCCCTTAAAATCCGTGAAGAGACGAGGAGAGGTTTTAGGGAGATCCACTGCCAGAATGACGTTGGTGAGGGTGGATATCAGATCCCCGTTAACGTTGACAGAATAGAGTTCGTAGAACATGATGCGAAATTTGTGATAGCGATTGAGACCGGTGGTATGAGAGACAGACTGATTGAGAACGGTTTTGATGAGAAATTCGATGCGATAATCGTCCATTTAAAGGGACAACCAGCAAGAAGCACTCGAAGATTGTTGAGGAGATTGAATACAGAACTTAATCTTCCGGTTGTTGTGTTTACGGATGGCGATCCATGGAGCTACAGAATATATGCGAGTGTTGCCTATGGTAGCATCAAATCGGCACACCTTTCTGAATACCTCGCAACACCATCTGCAAACTTCGTTGGAATAAGGCCAAGCGATATTGTGAAGTACGATCTACCTTCCGATAAGCTAACAGATGAAGACATAAAAGCACTTAACTCAATCCTTTCAGATCCAAGATTTGACAGTGATTTCTGGAAAAAAGAAGTTATACTCCAGCTTGAACTTCAAAAGAAGTCAGAACAGCAGGCACTCGCGAAATACGGTCTGGATTATGTTACAGATGTTTACTTGCCGGAAAGACTGGCAGAACTCGGAGTGATATAACCTGAAATGGTAGATCATTAAAAAGGAAGTCGTGAAAGCATGAATAAAAAACAGAAAAACACGAATAAGAGAGAAAATGGCAGATTGATGAAAATCACAGAAAACTGTGTCGGATGTGCCTTTTGCATGATAATTTGCCCTTATGATGCGCTGAAGGTGTTTGGTAGGGCAGAAATTAATTACGAAAAATGCACCGGATGTTTGAAATGCATCATGTACTGTCCTACCTCTTCGATCGTTGGTATTAGCTTGAGCAATAACCCGAGCAATTTGAGCGATGACTCTCAGAATATCGAAACCCATGATAATCAATGCTCAGGCAGGTAGCTGAATATGAGGGTTGCAGTAATTGGAGCTGGTTTAGGAGGACTTTTAACGGCGGCACTGCTATCTGAAAGAGGATACTACGTGGATATTTTAGAGAAGCTACCCTTCCCGGGTGGGAGATTCACGAATCTGGAATATAAAGGTTTTCAGCTCAGTACAGGCGCTCTACACATGATACCTCACGGGAAAAGAGGTCCTCTTGGCATACTACTCAAAAAAGCCGGTGCTAAAGTTGAAATAGTCGATTCAAGGCCAGAAGGTGAGGCTATTCAATTTGATAATGGGAGATTTAATCGCTATAAAATAAGCAGCACAACATTCCCTCTTAAATCAAAAATGAAATTTTATAAATGGCTTTTAAAATACTGGGTGCTGAGAAGTGACCCTTTTATGGATAGATATGAAGAAGAGCTGGACGAGTTCAGTGCAAAATTTTTAAGAAGTTTTCTGGGATGGTCTCTGAGTATAACCTCCTCCCAGATAAAATTTTCCAAGCTTCTGGCTATTTACAGAAATGTTTTAAAGTATAAGGGGTCAGGCATACCGGTTGGGGGTTGTAAGGGAGTAATCGATTCTCTTCTGGAGATAATAAAAAGTAATGACGGAAACCTCATGCTCAAAAATCCGGTGAAAAGACTGATTTCAGAAAAAGGTGCGGTGAAGGGTGTCGTGAAGGGGCTTGAGGATAAAAGGGAGGTTAGGATCTATGACCTCTTCATTTCAAATGTGGGACACGAAATTACTGGCAAACTTTTAGAGGAGAGTTATTCCCATCTGCATAATTGCGAGAGCAGAGGGATAAAATACTCAATCTCTCTCGATGAGCCCTTCATAGGCCATACAGGCATCCTCTTCACTTTGGATTGCAAAAGAATTTCAGGAATGAATGAGGTGACAAACGCGGATCCTTCACTCGCGCCTGCAGGGAAACATCTTCTGATGGCCCATCAGCCGATGATAACTTCCGACATTAAACGGGAGATATCAATGGGAATCGAAGATCTGAAATACCTGCTGAAAGGCTATAATTATGAAATCCTAGCAATTCAAAGCTACCATGATGGCTGGCCCGTAAACAGGATTAAAAGCGGAATGGATCAGGATTACAGAACACCATATTCAAACCTCTTCGTTGTTGGTGACGGTGCCAAAGGAGATGATATAGAGGTCGATGGAATAGCTCTTGGAATAATGAGGCTGTTCAGTGAGAAGTTCGAAGGGATTTAAAATTAATTGCCGGGAAACCTGTCCGGGGGGAAGTGATGGAGAAATTGATGACTGAAATCATGACTGATGAAAAAAATGACAAGAGTCCTGTTGTTTATATTCGTGATGTCTGGAAGACCTTCGGGAGAAACATAGCCTTAAAAAAAATCAATCTCGAGATCAAAAGTGGTGAGAAAATAGCCATTCTGGGCCCGAATGGTGCGGGCAAGACAACACTTATCAGGCTTGTTGCTGGTCAGATAAAACCGTCCAGAGGTGAATTATTCGTTTTCGGTGAGAGACCATGGAAGTACAGCCAGGTTAAAAATAAAATTGGGGTGGTTTCACATAACAGCTATCTATATAAAGAGATGACGGCCTATGAAAACTTGAAGTTTTACGGAAAACTCCTTGAACTGAACAAAGTGGAGCTTGAGAAAAGGATCCATGATGCTTTAAGCACAACTGAATTGCTTCATGTTAAGGATGTCAGGCTTTCAGCATTCTCGAGAGGGATGGAGCAAAGGCTTTCAATAGCGAGAAGTCTGCTTCACAATCCCGAACTTCTAATTCTCGATGAGCCAACTTCAGGGCTTGATATAAAGGGAAAAGAGAGCATTTTAAAACATATCAAAAAATATTCAGAGGAGAGAACAGTGATCCTGACAACACACGACCTCGAGGAGGCCAGTAAATTGTGCAAGAAAGCTGCAATTCTTATCAACGGAGAAATTTACAGTTTATTTGAGATAAAGGATCAGGATGAATTAAGAGAGAATTTTATGAACGCTTTACTGCAGACATCATAAGGGAATAAATCCCGAAAATAATTCCTGAACCAAGCGGAAGGTGATTTTTTGGAGATCGGGAAGGCGCTTGAAATAGCAAAAAAGGATGTCAGAGTTGAAATAAGAAGTAAAAATACGATAAATTTCATGATACTTTTTGCTCTTGTAACCTGTGCGATGTTCAGCATATCAGTCCCGATCAATCTTGTCGGTGATGTGGCCCCAGCCCTTTTATGGTTGATTTTCCTCTTTGTTGGAATGAATGGATATGCAAGAGCTTTTTTGAGGGAGGTTGAAGATAAAACGCTGGATGGTTTGAAAATGTCTGCTGATCCTGGCACGATTCTTCTCGGGAAGATGTTCTACAATCTTTTCCTAATGTTTATGATAGAGATCATAGTTTTACCAGTTTTCATCGGATTGTTTGATTTGAATATATCCAGCCCATTAATGGTTTTTGTTTCAGTTACAGCCGGAAATACCGGGTTTGTTGTTGTTTCTTCATCCCTCTCGATTCTTGTCATAAAATCAAGGGCCAGAGAGCTTTTGTTACCCGTTATACTGTTTCCCGTAATTTTTCCAGTAATCACCTCCACAATCTCAGCACTCTCGCTATCGATTTCGGGTGCGGTTGTCGAAGAGGTGATGCCATCCCTCCTGATGATAGGCATATATTCAATTACTATGTTCACAATTTCCCTGCTCACCGTGGAGCAGGCTTTCATTGATTGAAACATTAATTAAACCCAGAGTATCCTTTCCATTCGGGAAAGCTGCGGATTTTCAGTCTAGAAAAGGTAGTAGTGGTTAACCAGGGTGAAAACATTTTTAATAATATTATTATAATATTAAATGGATGGCCAAATGTGATATTAAAAAACTATTGCTAAATTCACCTGTGCTAACATACTACTGCTGGCAATCTTCATACGAATGAGGTTCAGGGAAAAGAATGTGTTACAGAAAATAGCTGAGTGGTGAGTTTGCAGACACACCAAAAAATTAATAGTAAATGAAGTACAACCATAAATGGTGATTATCATGATAATGCAACAGCAACAGATCATGGTTAAAAGTATACCGACTGGGATTCACTTACTCGACAGAAGACTGGATGGTGGGCTGCCTGAAGGGAGCCTGGTTTGTGTTTATGCAAACCCGATGAGTATGCCTGAAGCCTTTCTGTATCAATTTGCCTCAGTTAAAAAAACGTATTACTTTAACACATCTCGACCATCTGAATATATCAAGCAAAACATGTTAGCAATGAGTTTTAAGCCTGATGTTGAGTTTATAGATGTATTTAGCCAATATTACCTGAATGAATATGGACAGTTCATTATTGAAGACAGGTATAGAGATAAGGAGGTTTTCGATTTTATTGAACATCAGCTAAACAATATATTGCAGAACGATAAAGAATACAATGTAATTTTTGATTCGATGTCTTTCTTTTTAAAGCTTGAAGTGAGTAGGGGTTTAAAGGAATGGTTGTTAAACAAACTATACATAGCCTCCAAGCAAACAAGAAATTTGTTTTACATTTATATGCTGAAAAACGTACATCCTTTAGATTTGGTTTATATGGTTATAGACATATGTGATGTTATTTTTGATATAGATAGTGAGAGGATTGGAGACAAGATATTAAGCAGACTTTCAATTCCGAAGATTAGAAACAAGCCACCAATGTTAGAGACTTTCAGATTCTACATAAACGAGGGCATAGAGATAGACACATCTAGAGACATCGCTTGACAGGAGGGGATATTAATGATGTTTCGATTAAAAAGGCATGAGGTTGTAATTTCTGATTTCTTAATGGCTGATGAGTTCTGGTTTATGATTATGAGGTGTCACTCCAAACCTAATGGTCAAAAAAGCTTAAATGAAGTGTAGGGCGAACTTATATGAGTATGCTGGGTTTTCTAAAGAGAAAAAGAAAGAAAGATGATGTGGAAGAATCTCTTGAAGAATACGAGAGACAGGCGATAGAATCTATAGAAGAGGCGAAAAAGCTCGAAAAAGTTTTCAAAAGTAGAAGACGGAAGAAAGGCATTATTAAGAAAGAGATCGTTGAAGCTTACGATCCATCCATACATGGAGATCTTGTAGAATTTTCTCTGCCAAAAGATTGGAAGATAGTTGAAGAATACTGGATTCAGGAACCGTTCAGTAAAGCCTACATCATATACAACGACGAGTTACAGGACTATAATTATATTGTAGTAGAGCCTGAGCTAAATCCGGTTGAAATCGAAATTTTAAACAAACTAAAGCTGGATCTTGGGTATATTTTGGAAGTGACAGAGTTTGAGAGAGGTATTGAGAAACTGATGAAAGAGGAAATTCTGAAGGATGCCGTTGACAGTCTTATAGAAGACATGAGGATAAATTTAGATGCAAAATCTTATTACAAGATTATATATTACATAATTAGAGATTTTGTTTATTATAATAAGCTAACTCCACTTATGATGGATAAAAGCTTAGAAGATATTTCATGCAATGGATATGACAAACCAGTCTTTATATTTCACAGAAATTATGCCAACTTAGAAACTAACTTGAGATTCAATGAGAGAGAACTTGATACCTTGGTCGTTAAGCTGGCCCAACAAAGTGGTAAGCACGTAAGTATTGCAGAGCCCATGATCGATGCTACATTACCAGATGGAAGCAGAATACAGATAACATTGGGTAGAGAAGTTTCTGATCACGGTTCTACATTTACAATAAGAAAGTTCAGAGATGAGCCAGTAACACCAATTGACTTAATAGTCTGGAAAACATTTTCATCGGAGGAAATGGCTTATTTATGGCTTTGTATTGAAAACAAGAAGAGCTTAATTTTTGCTGGTGGAACTGCAAGCGGTAAAACGACTTCGATGAATGCAATCTCCCTCTTCATTCCAAGAAAGGCGAAAATTGTTACAATCGAGGATACAAGGGAACTTATGCTACCCCACGAAAACTGGATTCCCCTCGTAACTAGAGAAGCATTTGGAGAGAAAGGTGTAATAGATATGTACGATTTACTTAGGGCTGCTTTAAGGCAGAGGCCAGAGTACATAATAGTTGGTGAGGTCAGAGGAAAAGAGGCGTTAACTTTATTCCAAGCTATGGCTACTGGACATACCACTTATTCAACGTTGCATGCTGATAGCGTTAATGGGGCGATACATCGTTTAGAGAGTCCCCCTATAGAGGTTCCTCGCCCAATGCTTGAAGCTTTAGACATCATAAGCATTCAAGCTCAAACGTATGTTGGAGGAAAACGAGTAAGAAAAAACATCGAGATAGCAGAAATAGTTGACCTGGACCCCCATACAAAGATGCTTAGGACATCAACGGTTTTTCAGTGGGATAGTGTTAAGGATGAGCAGTTAATAGTTGGACACTCTAAGGCTTTGGAAGAAATAAGGAAGAGCAGGGGGTGGAGTAATGCAGAATTACAAGATGAGCTTGAACGGAGAAGGCAAGTTTTGGAATTTATGGTTGAACACAACATAAGGGATTTTAGAAGTGTAAGTGACGTGATACACGCTTACCAAAGCAAGCCCGACAAAGTGCTTGAAAAGATGGAGATAGCCTGATATGTTCAGGAGAGTTAATTACCTTACATATCTGGGATACAAGCTGTTTGGTAAAAGTATCCAGAGAAATAGGTACAAATATTACGAATTAGAAGTGTCCCTCCACAAAGCTATGATTTCAATGCCCCCAGAGATGTATATAGCCACGGCAAAAATGGTATCACTCATATTTGCAATTTTTGGAATTATTGTAGGTTCGATTTTAGCATACTTTTTAATTGCCTTAGACATTCCAAAATTTCCCATCGTGGTTCCAGAGCCTTTCTACAGTTATTGGATCGAGAATAGATCACTTGTTTTTTCGGGAGTCGTCGTTATTTTAATGACAGTAATATTCTATTATTTAGGTTCTCTGTTCTTCCGGATTTACCCTTCAACAATCATAAGTGACAGGAAGAGCAAGATTGACAAGGTTTTACCACATGCTATAACCTTTATGTACTCACTAAGCTTGGGAGGAATGGATGTAATTCGGATCTTTAACTCGCTAGCAAATCATAAAGAAATATATGGAGAAGTTTCAAAGGAGATTTCAAGAATAACAAGAGATATTGAATTATTAGGTAAGGATTTAAGAACGGCTTTATCAGATGCAGTAGAGTTTTCACCTTCTGAAAACTTCAAGGAGTTCTTACACGGTTTGATAACAATAATAGACAGCGGTGGAGACATTACAAGGTATCTGGAGGAGAGAGCAGATTTTTATCTTGAGAGAGCGAGACAAAATCAGAAAAACTTCTTGGATTTCCTGGGCTTAATGGCAGAAAGCTACATAACCGCATTCGTCGCTGGCCCTCTTTTCTTAATCATAATTCAAACGGTTATGGCTATGATGGGACAAGGAAGCGAATTGGTACTTTACGCTGTAATATACATCATAATTCCATTTGCTTCTTTCATGTTTGCAGTAGTTATAAAGTTACTTACTCCAGCTGAAGAGGGAGAATCACCAGAACTAAAGGAGAACCACATTTACATTATGGAAAGTAGAAAGGACGGTTATGAAGATGATTTAAAAAAATTAGACAGGAAAATAAAGCTATGGAAGATAAAAAAGGTTTTAAGGAATCCATTTGGAATCGTAAGGAGAAAACCTTATTACTCCCTCATTTTTTCATTGCCACCTGGCATTTTATTTGTTGTATATGGTATTATGCAAAACCCTCCAAATGCTGTATCCATGGATTGGTTCTTTGCAATAGATGACTACATTTTTTTGGCTATCATTATCATATTCACACCTTTTACCGCATTTTATGAAGCTAAGAGGAAGTGGATTAGAAGACACTTAAAATTGATTCCAATATTCCTCAACAGAGTCGCCTCAGCAAATGAGAGTGGAGTGCCGATATACAAAGCCATAGCGATGATAGCAAAGACAGATACAAGTCCCTTGAAAGAGGAAATCCAAAAGATAAAAGCAGATTTGGATTGGGGGATGAGTTTAAGTGATGCCCTTGTTAGGTTCGCAAATAGGCTGAGAATATTTGAGCTTTCAAGAACCGTAACTTTGCTAAATGAATCTCTAAAATCAACTGGCAAAGTTACCGAAGTATTAATGATCTCAGCCAAGGATGCGAGCAATGCTGAGCTTTTAAGAAGGGAGAGGCTTTCAAGTATGTTCATGTATGTTATAATAATATATATCTCCTTCTTTATATTTATTGGAATAGTTTATATAATTTCTTCAACATTTCTATCGACATTAGCGGAGAGTGCTCAAGTTTCGTCCGAAACGTCTTTTCTGACAATAAGGCTAAACGTTGATTTTTACAAAAACATCTTTATGCACGCTACCATATTTCAGGGATTTTTTGCAGGAATTGTTGCCGGGGTTATGGGAGAGGGTAGCATGTCTTCAGGCATAAAACACTCGCTTATTATGCTAACTGTGGCGTATGTGCTTTTTAATATACTAATCTGAAAATCCAATTTTAATTTTGTGTTCGTTCACGTGTAAAAAGCCTATACCTCCTCCAGTATCCGCATCAAAATATAACCGGGAACTTTCTTCATTATATCCCTTCTCATATGCTTGTCCAGTAGGTTTCTTAAGCCTAATTGAAGTGTCAGATTTTGTTGCAATAACCCAGAAGTAATGCTGAATGATATCCCCTAAGCCTTTTATATCGCCCTTCTCAAACTCTCCAGTTACCGGATTAACATCTTCTTGTACGTTTATATCATTCCCCCACGTAACTGTTGGATTGACAAAATTTTTTCCTTGAATATCGTAAACGTTAACACCATGGAGCTGATTCGTGTACTCCATAGTAATACTATTGTTTAACAAATCTATGTCTTGATTGTCATCACTCCATGGGATTGGACTGGTAGATACCCAGCTCTCGTATGTATCATTAACGTTATCAATGAAAGCCACAACTAAATAGTTTACATCATTACCCCCACCCGTCTTTTTGAAAGAAATGCCGAGTTTGTACAGGCCAGTGTCAGTATAAAGTGGGAGATTAAGGTTTTGTGTTAAATCTTCGAGATGCACGATTAGAGTACTAAAAGGGGTTGAATTGCTAGTATTGATCTTTCCTATCGGTATTCCCTCGTCAAGATAGGTAAACTGGATTTGCTGATTTCTCCAGTCGGCGACAAGTTCGAGCACGATGGTTTTGTTCTCATCGTATACCGATACATCCGCATTTGTCTCAAAATACTTTGCCCAAGCCTTATAAAAATCACTCGTTAACTTAATCTCTATATGATCACACCTTATAGGATTAACAAGATTCTCACTCACACTTTTATTTGGATAGTATGTCACAGTCCCCTGATATACAATCGGAATTTCAATGGATTGTCCACTAATGGAAAAGTTGTTAGCTATCTTAATTATGGGAAACGTCAGGGTATTTACTACATAATGAAACTCAGGAGGAGATATCACCAGATTCTCCATCCAAACTCCGCCGCATTCGTAGCCTATAACTGTATCACCCTTAACATAAATCACCCTTCCAAGTGTGTCATTGTAAATGTTAATTTTTGTACCATTTGCTAAAACAGCGTTAATCTCAAGCCAATTTCCACTATTTTCAGCAATTAAGCTACCTCCGTTTAAACTCAACTTTACTTTTTGAGATGGGGTTGCTCCAAGAGAGGACTTGCTTGCAGCATAGTCAAGCAGTGACATCTGGGTTTTTGCAACTTCAATCGCATTCTCCTCATACAGTGAAGTTAGGATTGGCGAGGAAATGATATATATGTATATTGCGGCACTGGTGAGCAGAGCAAAGCCCAATATCCATCCAAGTACTTCCGATGAGATATCATCACCCCCACAACTTTACTTTTACATTTACTATCTTCAGTAATATTAAGTTTGACTGCGTAGATGCTACAACAGTTTTGTTGTATACATCTACGATTTCAAAACCCTCATCCTCAAGGTATTCTTTCCATTCCAGATAGTGATCGGAGTGTATGATTATGGTATTATTGGTAATAGTCTTGTAATCGCAACCAAGGTTTGTAAATACTATCCTTACGATACTTTTCCCAGATATTGAACCCGCTCCATTCAACGCGATTACACTTATTACACTTGTGTTATTGCTATGTATAATAAGCGGCTTCTCAACCATAAAAGAGTACTCGCCAACTTTTCTGAAAATAGCTCCATTCTCGAGCGATATCTCCTCCTCACCTTTATAGATTACAGAATATATAGGTATTGTCGTATTATTCACATTAACGAATCCAGTGTAGTTTATAAAGTACGTACCATCGAACATCTTTGCTTCAATCACTCTTGAGGGCACACCTCTAGCAATCTTGATAATTGATTCCCTCATCAACTCAAACACATAAATAACTTCCCGCTGATGGCTTGATTCAACGTACGTATCAATTATTGGCCCAATCCCCACATAAACAAGTCCGATAGCCATTATAGATATTGAAAGAACTAAGACCATTCCCACTTGTACCGAAACTCCATTGCAATCCATTAGTTTACTCATTTTTTACCTCCACGACACCATTATTCACGACTAGATAAGCCATGTAGCTGTTAGCCTGCGAACTCTTAATGCTGAGATATGGACTTAAAGGAACCTCCACTCTAACATACCTATTCTCTACAATAAGCTTATGTGTTTCATTAACAAGGGTTATTGTGTACTGCTCACCGCTTATAGTATGTGGTATCCTTAGCTCTTTTTTGGCATAAGTGGCATTAGACATGGCAAGAGAGTACACATCCCTTGCTATTTTTGATGCAATACTATATGCTTCCTCATTAGCAGATACGTTCTTTACCCCGCTACTCACATCGTAAAAACTTATTAAAACAATAGCTATGAGTATTGATGAAATTGAGAGCAAAAATATAGCTTCAAGAGTTGTAGAGACACCCTTACTCATCACTTACACCTTCACAGCTCAACTTCTGATTTTACTTTTACGTTTAACATCCTATAAAGCTTTAGATCTTCATCCTTATAATATAGGTCAATGTCCGTGTCTAATATTAAAATTATTTTTGAGGAATTATTATAAGCAGTACAATTCAATTTCAAAATGCTAATGTTAATAGCTTTTCCATCCATTCCATAATATTCTTCAATTATATTAAAAAATCTCTTAAAAGTTTTTGTTTCGTTTTCCAGTATTTCTTTCGCCTCAGCACTATTATTCACGTTTTGTGTGAGCACAGTATATGATGCGTTTGCTACAGCGTCTTCAACCGCTTTATGTATCAAATACTCGAGACTTTCAATGGAATTTCTCTCAGAAACATCCACCATTGCCGGGGAATTAAGAACATAAATCGTATTATTAACTAAAATTATGAAAATAACCATTCCCACTGAAATTAGAAACCCGGTCAAAATCATCAACTGTCCCTTTTCCATGTTACATCCTCCACACTGTCAATCTCACATAGAGAACATTGTAGAGATTTGAGCCGTCAATATCAGGAATGTACTTTTTGATTCCATTTTCGTAGTCGGTGTCATATATTGGTATGATCTGAGTAGCAATTACGGCGTTGTTAGATGGTTGACCGTTATATATAAATTCCAATTTTCTCATGATGGTATCCCTGTAGTATATGTCTATGTTGTACGCTAAGCCCTTTTTTTCAAAAGCGTTTATTAATACGTATTTGAGGGGTGTGGCATTGGATGCATTCTCAAAAGAGGTGTCGTATTCACTACTACCCGCTCCACCGTCAATTACAACTCCATTCCAACTGAGTAAAGCTTTTTTCAGTATGCTTAAGTTTTCTGCTGAGATATCTAAGCGGATGGGTTCATAAGTTAGAGTATTAAGAACGTCCCCTGCATACATCTCAAGAGTATTTTCAACCATGACGTTTGCAGCAGAAGATGTTAGAGGTGTGAGTGGGATTGCTTGAGATATATACAACATGACTAAAACTATTAAGAGGGTTGTTATTGCCGCTTCTAGTGTAAAGGTTTGTGCCCTGCAATCTACCATACTCTCACCTCAATAATATATATTTCAGATGAATTCGCATAATTGAATGCTATTCTTTCAACGTATCCATAGTCTTCAATCTCAGGGGCAAATTCCCCCACGCTTCCAATTACCTGAGAAGAAAGATTTCTTACAGTAATATTGATATGAAATGATGAACTCTGATTAAAGAGGTCATAAAGCTCATGTGAATTTGCAAGAAAACTATACAGCTTTGTTGTATTTATGGCGTTTATTCTGTAAGCATCCTTTTGGTGCAGGTAATCTAAAATGAACTCAGATATAGATTCAGCAATGTACTGGTTCTTATTTGACTCCTGAAAAGCTGCAATATTGAGTACATACGTAAAGGCGATTGTAATTCCAAGTAAAAAAAGAGCAATTCCCACGAGATAGTCTGCACTTATTTGTGCTGAATCTCCACCAGCCGACAGAGGTCTCTGCCGAAACTTATTTCTCTCTTGCTTAGCCTTTTCTTCAAACCTTTCGTAAAAGCTGAGAATTACTCCACTTATTCTTGGCTTTATCTTCATTAACACCTGTCGCATCTCAATCTTTTCAACGTTCATGTTCTCTATAAGGCTAACATCACGCCTCTCTGCAAATTGCTTCTATGTCTGCACCAAAATATGCCAATTCTTCCAAATCAACAAACATTGCATCAGGATCGAGTCTAACAATACCCCTCCCTGAATCACCTGGATAAGCTTGATTGACTTTAAGCGAGACATCCATATTATCCACCCATATTAGTTTTAATAATAAACGTATAAAAAGGTGTAGGTGTTTCAATGAGAGTGGCTTTCGATGCTTTTGATATAAGTGGAGACGATTACAGCATACTAATCGCCCTTTCTGAAGATTAGTAAAAAAGAGTGAGTCGAGAAGAGGGTTTGCAAGAAAGAATGCAATGATGTGGAATTGGGGCAAATCATCTATGCGCGAGCCGGGATTTGAACCCGGGTTAACGGCTCGGAAAGCCGTTGTCCTACCACTAGACTACTCGCGCTTTGGAAATATATTATTACTCTACCACATTGGCCTCTTATTACTCTACCACATTGGCCTCTCAAACAGGCAATACCTTACCTCAACAATACTCTATATCTCAACCTACATACTTCAAATCGGGTTTATGAAGTTTATGGTGGTTAGTTGCTGATATTCAATAGCTTGTGCATTAAAAGGTTACGAAAGTTTAACAATTCAGGTATTCAAATATCCATGAAATATTCCTGTCAATAACTTACTAACCTGAAACACATCAAACACATTCAAACAATTATATTCTGTTCATATCCACACTTTGGACATCTGCTGTCGTCAAGATCAATCCTCTCAACGTAAAAACCATCCCTCTCGATCAGTATTGCGTTGCATTTCGGGCAGTATGTGCTCTCATTCTCATGTCCCCACACGTTTCCCACATACACATACTCCAGCCCACTATTTTTCGCTATTTCAACAGCCCTTTCCAGCGTCTTCACGGGCGTGACGGTTTTATCCAGCATTTTGAAATCGGGATGAAATCTTGAGAAATGCACTGGTATTCCCCTGTCCAGACCTGAAACCCACTCTGAGAACTCTTTTAGCTCCTGATCGCTGTCATTATCTCCGGGTATCACCAGATACGTTATCTCAACGAAAATACCCTTCTCAACCATGTATTCAACACACTCGATGACTTTTTCAAGACTCGCCTTGCAAAAACTTTTGTAAAACTTTTCTGTAAAACCCTTCACATCAACATTTGCAGCATCCAGAATGCCTTCAAATTGATCAATCGCTTCTGGCGTCATGTATCCGTTTGTTACATAAACAACATACATCCCCTCATCCTTAACGAGAATACTCGAATCAAGGGCAAATTCGTGCCATATGGCTGGTTCATTGTATGTCCATGCCACACCATCGGCTCCTCTATCCTTTGCCATTGTCAAAACATCTTCCGGATTGATTTCCCGCAAATAGGGATAGGTTAGATCAGAAAATGCAATTTCATGATTCTGACAGTGGGGGCATCGGAAATTACAGCTGACAGAACCAAACGAGAGAACCTTCGTCCCCGGCTTAAAGTTGTGAAGGGGTTTTTTCTCGATAGGGTCAAGAGCTACCGCCGAGACCATACCATAATTATAGACATTCAAAACACCATCCTCATTTTTCCTGACTTTACACCTCCCCCATTTTTCAGGTTTAATTTTGCATCTGTGCATGCAAGTATTGCATACAATACTACCATTGGTTTTTGAGTAAAGACGGGATTCTACGATCATTTATACTTCTTCCCCCTTAAAGAGAATGTGGCATTTATTTTTCATCAATCTTTCATCAACTTCTACCTTTTACTTTAAACTTCTCCTTTCTCGTTTGTTTATCCCTGAGGTTTTTATCTTAACTACCTTAAGGTTCCCTCGCTGTCCACAGCATCTACTGAATCAAAAACTCCCTGCATTCAGCAGCATAATCTTCCGGTGCGAAATATACTATGCTCTCATCATGAAACATCTTGGGGAAGTATACATCACACCAGTAATACCTGTCAAAGGGAGTTCTCGCAAGTATGTGGATATTAGTTCTGAAATGTTCACCTATGCGATCCGCCAAAAACACGGAAATGTTAAAGGAATTGAATCCCTTTGACCTGTAAAATCTGAGAATCCTGATGATACCATCAGAAATTCCAGAAATTTGCTCTTCTGACATCTGGATGAATTCTCTCTCCTCAGGAATTCCGATAAAATGATAGAATCCCTTTGGAGAGAAGGCTGAGATCCATCCTGTTTTTGCTGTATCCCCTGCATATCTTTCTTTTCTCCTTTTTTCTTCCTGAAGGAGTGTCTCCCAGTAATCTTTCCCCTTCTCCTCTAAAAATTCCAGCGCACTCCAGTCCAGTCTTGCAAAATAATCTGTAGATGTTTCAGATATTATGGTCTGGATATGGGGATGCATTATACTGCTCCCCGCAGGCTTGAGATAGTTCATTCCAATACTGATATAATACTTACCCTCATTCAGCCTTGACAACACTCCCTGGATGAGATAAAACGCATCCTCAAAATGCTCTTTCTTAAAATCATTAAGATCTAAGTAATGTTCTTCTGTCAGCCTGAGAACATACGAATACCTTGAGTATGGAACTATATTTGAGAAAAGTATGGCCTCATTTCTCCTCAAAAGCTCCCCATTTAAAAGCTCTGGATCCCTCGCAGCCATCGATTCAATTCTTTCCGGGCAGAACGGACACCACACCTTCGTGCTCTCAATTTCATCCTTAAATCCCTGAGATTGCGGGATAGGTGGTGTCTTTTTTATAACCCTCGAGGTTTGAAGTGTAAGGGGATCATATCTGATTTCCACCCTGCTCTCATCAATAGAGCCATTCGGTAAAATGACTCTGGAGACCTCAACCTCTTTCCGGAACTCCATAGACTTTTATTATCATAAATCTGATTTAAAACTTTGGTTTTCTGATTATTTAATTTTTAACTGGTTTGCTTAATATCGTATGGCTGATCCCTTACTGGACTTAACTCCCACACAATCTATAATATTTTCTCTGCCTATCCCATCATGTATCTTTTTTATCTTTCTTAGATGTTGTCGATAACATGCTGAAAATCAAAAAATTTTTCCTCTACCCGAGTAATCAGATCATGAGGGTTATAAATTGAACAGAACAATACTTGTCACAAACGACGATGGATTGTACTCTTCCGGCCTTATTGCGAGCTATGAGGCTCTAAAAGACCTTGGAGAGGTATTCGTTGTTGCTCCTGCCGTTCAGAAAAGCGGTGTTGGAAGAAGTATCTCGCTCATGGAACCGATAAGGGTTTCAGAAGTCAGCTGGAATGGCATCAAGGCTTATGCGGTCGATGGAACTCCCACTGATTCGGTGATTATTGGAATTCACGAGATAATAGGCGAAGTGCCCGATCTCGTGGTTTCAGGAGTAAATCTTGGAGAAAACATTTCCACGGAGGCTATACTCACATCCGGTACGGTTGGAGCTGCTTTTGAGGCGGCAACTCAGGGAAGTGCAGCAATATCCATTTCACTGGAAGTTTCAGATATAGACAAATTCGAATTTGTTTACAAAGAGCTCGATTTCGAGCTGTGCAAGAAAATACTCAAATCACTTGCCGAAAAAATATTTAAGAACGAACTTCCCCACGGAGTTGACGTTCTAAACGTAAACGTTCCGGCAGAGTTTAAGGGAGAGGTTGAGTTCACAAGGCTGGCAAGAAAGCTCTATAAAACAAGAATTGACATCCGCAGAGATCCAAGAGGAAGAAAGTATTTCTGGATAGATGGAGAAGAAATCGAAGATGCTGAAGAGGGGACAGACCTCCACGCAATAAGGAAGGGGAGGATTTCAATCACCCCTCTAACACTTGACAACACATCGAGGATAGATATTGGGATGATAAATAGGTGGTTTTATGACAGATGATAAAAAGATCAGGAAGGAAATTGCCGCCAAAAGGGCGGTCGAACTTATAGATGACGGAATGGTAATAGGAATCGGAAGCGGTACAACAGTTGAGATATTCATCAGAGAGCTCGGAAAAAGAATAATAGAGGAGGGTATGGAGGTGTGGGGTGTCCCAAGCTCTTACCATTCCCATATCCTTGCTGTTCAATCCGGAATCAATGTAACAGATCTTTTTCAATTCAGCGAACTCGATATTTGCATAGATGGTGCAGATCAGATTGATAGTGATTTTAACTGCATAAAGGGCATGGGTGGGGCATTATTGAGAGAGAAAATTATCGCGCAGGCTTCTGAAAAAGTAATTATAATAGCCGATTCCGAAAAATTTTCAGAAAAACTTTCCATACCTGTTCCAATGGAAGTGGTACCTTTCGCATATGGAAATGTGATGAAAAAACTTGAAAAACATGGCGTTGATGTTAAAGTTAGATCTGATGGTGGCAAGCTGGGGCCATGCATTTCAGATAATGGAAATTTTATTTTAGATGCAGATTTAGGAGTGATCGATCATCCAGAAGAGACAGAGATTTGGATAAACTCCATTGCAGGTGTAGTGGATAATGGCATCTTCTCAAACAGGTTAATCGATGGAGTGGTAGTTGGTTATTCGGATTCAGCCAAGTTCATAAAAAATGATAAAAAACAGAGAAGATAAATAAAGGTTAAGTCTTCGTATGATAGATATGAAGAGCAAACAGTTTGTTCAGTTTGAGGCTGAGTTGAAAAAGATATTCGATGAGAAATTTATTTCAAGAGTGGTGAATCTGAAAAAGACTGGAAACATTTTCTCACCGATGTTTTACCTCGTCTTTACAAGACTTGTTGAGCTCTCAAGCATAATCAACAATGTTGTGCTTCCAAACAAACGCGAACTCACTGAAATGTTTCAGACGAGGAAAGAATTCCTCCAGCTCGATTACAATACAATAAATGAGACCATCAGAAGAATGTGGGTATTCGAAATGAAGAGGGATGAAGGCTATAACTTTACCCAGAGCGTGGAGGATCTTCTTTACATAGTCTACAGAATGAAAGATGTCCAGGAAAAAATTGATAGAGTTATTCTAAACAATATTATAACTTGGGATAAGGAAGAGCTTGCAAAACTATATTTTATTCTAATTAAGGTTTTTCTAGAAGTGGAAGAGGATGTTAACAGATCCGTAGGCTCGTATATCAGGATGGATTATTTTAAAGCAATAGTTTCAAGGTTCTTTAGCAAAGAGAGATCCGAGAAGGTAAACAACATAATATCTGCACTTTCCGAAAAGGAGCTTTTATATGCCCTTGCATGGATAATTGAAGGAAAGGAAACAAAGGGGTTAAAGGATAAAAAAGAGCTAATTGAAGAGCTTGAGGATCACTTGAGATCGCTAAATGTAAACGAGAGATTAGCTTTGATTAAAATATTTGAGGCTTTTCTAATTTATAATAGAAAATCATTTTAATTTATATCAAAAACTATAAATCATTGCTTCAGAATTAAAAACCTAAGGAGGGATGAATTATTATTGTCGAGGTAAGATTTCACGGTAGAGGAGGTCAGGGTGTTGTAACTGCTGCAGATATACTTGCAATAGCTGGTTTCAAAGAAGGATATTATACACTCTCCTTCCCAACTTTCGGTGCAGAGAAGAGAGGTACCCCTGTAGCTTCATTTCTGAGACTCTCAGACAAACCAATAGTCAACAGAGACGAAGTATATCATCCAGACTATGTGGTGGTGATGGATCCAACAGTCATTGGCCCCGTAAAGGTAGAATCGGGTTTGAAAGAGGGGGGTGCAATAATTGCAAACTATCCAAAGGGTTCAGAAGATTTGAAGGCAAGCATGGGGATAGATGCGAAAGTGTATACTATCAATGCCACAAAGATGGCAATGGAACACCTCGGAAGACCAATCACAAACACAGCAATGGTTGGGGCATTTGTTGGTGCAAGTGGGTTGATAAAACTCGACGTGCTGAAGGAGACCATTTTCGAATGGTTTGGTAATAAAGCACTCGCTGAAAAGAATGTAAAGCTTGTTGAGGACGCATACAACTATATGAGGGAGGTCTGTGGATGGTGATGAATATAACGCTGGGAGGAATTTCAAAACCACATTCATCTAAGAACATGAAAACTGGAGATTGGGGGACTGAGTATCCTGTTGTGGATGAGGAAAAATGTACTGCATGCAAAACATGCGAGCATCTCTGCCCGGATGGGTGCATCGTGGTAGTGAAAAAAGAGGATGGAGAAAAGGTTGCAGTCCCCGATTACGACTACTGCAAGGGATGTGGCGTATGCTTTACAGTATGTCCGGCAGATGCCATTAAAATGGAACTTAAAGAGATGTACAGGTTAGAGGTGTGCTGAAATGAGGAAAGTTATCAGGGGTTTTTATGCCGTAGCTCATGCGGTTAAGCTCTCAAAGCCATCTGTTATAGCAGCCTATCCAATAACCCCACAGACTGAAATTGTTGAAAACCTCGCAAAGATGTATTCAAATGGCGAACTTAAGGATTGTCAGTACGTTACTGCTGAATCTGAATTTGGTGCCGCATCTATTCTCGTCGGCGCATCAGCCACCGGAGCGAGAACTTTCACCGCCACATGTTCACAGGGACTTGTGCTCATGAGCGAAGTTTTACTCAATGCAGCCGGAATGAGGCTTCCAATTGTTCTTGTTAACACCAACAGAGCTCTTTCCGCACCTCTCAGCATCTGGAACGATCACCAAGACAGCATGCTCCTCAGAGATGGTGGGCTCATTCAAATTCATGTCGAAACGAATCAGGAAGCCCATGATATGGTTCCCCTTGCATTCAAGGTTGCTGAAAATCCAAAGGTCATGCTCCCCTTCATGCTCAACATGGATGGTTTCAAACTCACACATGCCTACGAACCGGTAGATTTGCTCGACGAAGAACATGTTGATAAATTCCTGCCCCCCTACGAACCACCGGTCAAAATGACAACAGAGAATCCCCTAACTTTCGGATGTTATGCACCACCACACTGCTATATGGAGTTCAGGGTTGCACTCCAGAATGCCATGGAAAGAGCAAAAGGTGTCCTTGAGAAAGCATACAGAGAGTGGACTGAAGTCATAGGAAGAGACTGGGGCGGCCATGTTGTGGCGGACTATGCAGATGATGCTGAACTCATGGTTGTTTCGATGGGTTCGTTAACTGGAATGGTCAGAGATGTAATCAGAGAATTGAGAGAGGAAGGAAAGAAAGTAGGTTTGCTTAAAATCAGAACATTCAGACCGTTTCCAGATAAAGAGATAAGAGATGCCCTGATAAATGCTAACAAGATCCTTGTCTTTGAAAGGGCTGTATCCTTTGGGCATGAAGGTCCGGTTGGTATAGAGGTCAAAAGTGCATTATTCGGTCTTTCTCCCGAATTTTACTCCTATGCGGTTGGGCTTGGCGGTAGAGATGTGCCAAGGGAGGAGATTGTCAAAATGATTACAGACGTTTACGATGGAAGGGTGGAACAGGGATTCCATTTCGGTGGTGTAAAGCCCTTCGAGGAGGTGATTACATGACCTTTTTCGGCCCGGGACATGGAGCGTGTCCTGGATGCGGACTTACAATCGCAACAAGAAATGTCTTAGAGGCGCTTGAGGGGAAGTGTTTTGTCTCAAACTCCACCGGCTGTCTTGAAATTATCAGCTCACAGTATGAAAGAAGTGCCTGGGGTGTTCCTTACATACATTCACTCTTCGAGAACGCTGCTGCGGTAGCTGCAGGAATAGAGCTCGCATTAAAGGCTTTGAAGAGAACAGATGAGGGCAAAATCGTTGTGTTTGCTGGAGATGGTGCAACAGCAGATATAGGTGTTGGACCCCTTTCAGGAATGCTCGACCGAAACCATGATGTGATATATATCTGTCTGGATAACGAGGCTTATCAGAACACAGGAAACCAGCAGAGCGGATTGACACCTCTTGGAAGTAACACTACAACGATGCCGGCTGGTGAGCTTTATCCCGGTAAGATAGGAAGGAAAAAGGATATGGTTTCGATAGCTGTTGCCCATGGCATTCCTTATGTCGCAACATCTTCCGTGGCTTTTTATTCAGATATTCGAAGAAAGGTGAAAAAGGCTGCGGAGATCGAAGGGGCGAAATATATACAGATTCACACCCCATGCGTAACCGGATGGGGAATAGATGGAAAGCAAACCATTCCATCAGCAAAACTGGCTTTTGAGACTGCACTGTACCCCATAGTCGAATACGAGAACGGAAAGCTCATCAGAGTGAGGAAAATCAAGGAGAGAAAGCCCGTAGAGGAGTATCTGAAAATACAAAGGAGGTTCAGACATCTTTTCACACATCCAAAGGGTCAGGAAATCATCAGAGAACTTCAGAGAATAGCAGACGATAATGCTGCAAGGTTCAATCTGGATGTATGAAAATATAATATTCAAATATCTAAATTTTAAAAAACTTTTTTTACCCACTTTTTAAAATTTTGGAATATGAAATACACTGAATTTCTGGAGCTTTCCAAAAAAGTCACTGAAGAGGTTAGAGACAGTATTAAAAAAATTTCATCGGACAATTTGAGACTCGAGGTGGGCATGGGAAAAGATGGTACACCAACAAAGAAGGTTGATAAGGTCGCAGAGGATGCCGCTTTAAAAATTCTGAAGGAGTATGATTTCAGGGTTGTGAGCGAGGAATCAGGTGTCATGGGCGATGGGGATATCTTCGTTGCTCTTGACCCTGTTGATGGCACATTTAATGCAACAAGAGGAATTCCAATTTATTCGATTTCAATGTGCTTTTCTAAATCTGAAAGGCTCTGTGATACTTTCTTTGCCTATGTTTCCAACCTCTCAACTGGAACAGAATATTATGCATCTGGAGAATGGAATAATGGCAAGGCTTTCAGAGATGGAGAAAGAATATACGTTTCCAATGAGGAAAGCATACACTGTAATGCAATATTCTACTACCCTAGAAAAAATTACGGGTTTAGAAGAATAAGGATTTTTGGAAGTGCCGCTCTTGAGCTCTGTTTTGTAGCAGAGGGTAGTGTTGACTGTTTTATAGATATAAGAAACTCATCAATTTACCAGAATCAGGGTGTCAGCTTTCAGAGTGCGCCAAGAGAGGGGCTTCTCAGGATTTATGATGTTGCTGCAGGTGTTTTTATTTCCAGATGTGCCAACGCTGTTACAACAGACATTCATGGTAACCTGCTGGACAGCAGAAAAATAAACATGGATGAAAGACTCACACTGCTTGTCGCGAACGAAAAGCTTCATAAAAACATATTAAAAGTCTTCAAGGGAGAAAAATGAAAGCTGGTGTAGTTTACAAATACGATTCGCTTGCACTGGCAAGGGAAGTTGCAGCCTTTCTCGAGGATAACGGAGTTCATGCAGAGCTTTTCCACCTTCCATCTTCTGAACTCGGGAAATATGATCTGATAGTGAGTGTGGGTGGAGATGGGACGATTTTACAGATTCTACAGGATTTGAAAAAATGTCCACCCATTTTTGGAATAAACAGAGGTAAAATAGGGCTCCTGACCCATTCAGAACCCGGAAATTTCAGAGAGGTGTTAAAGAATGTCCTGGAAGGTAAATGCAGAACCGAATCATTCATGAGAATAGATGGAATAATAAACGGAGAAACCAGAATGAGGGCTCTCAACGAAATAGCCATTCTAAGCTCAACCCCCGCCCGCCTTATCGGGCTCAGGGTTTTTGTTGATGGGGTTGAGATAGAAGATATGAGAAGTGATGGTATGCTCTTCTCCACACCCATCGGATCTACTGCTTATGCACTCGCAACCGGAGGACCCGTGGTAGACCCATATCTGCCTTCAATCCTCATCACCCCAATCGCCCCCTTCAAACTTGGGTGGAAACCCTGGATTGTGAGCGCAAAGAGTAGAATTAATGTCGAACTTCATCCTGAAAGAAAGGCTCTAATCATTTCTGATGGGCAGAAAACGATTGAAGTATCTCCGGGCGATAAAATAGAGATTGTAAAATCAAATTATCCAGCAGTTTTCTTTGAAAGTCCTGTAAAAAGGATAAAGAGGATCGCAGAGAGGCTCAGAAATATACGATAAGTCAGGTGAGTGGAGATTTCCAGATAGTTGGGATAAACTTGGTTCCAGTCCTTAATCGATCTTATGCCTGTTTATAATAGCCATGCAAAGAAATTTTTAAACGAGAAAGAAGATGCGGTTTGTAGATTTGTTGATGACTGGAAATCGATGGAAAAATTCATTTAAACTCTCTGGCCTGTTTATTTCTCAGCAAAAGGTAATTTAACGGCCTACACGAATTGGTTCGATTATTAGTCAATTATAAATCATAAGGTTTATTAGGATATTAAACAACTAAATATAATGACGAGTCTTAAAGATGGCATATTTTCGAACAGAAAAAAAGTTTTCAGCGCAGTTTTACTGATGTTTCTTGCATTGTTTGTGATTCTAGCATACAACTACATCAATCTGTTTGCACCCTTCAGCGGTTCCATATGGAAGTTCAGTGATGGATCTGCCAGAGTTAAAAACCCCTATGGATGGGCAGAGGTTTATTACGATGATTATGGCGTTCCCCATATAGTCGCCGAGAACGAAAAGGCACTCTATTATGCTGTCGGCTATGTGCAGGCTAAGGATAGACTCTTTCAGATGGATCTGCACAGAAGGTTGATGAAGGGGCAGCTTTCAGAGGTTTTCGGAGAGGATCTTGTAGATTCTGATATATTCCACATGGAGATGGATTTCTATGGTGCTGCTGAGGCGAGCTGGAAAGCATTTGAAAAAACAGAATTCGGCAGTTTGATTCAAGCATACTGTGATGGTGTCAATTACTACATAGGCCATAGTGAACTCCCAATGGAGTTTAAGCTTCTCAGCTACAAACCTGAGGAGTGGAAGCCAGCAGATGTGATGCTTGTGGGTAAAGAGATCTCATGGGGATTGACAGGAGATTTCTATGATTTGCAGAGATCCATTATAGCCGAAAAACTTGGCGTAGAGGCACTAGAACTTTACCCATCTCACCTGAACCATACATATCCAATAATAAGAACCAACAAGGTTGATAAAGCCCTCCTTGACTGGCTAAGGCCCTTTGAGGCAAAAGAAGGTGTGGGTTCAAACAACTGGATAATTTCCGGAAAGTACACGAAAGATGGAAGTCCAATTCTCGCAAACGATCCCCACCTTGCCCTGACAGTTCCACCAGTCTGGTATGAAATGCACTTGAAAACAGACGACTTGGATGTCAGAGGTGTAACCTTTCCGGGAGTTCCGGCGATAATCATAGGGCAGAATGAGTATGTTGCATGGGGAGTTACAAATGTTGGTGCTGATGTGATTGACTTCTATTACTATATTATGGATGGAGACAAATACCTTTACAAAAGCGAATGGAGAGACGTGATCAAGGAGACAAAAAAATTGAAGGTTAAAACAGATAAAGGAATAGAAGAAAGAGATATCACAGTCAGAAAAACCATTCACGGCCCACTGATTGAGAAAAATGGTAAAATGATAGGGGTTGCATGGACTGGCCTTACAGCAACGAGAGAATTCTTAGCAATCTACAAGTACAACCATGCCAAAAATATGGATGACTTCATAGAGGGATTGAAATACTTCGATGTTCCCGCTCAGAATCTTGTTTACATAGATAAGTATGGTAACACAATGTATTATCCAGCAGGAAAGTTCCCAATAAGATATATTGATGGAGAGGTTGTGCCTGGAAACATAATATTCAATGGTTCAGCCGGAGAGGGAGAGTGGGAAGGTTTCATACCATATGGAACTTCCACATGGGAAGGTTTCATACCCTTTGAAGAGATTCCCCACCTTATAAACCCCGATTATGTTGCTACAGCCAATCAGAGAGTCGTTTTTGATTACCAGTACTATCTCGGAGACAGCATGTATTTTGCCGACCCATACAGGGGAATGAGAATCTATGAAATGATAGATGAAGCTGTTGAAAAAGAGAAGAAGATTGATGCAGAATTCATAATGGAGATGCAGAGAGATATCTACTCGAAACCAGCTGAATTCTTCGTGTCACAGATAATCGAAGCTTACGATAAGATTTCAGAGAAGGGTAAACCCTATGCTGATGAGCTAAAGAGCTGGGATTACAGGATGGATAAAGACTCAAAGGCTGCTCTTGTTTTCACCCTCTGGCTGAGACACTACTTAAACGAGACTTTCGGTGATGAATTCTATTCCGCAGGGCTTGATAAAAGCTACTATCCAAAGGTTTGGGTTTTGCAGAATCTTGACAGGAACAGCAAGTGGTTTGATGACATAAAAACCCAACAAATTGAGAACAGAGACGATATAATAGCCCGTGCGATGGATAAGGCTGTTGATGAGATTGAGAAAAAAGGTTACAGAGTTTATGGCGATTACAGCAAACTCAGAATGAACCACCCATTTGGCCTCGAATTTCTCAATTATCCTGACTTACCGGCGAGTGGTTCTCCATTCACAGTATTCAATTTCAGAACAGATGGCACTCCATTTCAGACTGGGAGCAGCTGGAGGATGATAGCAACATTTAATGGTTCCTACTGTGTGATTCCAGGAGGGAACTCTGGAAACTATTTCTCAGAGCATTACAATGATCAGATAGAGATGTGGGTGAATGGAGAGTACAAACCAATGAGTTTTGAAGTTCAGGGTGAGAAATCGCTGATTTTCGAGGTGGAGAGGTGAAAAAATGAAGAGGATTATTGCATTTATAGCAGGTCTGATAATCACCTATTTCCACTGGATCGGACTATTGTTCGGAGGAGCTCTTCTGGGAATTTTTTCAAAAGATACCAAATGGGCTTTGGTTTACGGATTCCTTTTTGGGCTGACAGTCTGGATTCTGTTTGCAATAAATCTGGCCATGATGGGATTGATTAGCAAATATACTGCGATGGGCATCATATTTTACATGAGTATACTTATACCAGTTTTGATCTCCACACTGTCTGTATCCATACGAGGGTTACTCTGATCTAAACCTGAACTATTTGAACTAAGACAAAAAATTTTTATTATTTTTGTTTATGGGGTTTTAGACGTCATCCCGGCAAGGTATTTCCTGACCCCTTTGTTAAAGGCTATTTCAAGGATTGACTTGATATTTTTACAAACATAATAGAGATCATCAAGCGAAAGTATGTAGTATCCCATTCTGTCCTCTTCCATCAAATTCTTTATTTCATCCATCAACCTGTTCAACTGATGCATCGTTGCTTCAGCAGAGTTCAGGTCGGAATCGAGATATGCCTTGTAAACCTTTTCAAACAGTTCTTTAATTTTCCCGAGAAGCTCCAAGTGTAATTTAAAATATGATTTATCAATCCTTGAAACATGTTCAGCGTAATCCTTCAGGAAATCTGCTATCTCCTCAATCAGTTTTGCAATCAGCCTTATACCCACAATAGTTTTAATATCGTCCCATTTCACGGCCATATTTGTATCGCTGATCGATCTGTGCTCTATTCTCGTTGCAAGCATGTACAGTCTGTCCGCATCCTTTTCCAGCTTTGCAATATCAGGAAGTGATGAGAAATCCTCTTCACGGATTCCATCCTCAATTCCTTCAAGCATATCGATCGTTATCTGCACCAGCCGGGAAAGAACACTGAAGATATCAAAAGATGGATCGTTAAGGCATCTCATCACAATTCTGTTGCCTGAAGAGTCTATTATCTCCATCCCGATTAGCGACCAGATAATCTCAGATATTTTTCCAACAATTTTAGTTGGCATTTCCGTCTCAATTACAATTTCATCAAAGCCCTGAATATATAGGGCATAAATAAATCTCCTGAGAAAGTCTCCGCTTAACTGTGGAAGGCCCTTGATAACGGCTTTTTTAAGAAATTCCTGTTCCGAGATCCTTGGTGGTGTAATAATTATATGGTTCTCATACATGCTCACGGCAACCCTATCTCCTGAAGATAGCTCGTTCTTCTCAACCCATTTTTTGGGGATGCTTATCATATAGCTTGAGCCGCCAATAAACTGAAGTTTTCTCAGATCCATGTTTAGTATAGCAGGTCAAGAAATTTAAATCTTTTTAATTTCTTTTAAATCTCCAAACCAAACCAAAGTAATGTTAAAATGAAATAATTTCACAACCCTAAATACTTATATAACCAATAAAATATGTAAAAACTTAAGTTGATAAAAACTGTTAACAGATAGTTAGATTTAAATATAAATATTCAGAAAACATAACGGGGGAAAAGATGGAGGTTCTCAAAATTGATTTAACTTCTGAAAAAATTATACCGAGTAGGTTACCAGAAGAATACTCCGAATACTTTGGAGGAAAAGGGATAGCAACAAAACTTCTGCTCGATATCCCTGCCAGAATAGATCCTTTTTCTCCAGAAAATGTCCTGATTTTTGCAACAGGCCCTCTGAACGGTATAACTTTGAGTGGTGCCTCCCGTCTCACATGTCACTTCAAATCCCCCATGACTGGCGGTTATGGTGAGTCCCAGTGTGGAGGCTACATAGCCCACGAGCTAAAGAAGGCCGGAACTGACATACTACTGATAAAGGGAAAGGCAAACCTGCCCGTTTACGTTTACATTGAAGATGGAAATGCAGAGATCATTGATGCGAGCGATTTATGGGGTAAAGATGCGTTTGAAACTGAAGATTACCTGAAAGAGAGACATGGGGGGGAGATACTCTCGATTGGACAGGCCGGGGAGAATCTCGTAAGATATGCTTGCATATCCCACAGGAAAGGGAGACAGTTCGGAAGAGGAGGAGCTGGAGCTGTGATGGGCTCCAAAAATCTCAAAGCTATCGTTGTGAAGGGAAGCAAAAAGCAAAAGCAGGAGGTTGCGTTTCCTGAGGAGTTGAAGGAGTTCAGGAAATGGATGCTTGATGCTGTAAAGAAGACTCATGTCAGCCTGTCAAAGTACGGCACACCCGGTATAATGTCCCTTACGAATGAGGCTGGTGTGCTGCCAACCAGATACTGGGAGAAAGGAAGTTTCAGCGAAGTTGAAAAGATAAACGCTGAGGCTTTACAAAAATACGTAAAAAAGCATACCTCCTGTTATGGCTGTACAGTAGCATGTGGTATAATTGTGAAGACTGAGAATGCAGAGGTTGAGGGGCCAGAATACGAGACTCTTTATGCTCTGGGCTCTCTCTGCGAGAACAGCAATCTCGAAGATCTGATTAAGGCTGCCGAGCTGTGCGATAGATACGGGATAGATACCATTACCACTGGAAATGTCATAGCCTATCTGATGGCATTGAGCGAATCTGGGCTGAGATATGCTGAGTTTGGAGATTCTCAAAAGATAATAGAGCTCATTCACAAGATTGCATTCAGAGAGGGTATAGGTTATTTACTTGGAGAGGGTGTCAGGAGAGTTGCTGAAAGCCTGGGCTCAGAAAAGGAGCCCGTTCATGTCAGGGGTCTGGAACCTCCCGGCTACGATCCGAGGGGGCTTTTCGGGATGGCTCTTGCATATGCTGTCTCTCCAAGAGGAGCTTGCCATATGCGCTCATGCGCCTACAGGCCCAACCTCACCGGAAAGGTCGATCGTTTAAGTCCAGAAGGGCAGGCCGCCCTTGTTAAGGATCTGGAAGATTTCTATGCGGTTGTTGATTCAATGGTGCTGTGCAGATTTCTATGTCTTCCAGTTATAGGGCCAATTTACTGGGGAGAGCTTGCAAAGCTCTACAGAATAGTTACTGGAGAGGAGGTAACTGTTGATGAGCTCAAAAAAGCAGGAGAGAGAATTGTCAACCTTACCAGAGAGTTTAACCTGAGAGAAGGGGCAAGTGAAGATGGCTTACCGAGAATATTTGTGAGAGTCCTTGGAGAGAATTTTGAGAAGATGCTTGATGAATACTACTCACTCAGGGGATGGAAGAGTTGAGATTCATAACAGATGAAGATTGCAAGATAGCTGATCACATACTGATATTTTAGATATTTTAGGAGGTGTTACAGTTGGTAGGTTTTGATCTAAAGGATCTAAAGCCAAAGATCGTAACAGATGTGCCGGGCCCAAAATCAATGGAGCTCTTTCAGTTGAGGGAAAAATTCGTCCCTCAGGGAGTGTTCAATGTGCACCAGATTTTTGCCGAAAGCGCTGATGGAGCGTTCATAAGGGATGTGGATGGTAATGTTTTCATCGATTTCTGTAGTGGTATAGGCGTAATGAACACAGGTCATTCAAATGCGAGAATAATCAGCACGATAAAGGAGCAGGCTGAAAAGTTCACCCACACATGCTTCCATGTCGCGCCTTATGAGCTTTACATCAAACTTGCAATAAAGCTCGCTGAAATAACTCCTGAAGGTCTGGACATGGCAATGTTCGCAAACTCAGGGGCCGAGGCGGTGGAGAATGCTGTAAAGATCGTAAGATATTACACAAAAAGGCAGAACATCATAACCTTTGCAAACGCATTCCATGGAAGGACATTGCTTGCAATGACCCTGACAGATAAATTCAGGCCTTACAAGCTTGGGTTCGGGCCCTTCGCTCCCGGAATTTACAGGATGCCCTATGCTTACTGCTTCCGGTGTCCCTTCAACATGGAGTATCCTTCCTGCGGCTTTGGTTGTGTTGAATACATCAGGGATAGGCTTAAAGTTGAGCTCCCTCCTGAGGAGACTGCCGCATTGATTGTTGAGCCCGTGCAGGGAGAGGGGGGGTTCATAGTACCTCCTCGCGATTACTTGAGGGAGCTGAGAAAGCTCTGTGATGAATTCAACCTTCTGATGATCGTTGATGAGGTGCAGACGGGATTTGGTAGAACAGGAAAGATGTTCGCTGTAGAGCATTCCAGTGTGAAGCCGGATGTGATGACCCTTGCAAAATCAATGGCAGCAGGAATGCCTTTGAGTGCCGTGATTGGACGGAGAGAGATCATGAACTCGCCCCACGTAGGTGGGATAGGGGGGACATACGGTGGAAATCCCATCGCCTGTGCTGCATCACTTGAGGCAATTGAAGTGATTAAGGAGAACCTGAAGAATGCGGATAAGATTGGAGAGATCATGGAGAAGAGGTGCAGGGAGATAATGGATAATATAGAATACGTTGGTGATGTCAGAGCTCTTGGAGCTATGGTAGCTGTGGAGTTCGTTAAGGATAGGAGATCCAAAGAACCTTATAAAGACTTGAGTGCCAGTATAATCTCATCGGCAGCCAGAAAAGGGTTGCTTTTAATGAAGGCAGGAGTATATGATAATGTGATCAGATTTCTACCTCCGGTAACAACTCCGCCTGAGGTTGTTGAAAGGGCCATGGATATTTTTGAGGAGAGCGTTAGAGAATGTTCGAGGAGGTGATTTTATGGATAATATAATAGATAATGCAAAATTGATCAGGGTTAATCTCACTAATGGTGAGGTTAGTGTTGAGAAAATATCAAAAGAGTTGATTGAGAAGCTTGTGGGCGGGAAAGGATTGGGTGCATACTATCTTTACAAAGAGGTTCCCAAAGGAGCTGATGCTCTTTCAGCCGAGAACAAACTGATTTTTATGACTGGGCCTGTTACTGGCTTCGTTCCCGGAACTTCAAGATACGTTGTTATAACCAAATCCCCCCTCACCGGTGGGTGGCTTGACAGCTATAGTGGGGGTCATTTTCCCGCAGAACTTCGCTTCACCGGTTACTGGGGAATCATATTCGAAGGGAAATCGGAAAAGTGGGTGACCCTTAAAATCGATGGTGAGGAAGTAAAGCTTGAAAGTGCTGAAGGTTTAAAGGGAAAGGATGCATTCGAAGTTGAAGAGCACTACAAAGAATACAAGGTTGCTGCAATAGGCCCAGCGGGAGAGAATCTCGTAAGATATGCATGCATAACAAACGATAACGGAAGACAGGCGGGAAGAGGAGGAGCTGGAGCTGTGATGGGCTCCAAAAGACTAAAGGCAATTGCAGTAAGAGCCGAAAAGAAGATTGAGATTCCTGAAAAAATGAAAGAGCTGAGAACCTACCATACCAAGAGATTGAAGGAAAGCGAAGACCATGCATGGGCCAGAGATCACGGTACGCCAATTATTGTTGACTGGTCCAATGAGGCTGGAGTTCTGCCAACAAGAAATTTCAGTTATGGTGTTTTTGAGCATGCGGATAAGATTGGAGTGGATGAGCTTGACAGAATTACAGCCAAAAAGCTCGCTTGCTATCTCTGCAGTGTTGCCTNCAGAAGGGTTGTAAAGGTTCCTGAGGGTATTTTCAAGGGCTATGAAGTTGAACCAGAATATGAAACAATAGCTCTTGGCGGATCGAATACGGGAGTTGGAAGGATTGATGCCATTGTTGCCTACAACAACGAGTGCGACAGGCTTGGAATTGATACAATATCCACCGGAGAGGTGATTGCATGGGCAATGGAGTGCACTGAAAAGGGCATTTACGATTTTGGTATCAGGTTTGGAGATGCTGAGGGGCTCGTTGAGATGGTGAGAAAGATAGCCTACAGAGAGGGTGTTGGAGATATCCTTGCTGAAGGTGTTATGAGAGCTTCGCAGAAAGTTGGCGGTGAGAGCTTAGCAGTTCACATAAAGGGTATGGAGATCCCGGGTTATGATCCAAGAGGTTCCTTCGGAATGGCTCTTGCCTATGCAACAGCAGATAGAGGTGGAGACCATCTGAGGTCGTGGCCAATTGCCTATGAGGCTTTTGGAGATATGGATCCCTTCACAACAGAGGGTAAGGCTGAGATCGTAATAAAAGAGCAGAACGAGAACAGCGTTCTCTGGTCACTTACGAGCTGTGATTTTGTGAAGTACAGTGCTGAGGAGGCAGTTGAGATTCTGAACGCAGCAGGTTTTAATCTGACGGTTGAAGAATATCTTCAGATTGGAGAGAGAATCTACAACATGTCCAGGCTGTTCAACGTAAGAGAAGGTTTCACCAGAGTGCAAGATATGATCCCCAAGCGCTTTACAGAGCCACTTAAGGGTGGTCCTGCTGATGGAGAGAGCATAGCAGTTGAGGAATTCGAGAAAATGCTCTCCGAGTACTACAGGTTGAGAGGATGGGATGAGAACGGAGTTCCATCTGAAGAGGTTCTTGAGAGGTTGGAGGTTAAAGAATTGGTTGGTTGAATTTATAGTTTCAAGAACTCCCGATATCCATAAACTCTTCAAATCAGGAAAGTAGGGGAAAGATAGATGAAAGCGAATTCGAATTCTTCAGCCCTCTTTTTAACACTTGGCACAATGAATCATTGCATTGTCAAGAATAATGCAAATGCGTCAAGAGGAGTTCTTTTTTCTGCTCTTTTACATCTTTTAGTCATTCCTTTTCTCAAACCAAAACTTCTGGATGGCGAATAAGTAAAATTCTGGAGAGGATAGATGATATCCTTTTAAGTCAGGTATTAGGCCTGTATAGCCCTTTTTATTCTATCTTTTAAGTAGAAACGAAGAATGTGAACATGATACGGAAGTTAGTTAGTTTAAGCTTTAAATGTTGCATTTTCTGTTTTGTGGAAAATAATAGTCAAGTGTTGTATATGAAAGCTATATAAATTAGTTTTTCACATGCTGAGAAAATTAAAATGAGATTCTATATTTACTATGAATTGAAAAGAAAAATTTTAAATATGGTGGTTACAGGTTTAGCAAAGGTGATGGGGTGAAAGCTGTAAAGATTGGGCTGGTATTGTTAGTGCTGGTGATAGCAAGCATTGCTATGGCTGCAGCAAACACAAATTCAAATGAGGCAAAGGGAACTACCTCTTTAAACAACCCCTCTTCACCCCTAATAGATCCCAGAGACCTCACTATAAATTGGACAACATACAATGGCTTTACTGAGGAATATTACATGTACGAAAATGGACGATGGATTAAAAAGGAGAAACCTATTGCATGGTGAATGCATACTGAACTGAAAGGGATGAAGATTCATTACTCAGAGGTAAAACCCAGCTACTCAAAAGTAGTTCGTGCAGCGTTAGCTGTGAAGGCAAAGGATAACTATGGAGGAGTATTCATTGATCCTGATAGAGGAATCGTTTTCGCGTACGTTAAAAGCAAGGAGGATGGCAGGAAAATATTAGATATGGTTAAAGGAGAGGTAAGGGTTATTCTTCTGAAAGGAAAGTATACCTCCAAGCAGCTGGTAAGCTGAGAGGAAGCTTTAGCAGAAGAGATTGGTAAGAATGAATTGCTTAATTCATTGTGGTCAGGTATATCTCCGGGCTACACAATGAATAAAGGTGATTGTACGATTTGAGAAGGTTGATAAGGTGGTAATAAAGGAGCTTGAAGGGACTCTTAACAGACTAAACATCCCCTTGGATGCTGTAGTAGTTAAAAAGCAACCTAAACCAATTCCTGCAAGTCGTGAAAGTTACATCAGACCATTAATTGGAGGGATTAAGATAGTACAGCCACCAAGTCATGGAAAGTGCACCCTTGGCTTTGTGGCGAAAAGGAATGGAGTTAGAGGCTTTGTTACCGCTGCTCATTGCGTTGACAAGTATGGAGACGTCTATCAGCCAACGGAAGATCCTTATTACAGGGTTGGTACAGTAGTTATAAAATCCAGCTCAAGGAATAGTGATTCAGCATGGGTCAGAATTGAAGGTGTAAGTTCTGATTTCAGAATTTACAACCAGTATAACACAGCAAATCACTACTCTGTTTTCAGCAAGATGTATTCTCAGACAGAGGGTATGAGGGTTTGCAAAGGTGGTATAACTACTGGTGAAACTTGTGGAGTTATTGTAGATGCCGATTATGATAATCTACCAGTACCTATCTATGGCTGGCTTGATAATCAGATAGAGGCAACATTTAGATCCTCTCAGGGAGACAGTGGAGCTGCGGTATATTACAGTCCTCTTGACTCTTGGGTTGTTAACTGGTGTATTAGTACTTATGGCGTGACTTGTAAGGACATATATGGTGTAGTCAACTCGTATCTATCTGCTTATCCTTACTACAGCTACTACAGTCCAATAGGCAATGTGGAGGCTGACTTGGGCTACCTCGATGTAAATGGGTGAAAAATTTTTAATTTTTTTAAATAAATGAATGTCAATGACGCTTAATGGTAAATTAGGGATAATTGTATCAATCACAATCTTTTTAACCGCAATTGCTGCAGCTTCTCCTTACATTGGATGGAATAAGACCTTTAAAACCGATCCTGTTGGGGGTAAATTGTTTTTTGTTGAAGAAATTCCTGATGGCTACATCCTTGCTGGTTCTACCAGCTCTTACGGCTCTGATGAAGATTTTTGGTTGATTAAGATTGATACAGATGGTAACGAGGTGTGGAACCGAACCTATGACGGCAGGTGCTGGGATATTCTTACCTCCTTTCAGCAAACTTCAGATGGTTTTATTCTTGCAGGCATAACAAAAGTTGGATATACTGATGATGAAAATAGGGCTGGATATTGTGAAAAATGGACTCTTGGCTTTTATGAACCTTGGCTTATAAAGGTAGATTCGGAAGGAAATAAGGAATGGGATGTAAGCTACGAAAGATTTCATTATGTTGCGGAATCCGTGCAGCAAACTTCAGATGGCTACATCATAGCAGGTTCTGCTACTGGAGGTGACCTAGGCTGGCTAATGAAGGTCGATGAGAAGGGTAATGTGGAGTGGGAAAGGACGTTTAAACCTGAATTTGGGCTAAGCCCTGAGAAGAATAACGCGGAATTTAACTATGTTCGGCAAACATCTGATGGCTTCATATTAGTTGGTCATGCAAAAATCCGATGGATGGCAAGAGATGATGATGTATGGGTGGTTAAAACAGATTTTAATGGGAATGAAGTCTGGAATTCTACTTTTGGTGGAGCTGGAGAGGATGATGCTTTTTCTTTCCGACAAACTTCGGATGGTGGATATGTAATTGCTGGTTATACCTCTTCTTACGGTGCTGGCAAAGCTGATGCCTGGCTCATCAAAATAAACAGTGAGGGAAATGAAGTTTGGAATAGAACCTACGGAGGGGAGGATGATGACTATGCATGCTGTGTTGAAGAGGTTAGGGATGGATATGTTATAGTAGGATTCACAAGGTCAAATTCCATCTATGCTTGGTTAATAAAAACAGATAGAAATGGCAAAGAATTGTGGAACATGAGCCTGGGAAAGGGAGAAGCTACCTCTCTTGTAAAGGTAAAGGATGGATACGTTATAGCTGGCTATAACTACCTAGAAAATGATTCCGAAGCATGGCTTGTTAAGATTAAAGACGAAAAAGCAATACCGGGCTTTGAAATATCCCTTGCTGTTGTCTCGCTGGGTATAACAGTCTTAAGGAGGAGATTATAAAGTGCAGCTGTGGATAGGATTGGAGGTATAAAACAGAGATATAAAGTAAAATGAGCGTCCAAGAAACATGAGCAGTATAAAAAAGTATGAACTATTCCCCCAAGAATTACTTCGGAGCAGAAGATCTCGATGCATATACTACCCCCCTACGATTGATTAATCGTGCAAAGCAGACGCAGCTCGCAAATGAACCAGACATCTCATCTTGGGAGCTTTTGCAGATTGAGAAGTTTGTTGAGGAGAATGGATATACCATAAAGTATGAAAATAGACTCTATAAAGTTTCTATCGACTCCAGAGCTTATTTGGAACCAAAATGTTATGAGCTCGGCGAAGAAATAAAAAACTACCCAACACTTAAAAGGTTAATCGAGATGGCTGAAAAATGAGATTACGCAAATGATTACGCTCTACCGGGAGAGTGGAAGAAGGCTCAGATTTTAGTTTACAAAACATCTGGGAATCTGCCACTGGAGTACAGAGGTGTTTGCTACAAAGTAATTGTTTGTTGTTAGGAAGGGTGAGTTTTGAGCTGATATATAATAAAATATCTCTATCATTTTGGGAGTTTAAGTTATCTCCTATAACTATTTTTTATTTTCTTTCTGCAAATTTTAGACTGTTTAGACTGAACTTTAAGCAAAAAAGGCCAGTATGAAATCCCTCACTATTCTAGCAGCCAGAATGGATGTTATATCAGCATAATCATAGGGAGGTGATACCTCTACCACATCAAATCCAACAACTTCAAGCTTAGCGAGGACATTCAACACTTCAAAGAATTCTGCCGGAGTTACACCCCCGGGTTCAGGTGTGCCTGTGCCCGGAGCGAAAGCCGGATCAAAAACGTCAATGTCCACTGTAACATATACCTTCCCTTCTATATTTTCAACAGCCTTCTCCAATCCATTCAGGTTCGGATAGATATTTCTTGTATACTCCAGCTCTTCCGCTATTCCAGATCTGATGCCAAACTGATACAGATTCTCTGGATCAATTATCTCAGCCACTCGCTTCATAACAGTTGCATGAGAGAACTTTTCTCCATTGTATTTATCTCTCAAATCTGCATGTGCATCAAAATGGATGACTGATATTTCATGAAAATCAGCGATCGCTTTTACCACAGGATATGTTATGAGATGCGAACCCCCGAGAACAACCACTTTCTTACCATCTCCAACCACTGATCTGATTCGTCTGTAGGATTCATCGAGCTCTTTTGAGACATCATATATTGGTTTAAAGGGTGAGTAATTGTCACCAAAATCATAGATCTTTGTATCAGCCAGATCTTTTTTCAGCCAGAAACTGTA
>MTML01000082.1 GCA_002011215.1 Archaeoglobus sp. JdFR-24
GGTAAAGTCTACTATTTCTGCTCTCCCAGCTGCAAGAAGGCTTTTGATGAGAGCCCGGATAAGTATGTAAACGGGAAGAATGCGATGAAGCATGGTTGCTGCAAATAAAATGAATAATTTTTATTTTTTTTTAAAATTATTTTAATGTATTAGTTGTAATCCGTAAAATAACAGAGGGGCTATAATGAGTGGAGATACATGGTCAAAAAGGTGATTTTAGTTTTGCTTATTGCATTATCCTTCATCTTGCTGACTTCAAGTGTTAGCACTCAAATAGCTGAAGAACGTTTCAAGAATGATTCACCCACCAAAATAGTTTACATTGAAGCATTTCAATTTGGATTTACTGTGAAAGCGATACAGGAAGGTTCTCAACTAAAAATATATCCTAGAGGTTCAGAACCAAGTGTTCTGGAAGTTGACAGGGGAGATAGGGTTCTATTCAGGGTGGTTTCGAGAGACGTTACCCATGGTTTTTACATTGACGACTACACACCCTCACCATCAGATCAAAAAATCTTTGTGTTACCGGGCAGAGTTTTAGAAGTTGGTCCTATACCCTTTGATAAGGCCGGAAAATTCAAGCTTCGGTGCTCCTCAAACTGTGGACCATTGCATCCATTCATGGTTATGGACATAGTAGTTAAGCCAAACACTCCTTACCATATTCTAATAACCACCACTCTGGCACTCAGTATTGTAATGCTGCTCTACCTGCGCAGGGATCCAGAAGATAAGATGTTAGGCATTCCCCTGAATAAAGAGATAGATCTGCTTGCTGTAAAGGGAGGGTCGGTGCTTAAAAAGCTGGTTCAGTGGAGAGGTATCCAGTTTGCTCTTATTTTGCCAAATTTGTTCTTTTTTATGGTTATTCTCACGGCCGGATTTTTTGGCAATCCTGTTGGAAACAGAAACTTCTCAATAGCAGTGGTCTGGATCCTCTGGTTTGCTGTTGTGGAATTTATGATACTTTTTGCTGCCAGATCATGGTGTACTATGTGTCCAATTCCTGTTTTCGGTGAGTGGATTGCTAGAAGGAGGATTATTGGAGTTAATAGCATTAAAGGGCTCCCTCCTGGAAAGAAATGGCCAAAAAGCCTAAATAATATGTGGGCCCCAGCCTTGGGCTTCCTCGGACTGTCGCTAATCATCCCCTGGCTTGTAACCAGACCAGTTGTGACGGCAATAGTGTTCCTGTCTCTCATCCTCCTGGGATCGGTGCTGTACTTAATCTATCCTCGCAGATATTTCTGCAAGCACGTATGTCCGGCGAGTGGCTATATAGGCTTTCACTCAAATGCTTCCATCTTTGCTATCAGATCGAAGAGTGTGCAGTTATGTGATAAACATGTAACAAAAGAATGTGTCAGAGGAAACCAAAAAGGTTACGGTTGTCCCTGGATGATACATCCCGGAAGAAATCGCGAAAACACCTATTGCGGGCAGTGTTTAGAGTGCCTCAAATCCTGTTCGCTGGATAACATGACGCTGAAGCTCAGAATGATCGGAAAGGATTTAGTTCAAATAGCGGTTAAAGCAAGAAACAAGTTTGATGAAGCTTGGATGGGGTTTATCAGATTTACCTTAGCTATATTTTACGAGCTTGTTTTCTTTGGCCCTTACTTTTGGATAAGGGACTGGGGCAATATGGGTGTAAGATATGGAGCGAATCTTGAAACCATCGGCCTTCTCACACCACCGCCGTGGGGAATCGCTAACTGGTTTAAATGGGCATTAATTGTCAGTATCATTTCTCTTTTGATCTATCCAGCAGTCTTTTACACCTTTTCATGGTTATCTAAGAAGTTCGCTGGTGAGGTAAAAGCTGGTGAGGTAAAATATCCAGCAAAGCAGATTTTTCTCTCTTTCAGCTATGCTCTTGCTCCTTACGGACTGTTCGTCTGGTTAGCATTCGCAGTATCACTGCTTGCAGTTTTCTGGGCTTACCCACTAACAGCTTTTTCAGATCCCCTCGGCTGGGGATGGAATCTTTTTGGCTTCAAGTTTGAGTGGGATCCCATCAAACCTGAATTGTTAGCATTCATTCAAGCACCGTTGATATTCACAGGCTTGGCGTTAGCATTAAACACCACTTATAACATAGCCAGAAAGATGTTTGGTGACCACTCAAAAGCCTTCAGAGCGACATTGATTATGAGCATTTTACATATTCTGGCTGCATTTGTGCTTATATGGATTATCGCGGGGTGATGTGATGAGATTGATGTGGGAAATTGTAGCATTATTCATCACACTTTTTGCCATTACAATACCGATGGCGTTACCATACTTGGACGATGCATTCATGCCTGAAAAGAAAGATCCCAACACGATTGTGATAAGAGCCTACGTAATCGAGGCTGGTGGCTTCCAGCCAAACATCATCAGAGTAAATAAGGGAGAAAAAGTCAGACTTGTAGTTGAAAGTATGGATGTAGTTCATGGATTCAGAATAGGAGGACTTGGCATAGATCTGGGTATTATAGATGCGGGAAAGATGAGGGTAGTGGAGTTTATAGCAGAAAGAGAGGGGATTTACGTGTTCCGGTGCACAGTAAGGTGTAGCCCTTTTCACTTCTTTATGAGAGGAGTGATTATAGTAGAGTGATGTGATCACCCGATATCCTGAATTCTCCTAATTTAAAGCTTGATAGGGCGCCTCATATAAGCATAATACAATTCGAGAGCTTTGAAGTTGTGATAAAGAGATTGGGACATCAGACAGGTCCGAGCTCGCGGAAACTTATATATTCTAAATCTCAAGGTTATACGTGAACTACATCAAAGCCTCTGCAATCGCCTGGATTGTTTACGTAGCATTATATTTAGGGAGGATGAATTTTGCTGCACTAATCCCAATTATAAGAGATACGCACGGAATCTCAAACACCCAAATAGGATTGATTGCATCTACATTATTCCTGGCATACACGATCTTTCAGATCCCATCTGGAATCTTAGTAGATAGGTTCGGAATAAAATACGTGGTTGCTGCTGGATGTTTACTCATATCCATAGGGAATTTGATGATCACAAGCTGGATGATCCCACTTATGATCTTAGCCCAATTCATCAATGGGGTAGGGCAGAGCACTGGATGGAGTTCTCTCGTAAAATTTACCTCAAAAACTCGTGATAGAGCAAAAGCTATAGGCATTTTGAGTTCTGCAGTTCCGGCAGGAACATTTTTATCTTTTATTTTTGCTAGCTTTATTGCTGAAAAGATTGGTATCAGCTACGCTTTCATATTTCCGGCTGCCTTACTAACTCTATTAGCCGCAGTATCTATATCAATTTTCCCCGCTGATAGGAGTGTGGATTTCAGTTTAGGATTTGTTAAAAACAAAAATGTAGCCATCCTTTCGTTCACCCAGTTTTCTGTATTTTTTTCTATGATCGGATTGCTTACTTGGGCATCAACTTATTTTTTCGATGTTTTTGAGATTAATGAGTTCGATGCAGCAAGGCTTGCATCCCTAATACCCTTAGCCGGAATAATTGGTGGTATTGCTGGAGGTTACTTTTCACAATATTTTGGAGAGAAAAACACTATTGGACTCAACCAGTTAATGGCAGCTATTCTTTTTACTCTGGCATTTTTTACGAGAGATTTACTGTTTCTTCTTTTGATACTTTTCTTAGCCTCAGTATTTTTCAGATTTGGTGCCGGAGCAACATATGCTCTTGCTGTCAAAACAGCTGGAGATGCACACTCAGCCTCCATTTCGGGTTTTCTCACATTTGTTGCAAATATAGGGGGCGTTATTTCGACAGCGTTGATAGGTTCAATAGCTGACAGTATTGGGTTCCAATACGTTTTTGGAGTTTTCGCACTCCTTTTCAGCTGTAGCACTTTAGCCAGTTTTTATTTAAAAGAGTAAAACTAACCGAGTGAGTTAAGATTTGTTCATCTATTCGCTGTGGTAATTTATCACAAGCCGCACACAAGACCAGAGTAATCTTTTTATACTTTACATTTGGTGTAAAGTGCATGGTTTACATGAGATGTAAAATTGTAAGCTGGAAGAGTGTTTTGGCTTTATTAGTCTTATTAATATTTACAGGAATTTCATCAGCTCAGAATGTTTCTAGTTCGTCAGTAACCAGCAATTCTGCAGTTCTGACAGACATTACAACAAAAATTTACTGCCCCTGTGGAGGATGTAATTACGTGCTCGCTTACTGCCAATGCGATACCGCAGTATCAATTACTAAGGATATCAAGAGGAGACTGGAGAGTGGGGAAAGTCCTGAAAAGATCATAATGGGTTTTGTGGACTTGTACGGTCCTTCAATTCTTGTTGAAGCGTTGAATTCAGAAGGATCAACAGCTAAAGGGGGGTCAAAGAATTTAGATATGTTACCATTCTATTTACTCGGAATCGGGGGGACAGCAGTTGTAGCATATAAACTTGGGCAGTCAAAGTCTAAGAATGATGTAAACTGGGAGATTGAAAATAAAAAAGGGAAGAAAGGTAGAAAAAAGAGACGAAAGTACGATAGGCGGGGTTAAAATGGTAGAGTTTGGTTTCATTAGTCTATCAGCTTCACTTTTCTTATCAGTTTTTTCAGCATATTATTCTTACCAGGGCATACAGAGAAGAGATGCAAAACTTCTAAAAAAAGCTGAAGATTCAGTCAACTTTTCAACACTCTTCATCACTGTATCATCTGTTATACTTTTTTATTATTTCTTAACTGATAACTTCGCAATCAAATACGTTGCCTCACATTCAAGCAGCGACTTATCTGTGTTTTACAAACTATCAGCTTTTTGGGCAGGTTCTGAGGGGTCTCTGTTGCTCTGGGCATGGATTCTATCATTACTCATTGTAGCATTCATAAAGCTGGAAAAAAAAGATATCTTGACAGCATATGCCTTCCTTATTTTGCTAATAATATTAAATTTCTTTTTAATTGTACTGATTTACTATCTGAATCCTTTTAAGGTTCTTGAATTTGTACCCTCGCGTGGATTCGGGCTGAATCCTTTATTACAAACGCATGAGATGGCATTTCATCCCCCAACCCTATTTATAGGTTATGCTGGAGCTGCAATTCCCTTTGCATTGGCTCTCGCCGGCGTTTATCTTTCAGAAGGTGGGTGGGTGTTCAGAGCAAGAAAGTGGATACTGTTTTCGTGGATATGGTTAACTGCAGGAATAGTTATGGGTGCTTTCTGGGCTTACAGAATTCTTGGATGGGGTGGATTCTGGGGTTGGGATCCTGTAGAGAATGCTTCACTGCTTCCATGGCTAACTCTCACGGCATTAATGCATAGCATAATGATTCAAGAGGCAAGACAGGGTATGAAGCTATGGAATATTCTGCTTGCTTTTGCAACCTTCGAATTTGTAATTCTTGGCACATACATAACGAGAAGCGGGGTTATAAACTCTGTTCATGCCTTTGGACAGAGTGTTTTAAGTGCTCCATTCTCCTTTTTCCTGCTTGCTACTTTTGGGGCCACCATTTCTATAATAAATGAAAGAAGAGAGTACATAAAAAGTAGTGATGTTATCGAAAACGCAATTTCAAAAGAGGCAACTTTTTTGCTAAATAATTTACTCTTCGTGGCCTTTGCATTCTCAGTATTCTGGGGCACGATTTTCCCCATGATAAGCGAAGCAGCAGTTGGTTATAAAGCAACAATTGGGCCAAAATACTACAATCAGATAGCAAGTCCACTTGCATTTTCACTTATAGTCTTAATCGGATTATGTGTTGCAATTGCTTGGAGGAGAGGGAATAAAAAAGATATTAAAATGATGTTATTAATTCTTCTAATAGTATTCATAACCAGTCTAAGCGTGGGGTGGATATTCGGTATTAGTATTCCTGGAATTCTTGCTTTTACGCTATCCATATTTTCTATCATTATGCAAGTCTCGAAATATATAGGAGACACAAAGGCTTTTAGAAAGGAATATGGTGTAATGAGCTTTTTCAAGATTATTTTGAGAAAAAGAAGAAGATACGGTGGATATACTGTGCATCTTGGAGCAATACTCATTTTTATGGGAGTTGTAGGCACATGGGCGTACAGTGCAGATTATGATCTCAAACTTACTGATGACAGTCCATACACCATTAAAGACTACACATTCGTATATAGAGGGCTGGAAGTGATGAATTATCCTTCAAAAAGTGTAATAGAAGCTAAAATTGAGGTTTTGAGAGATGGTAAGCCTTTAAAAATGGCTAATCCGAAAATTGAAAAGTACTTCACCGAGAATCAGGAAAATACAAGAGTTGCGATTATCCACGAACCTCTTCAAGACATATATTTAATTCTTGAACGAACAAATGAAAATGTAGCGTTTTTAAAAGTGAAATTTAATCCTCTCATAAATCTTATTTGGATCGGATCTATAATAATGATTCTTGGCGGAACACTTGCCCTACTCCCAAGGAGATTTGTAATTAAGTCGGACGCGGTGAGGAAGAAATGAGACTGAAGAAAATATTTTCGATATTTTCCATTCTCGTAGTATTAATCCCAAACACCATGGCATTAAACATCGAAGATGTTGAAGAAGACCTCATATGTGCCTGTGGATGTTACCGAATTCTTCTAAACTGTGATTGTGAAGTCGCAGAAAATATGAGAAAATCAATCAAGGACATGATAGACGCGGGAATGGAGAAAGAGGATATAATTTCAAGACTTCAGCTTTTATATGGAAATGAAGTTCTCGCTACTCCTCCAAAAAAGGGTTTCTTCACAAGCTTATGGATTTATCCTTTTTTAATTATCAGCGGTGGTTTAGCAGCAGTCTACATATTGATTAAAAGAAGGAATGCAGAATGGTATTACGATCCTGATGAAGTTATAAACGAAGATATTGATCTTGATGAGATCTATGATCGATCAAGATAAAAGTTTTTAATTTTTCTTTTAGCACTGATGAGTGGTTTTTTACCTACAATATTTTCAGCATATGAGTCCGCAAGCGCCTCTAATTTTGTATCAGGAAGATAGATAAATGTAAGAATTTTAAAATTGCTCAGAAAGGGATACCTATTCTGTTTAACATGAAATGCTTCATGAGCGATAACTGCTTTAAGTTCTTCGTTATCAAGCAAATCAATCATCCCGGCAGATATGAAGACTTCTCTGCCCACGGTGAATGCCTTTGGTATTGCACTGCCAAATATAAAAAGCTTAGCCTTCGTTGATTTAGACCACCTTCTCAAAAGATTCTCCATTTCTTTGAATCCTTCCACACCGTATTTCCTTGATATATATACTTTATATGCCTTAGGCGTTGTTAATAAAAACAAGATCGATAAACCAACATATGCAAAATATATTTTAAAGAACCAGAGCATGTCGCATGACATCGTGAGATATATAAGCGGGGCATTTGAAAGAGCAAACGTATTTACCAACCAGTAATACCTTAGCTTGGATATCCCATCTTTTGAGATAAAATAACCGATTGCTGAAAAGAGTGCCCATGACATTAAAATAAGAATGTAAAATTTATAATTAGAGGAGAGGAAGCATGAAATAAAACATTTAATCTCCTCCATTTCTTCTAACCCTCCGCTGGAAGTAGTTTACAACAATGTCTCCGAATTTATCCATCAACGTGTCAAGAATGTTTTCAACCATTTTCCTGTTAACCTCTTCCCTCGTGAGTGCTGGAGAGTAAATATACTTCATTCTTCCGTCCACCCTCTCTTTCTTCCGAACCACATAACCATGTTGAACGAGTCTATCAATTGTAGCCGCTACACTTGATAGAGGGGCTTCAACGTGCTGTGAGATCTCCGAAACAGTTGAATTAGAACTCTTCCAGAGAAAATCCATTATCTTTTCTTCAAGTGGTGATAGCAGATTGATTTCTCCTTTTATTTCTACTCTTTTCCTTTTAACCATCTAATCTGTTTAAGAATGCAAGCTTAATAATATTTTTCTTAACTTCTTCAGAGAAAGTTAGAAGTGAGAACGCAACATCTGTTATGAGTCAATTAAATGGAATATGCGACAATTACAAAAAAGTAAAAAGTCCAAAAGATTTAAGTAGTCCTAACTTAACAGTGTTAATTATGAAAGTGGTGGACTGTATAGGATTATACTGCCCTGAACCGGTTTTCATGGCAAGGAAAGCTATAGAGGATGCCAATGTTGGAGAAATAATTGAAATCCATGCTGATGATCCCGCATCAGAACAAGATATTCCAGTTTTGATAAATAAGCTTGGTCAGGAGCTTTTGAAAGTCGAAAAAGATGGAGATGTTTTTAAATTTGTTGTTAGAATCAGTAGGAAGGTGAGATAAATGTCTAAGATAGTTTATGTCCAGACAAGCGGTGTCGACACACCTGAAAGGCTTTACGCCCCCTTCATTCTTGCAATGACGGCCAAAGCCATGAATATAGATGCGACAATATACTTCGTTGTGAAGGGAGTTACAGTTGTTAAGAGAGGTGAGGCTGAGAAGATAAAGCTCGGAAGTTTTCCAAGCCTTAAGGAGATATTGGACCAAGCCATGCAGGCTGGTGTTGAAATGATGGTTTGCGATAGAAGTGCAGAACTTCTCGGCATTAACATGGGAGATCTGGTTGAGGGGGTGAAGGTTGTCGGTGCAGCAACCCTGAACAGCCTCGTGCTTGATGCTGATGCAACCATGTTCTTCTGAGGTGGTTTCAATGTACTTCGACTACGTATCTGGTTGCCCCGTGGATGAAAGGGTTATTGAGGCGATGTTTCCATACATGAAAGAGTGTGGTAATCCATCATCGGTTCACTCCCACGGCTTTAAGGCTAAGAAAGCCTTAGAGGAGAGTAGAGAATCTGTGGCTGCTTTAATAAACGCAGAACCAAATGAGATCATATTCACATCAGGTGCAACAGAATCGAACAATTTAGCGCTAATTAGTTATGCTTTGAGAAACAAGAATAAAGGAAAGCATATAATCACTTCAAAGATAGAGCACATGTCGATTATAAATCCATGCAAGTTTTTGCAGAAGAACGGCTTTAAGATAACCTACGCCCCAGTAGACAGATATGGTGTCGTCGATATCTCCTTTATAGAGAGTTCAATAAGAGAAGACACCATATTAATATCCATACAGCATGCAAACAATGAAATCGGGACGATTCAACCAATTGAGGAGATAGGTAAAATAGCAAAGGAGAAGGGAATAACATTACATGTTGATGCCACAGCATCCCTCGGAAAGGTAGAGGTTGACGCTGAGAAGCTCAATGCAGATTTAATTACACTCTCATCAAACGACATATATGGGCCGAGAGGTGTTGGAGCTTTGTATGTAAGAAAGGGAACAAGAATACAGCCAATAATACTTGGTGGTGGACAGGAAAGGGGTTTGAGAAGTGGAACAGAGAACATTGCTGGCATAGTTGGCTTTGGTGTGGCTGCCGAGATCACGAAAAAGGAGTACATTAGCGAGGCTGAGAAGCTCGAAAGAATGCGGAACAGAATAATAGAGGAAGTGTTGAAGATTGAGGAGAGTTATTTGAACGGACATCCAGAGAGGAGATTACCGACTAATATTAACGTTAGATTCAGTTACATAGAAGGAGAATCCCTGGTCTTGAGTTTGGATATGGAGGGAATTCAGGCCTCAACAGGCTCAGCATGCAGCTCAAAAACTCTTCAACCAAGTCACGTTTTGATGGCTTTAGGATTGAAGCATGAAGAGGCTCATGGCTCACTTCTTCTAACCCTCGGGAGATATACCAGAGATGAGGATGTTGATAAACTGCTTGAGGTTCTGCCCAAGGCTATTGAGAGGTTGAGGGTGATGTCTCCCCTTTACAGGAGGTGATACAGTGTATTCGGAAAAGGTTCTGGAACATTTCAGAAATCCAAGGAATGTTGGAGAAATTCCAAATCCTGATGGAGTTGGAACTGTTGGCAATCCAGTATGTGGGGACTTAATGACAATCATGATAAAAGTAAAAGATGGAAGAATTGAGGATGTAAAGTTCAAAACATTTGGTTGTGGGGCGGCAATTGCAACCAGTAGCATGACTACAGAACTTGCAAAGGGAAAAAGCCTTGAAGAGGCTTTAAAGATAACAAAGGATGCTGTAGCTGGAGCTTTAGGTGGCTTGCCACCTCAAAAGATGCACTGCTCAAACCTTGCTGCTGATGCGTTAAGGAGAGCCATAACAGATTATTTAAAGAGAATGGGTCATGTCGATAAAATAAAGGAACTCGGACTTGAAAAGGAGCTAGAAAAGCTTGAAAGTGGAGAAGTGGATGACCATGAGGAAGTTTGTGAGGCTTAATGGGCTAAATACATGCTTAGCAGATGTCAATAAGATAAACCACTAACCTCAGCAATACCCCATCCTTTTTGCCAATAACGAATAATGGCACATGCATATTTTTTTGAGATTCAGCTCTATGTGAGAATTATTTAACCTAACCCAGCTCTAAGAATAACTTTATAAACTAAAAAATTAGCAGTTATATACAATGAAACCACCATGCATGGCAGTAGTAAAATACATACTACCAGCAATAAGGGCAAAGTTGGCCAAGGAGCTGATAGAAAAACATGGGTTTAAAAGCAAGGATGCTGCGGAACTGCTTGGACTTACACAGGCAGCAGTATCCCAATATCTCAGCAGTAAGAGGGGACAACAGGGAATTGAACTTTTAGATAAATCAGAGAAGGCTGGAAAGCTGATAGATGAACTTATCGAAAAAATAATCAAGAAAGAGCTTGATTTAGATGAGGAGGTAGATTACCTCTGTCAGCTCTGTATGATACTGAGAGAGGAAAACATAATTTTTGAATGAATGAGATTCAATAATTAAATATGCAGGAATAAATAAAAACCATGTGTGATTAGATAAAGCAAGTCTATTCTCTGAGACCAATATCCACAATTAGTGGTTCATATGAAGACTAAGTTATTTGATTCCAATACTTCTGTGAGCCCCCCAACACCGTCAACCCAGCTTGGAAGTTTGTTTTCATCTATTCCAAGAATTTCAAGGGTTGCTGAACATACAACAACCCTCAGCTTCCCAAAGGCTTTCCCAATTTTTATGGCTTCATCTAATCTCCTGATCTTTCCAGAATTGATCTCCCTGCAGATTATCTCTGTTCTCTCCTTATCTCCACAGTCGATCTTTTTATTAACTATTGTATCAACAGCCCAGTAGGTTAAAAAAACAACCACCTCTTCACCTAAGGAAGAATAGACACTCGCAATGTTAAACGCATGGTATACCTTATCCCACTCTCCACTATGGATGATTATGCCATGCACTTTTCCCACCTCCTATTCTCACCTATATATTCTCACCTTTATCTTCTTACTCCTATCCTCCACACTTCTCCCTCTCTCTTTACATCAACTTCATATCCATACTTCCTCAAGACTCTTGGAATGTCCCTTGCCGATGGTGGGTTGTTGGTTATAACCTCAAGGTTGTCAACCTTTTCCAGAGCAAGTTTGGTCAGGGTGAGGGGAAAGGGGCAAACCATATCCTTAACATCAAGTTCGTATTTCTCACCAACTTTTTTAAGCTTTAATTTCATAACATCCCTCCTTTAAAACTTTTAAAATCTCTTCTGGCTTTAAATCATTCATTACGAGTTCACCCCTGATATAAAGATCGTAAACCTGAATTCCTTTTTTAAATTTGCCAACCAAACCTATATCAGCAAGTCTGTGGCAAGAACATCCATTTGCACAACCACTTACAGCAACATTACCAAACTCAGCAATATTCTCCAACACATCCCTTGCATGAACAGTTGTTCTTCCACAAAAGTTTGATGGGCAAGCAATAGCTGTATAGTATTCTTTAATGCTGAAGTGCTCTGAAAGTATATCCTTTAGACCATCCAAGTCTTCAACATCTGTAAACATCACATTTTGCCATGGTGTAAGTCTCAATTCACCACTTCCAAATTCTTTGCTCAGTTCGGCTATAATCTTCATTTTTTCAGCATTTAATGTCCCAAGTAGGGGTAAAGTATAGTATTGTAAATCATTCCACTGAATTCCTTTTCTGTGTTCAATCATCTGGAGATCCAGTTTCCTGTAATCTCTGAGTTTGCCGATTTTCTCCTCAATTTTCTCCCTTAATTTCTCAACTCCCCATGAATGAACGAGGTTTTTGAACCTAGCTTTCATCTTACTTTCTTTATTTGAATAATCTCTGTATATTTCAACCACTGCCTTAACGAAGTCAAATACAATTTCTTCAGGTATCAAAACGTTGAGACTTTCTGCAAACCTGATTCCTGGATGCGAAATTCCCATACCTCCTCCAACAAACGGTACAAATCCATCATCTGTCCATATCAGCGAGAGATCATTGGCTTTGATTCTTACACAATCATATCCACAAGATGTGAAGGCGATTTTGAACTTGTGTGGCAGTCTTAAAAACTCAGGATTGCCTGAGAAGTAATCGTTCAGCTCAAAAACATACTCCGTTAAATCCTTGGAAGCTTTACCACTGATCGGACATGATACTATGTTTCTAACATCTCCATGGCATGCCTTACTGAAGGCTTGCCCGCATAAGTCTGTTGTATATCCCATTTTATACAGCCTTTCGAATACCTCCAGAGCGGTTTCAGCATCTATCCAGTGAAGCTGAATATCCTGTCTGTTTGTAATCTCTGCATAACCCCTGCCATAGTATTCTGCCATTTCAGCTATCTCATAAAATTTATCTGCCGAAATGACCCCGCCAGGAATCTTTATTCTGAGAAAATGGAGGGATTCATTTCCATTATCTTTACCTAAGGAATACTTGCCAATAAATTTCGATATTTTATCAACATCTATCTCGATCATATGATAAATTAACGTTGTTAAGTTAATAAAGTTAACGGTGTTAAACCAATAGGTTTCAGACTGTCGAATCTACATACAGATCGATTTCTATTTAGATGGACATTTAATATCGATATAAAAAGTCCTGTGTAAGCAGAACCAAATGTAAGGTACCATCACATAACCCAGCCCCCAGACATCCTTTTTCAAACGCGATTAAATTAAAATCAATGCCTAATCGAGCCGAAATATCTTTCGAGTATCTTTTTCTGTCCCCTTCTCAAGATCTCAGACAATGTTGAGGGGGCGATACCAAAGAGGTCGGCAAGCTCTTCAAGCCTTATTTTCTTAGGAAAATCGAAATAACCCTTATCAAGAGCTATTCTTAGTATTTCCTCTTCTCTATAAGTTACTCCAGGCTTTTTTTCTTTGCTATCTGGTTTACCCTTATATAGTATTTCATGATCAACTTGAATCTCTTCTAACTCCCTCATTAGAGACAAAAAAGATTCGTCATCGCAAATAACACTCCATATAATCTCGTTTTCATTTATATTAGCATTGGTAATCAAGCATCCCGAATCAATAATAGAGAGTGCTAACAAACAGGTGTGCTCTCTGATCAGAACCTTAGCCTCCTGAGATGATGTGGCGATTCCTTCACAGTAGGAGGGTAAATTTTTAAGAATATTTTCAACTTTCTTCGCCTTTACATTGAGCAGGCCTTTTACGTTATCATCAATTCTGGTTAAACCTTCAATTTTCATGACAGAACAGTTCAGGATTTCCTTTATAGCTCCAAGAACGCATGATTCTGGAAGAGCTGTTTTTATTTGAACTTCGAGCATATATTTTCCTTTTTCAAAGCGAGAAATAAACATTTCGAAAATTTTAGGGTAAATTAAAATATATTGCCCATAAGAGTGAAACATATGAAAATCGAAGGAAAGATTAGCTACCATAAAACTATAAACGAGATGTATGAGAAAGTGAAAGCCGATGGGATATCAAATATAGTAGACAGGTTCAATGCACAGGAGAAGACCAGATGTCCCTTCTGCACAAAGGGTTTGAGTTGTAGACTTTGCTCAATGGGTCCCTGCAGAATAACAGAGAAGAATCCATATGGTGCCTGCGGAATAGATGCCGCAGGAATGAGTGTTAGAAACTTTGTCCATTTGAACATGCTTGGAACTGAAGCCTATACATATCATGCAATCGAAGCTGCAAAAACTCTAAGAGCCACTGCAGAGGGGAAAACACCCTATGAAATTAAGGATGTTGAAAAACTGAAATTGTTCTCCGCACTGCTCGGAATTGAAAGTGAAGATATCAAGGAACTTGCAATAAAGGTTGCCGATTTTATAATAGCAGATCTGAGTTCATATACAGAGAGCAAGCTTGTAGAGATATTTTCGCCTGAAAAAAGAAAAGAATTGTGGAAAAAGATAGGAATATTTCCTTCCGGGGTTTTCCAGGAACTGCTTATTGTTGGTTCATCAAGCATGACAAATGTAGATTCAAACTATGTTTCTCTGGCAAAGAAAAGTATGAGCATGGGTATAGCCACATGTATGGCAGCTCAAATCGCTTTAGAGTGGATTCAGGACATACTTTTTGGAACACCGATGCCACATGAGAGTTATGCCGATTTGGGTATACTTGACCCAGAATATGTGAATATAGCGGTTGAAGGCCATGAGCCTTTCGTCGGAGCTGCCTTAATAAAGATCGCTGAGAGTGAAGAAGCTCAGAAAAAAGCTAAGGAATCAGGAGCCAGAGGTTTAAGGATAATCGGGTTTATAGAGACAGGACAGGAGCTGATTCAGCGCTTTGATAGCCCTGTATTTGCTGGAATAGTTGGAAACTGGATAGTTCAGGAGTTTGCATTAGCCACAGGAAGTGTTGATGTTTTCGCAGCAGACATGAACTGTGCTTTACCATCTCTGCCAGAATACCAGAGCTATGGTGTCAAAATTGTACCAGTCAGCAGACTTGTAAGATTTAGAGACATAGACGAAGGACTAGATTATGAACCTGAAAAGGTTGAGGAGATCGCTAAAAAATTGATTGACATGGCTATTGAGAATTTCAAACAGAGGAGTAAAGAAGGATACAATATCGAGAAAAAGCAAAAAATTTTAGTAGGTTTCTCTCCCGAGGCGATCTTAAAGGCTTTAAACGGAGATCTAAATGTTCTGCTGGACGCAATAAAAAGTGGAGATATTAAGGGAATTGTAGCACTCGTAAGCTGCACAACCCTCAAAAATGGCCCCCACGATGCAAATACTGTTACAATTGCCAAAGAGCTGATAAGGAAGGATATCTTAGTCCTCTCGATGGGTTGTGGAAATGCTGCCCTTCAGGTAGCAGGTCTGACATCAATGGATGCCGTTGAGCTTGCTGGTGAGAAACTAAAGGCTGTATGCAACGCTTTAGGAATTCCACCAGTTTTGAGCTTTGGAACTTGCACAGATACTGGCAGATGTGCCTATCTTGTAAAGCTCATTGCAGATGCTTTAGATGTTGACATACCTCAGTTACCAGTAGCCGTTTCCGCTCCAGAATACATGGAGCAGAAAGCCACAATTGATGCCGTTTTTGCAGTGGCCTATGGGCTGACAACACACGTTTCCCCAGTTCCACCAATAACCGGAAGTGATAAGGCTGTTAAACTTTTTACTGAAGATGTTGAAAAGCTCACAGGTGGAAAAGTTATCGTTGAAGAAGATCCAGTTAAAGCTGCTGAACAGCTGGAAAAGGTTATAGAAGAGAAGAGGAAAGGTCTGGGAATATAATTTTAACATAATTTTTTTACTTTTTTATAATATAACTTCGCTTTGAAATTGTTTGATTTTGTAGGGTGTTAGGTTATAAGAGTCGGATCATGTATGAATAATCATTGAGTGTCAGAGGAAAAAGTTATACCTGTATTCACTATTTGATATTGATGAATGCAGAAGGTTTCTTCATAGAATGTACAGAAAATTTGCTGATTAGATTATGGAGGTGTAAAAAATGGTTGAAATAACGATGTATGGTTTAACCACATGCCCACACTGCAAGAGAACACTGGAATTTCTTAAGAAAAATGGGGTCGAGTTTGACACGGTATGGCTTGACGATCTTAAAGGCGAAGACAAGAAAAAAGCCGTAGAAAAGATATATAACATTTCTGGAAGTTATTCAGTCCCCCTCATTGTTAAAGGAGACAAATTTGTTCTGGGTTTCGATGAGGAGAAGATTAGAGAGCTGATAAAATGAATGTTGAAGATTATCTCAGGATTTTTGAGAGAGTTGCAAACAAAAAAGGATGGATTGTTAATCCAGACAGAGAACTTCTCAGATCTTTTGCAGAAGGGCTTATTAAAAATAGAGAAAGATATGGGTTAGCCATCTGCCCTTGCAGGTTATCAACAGGTAGAAATGAAATTGATAGACTGATCATATGCCCCTGTGTTTACGCTGAAGAAGATATTAATGAATATGGAAGATGTTACTGTGGGCTTTATGTAAGCAGAGAATATATGGAGGGTAAAGTTCCAGACAGACCGGTTCCAGACAGACACTTCAAATATTATGCTGAGCTTCAAGATTGAATTTTAATTAAATCTAATATATTGCTTATGGACAAATGGTGTTGAAGGGCAGAAAGCCAAATACAAGAAAAATAAAAGAAAAAATTAAGAATTGAAATTCAAATTCCCTTAAATTTCATTTTCTCTATTGAGAACTCATATTTTGCCATTACTCTCCTGAAGGATTCATGATCTCTTCTGCAGAGTATTGTTATTGCCTTCCCATCCTTTCCCGCTCTGGCAGTCCTTCCTATCCTGTGTATATAATCATCAGCATTGTTTGGAACATCGTAGTTGAAAATGTGGGTAATGCTTTTCACATCCAGACCTCTTGAAGCGACATCTGTAGCAACAAGGATTTTAATCTTACCTTTTCTAAAACTATCCATCATTCGGTCTCTTTTAGCCTGGGTTAATCCACCGTGGAGTACATTAACCTTAAATCCCCGTAAAAACAGATTTCTAGAAATGTTATCAGCCATCTTCCTGGTATTCGTGAAAATTAAAGCTTTTTCAGGGTTCTCTCTCTTCAAAAGATGGACAAGCATTGTAAACTTGTCTTTTGCTTTGATTTCACAGTAAAACTGGTTTAAAAGTCTTGGATCTACCTGTTTTTTCGTGGTAATGGTTTTAGGCTTTCCCATATACTTCGAGGCCAGATTTCGAACTTCCCGGGGCATTGTTGCTGAAAACAGCATTGTTTGTCTTGTTTCTGGTGTGCGTCTTATTATCGATTCAACATCATCTATAAAACCCATATCGAGCATTCTGTCAGCCTCATCTATAACGAGATACCTCACCTTAGAAAAATCAACCGTACGCCTCCTTATGTGATCGAGTATCCTCCCTGGAGTTCCAACAACCACATCAGCTTTACGTAAATCCCTTATCTGCGGTTCTATTGGAACTCCACCATGGATGTCCACAATCCTCAATTTTTTGTGCTTTGAAAACTTTTTGAATACACTTTCTATCTGATTTGCAAGTTCCCTCGTAGGCGTAAGAACCAGCGCCTGAATTTCACGCCTGCTTTTCAGAGCCTCTATTATTGGAATTGCAAATGCCAGAGTTTTACCCGAACCGGTCTCTGACTGTCCAACAATTTCAACACCTTTTTCTATCAACGGTATAGCCAGTTTCTGTATCTCCATGGGTTCAACCATACCGTGTTTTTCCAGAAGGCTGAGTGTGCCTTCACTTATATTCATTTCACTAAATTTCATTTAAACACCTCATATATGAAAAGAGCAATTTACAGTACTTCTTAAGAATACTAAAGTGCGCTTTTCCGATAAAAGGTAATCGCACAGAGTATATAAACTTATCATCCGATATGCCCTGAAAAGGTCTGTTCTAAAAAGTATGTGCCAAAAGTTATCCGAGTGCTGACAAATATAGAGGAAAAGTTAAATGAAGTTTATAGATTTGAATAACTGACAGGAGTGAGATTATGAAAGTCGAAGATATTCTTAATAGAGCGTTAGAAATGGAAAGAGAGGCCATTAAAGAATATACAAAATTGAAAGAGGATGCGGATTACGAAACTGCAGATTTACTGGACTTTTTGATAGGACAGGAGAGAGAACACATTAAAATGATAAGTGAAAGACTTAAAGCAATCAAACTTTTGAAAAAATAACTGGCACATAATACATCAGGAAAAGGAGTATAGCAATAAGTATCGTTATCAACACAAACTGCAATGATGCTTTTTTCTCTCGTATCAACTCTCCTAAAACCTCAGTATAAGCCACTACTGAGACTGTAAATATAGATAACAGTAAAAATGAAAGATAGGTGGGCATTTTATCAACTGGCATAAAATACTCCCAAGATTTTAAAGTATAGTAGAATACCGCAATAAATTCAATGACCACTGCTGCTGCCTGCAGGGATGATGTTCTTCTCTCCAATTCAAGATATTCTCTATTTCTGAGCATATCAAGTCTTAGAGAGAGCAAAGAAAACAGATCTCTAACTCCATTCAGAGTCTGTTCGAATTTTGATTCGTAATACTTCAGGCTTTCATGAGAATTCCTCAGCTCAGTAACTTTCTCTGAAAACCAGTCACCCATGCTTCTAGAAATTGCTTCAAATTTGATTATAGATGAAAATATCTCTTCATTAACATCTTTAAAGTGCATAAACTTCCTGAAAAAATCTACGTGAAATGTTGAAACTTCAGATAAAATATGTTCTAGCTCAGAGACTTCGATGGATCTTTTAGCACTATCAGAGAGCACAGAAACTTTTTTAATTATTTCACTTTCTTCTTCGGATATCGCCTGTGCCTGCAAATTGCATTGGTTGAGCAATATGTCTGCCCTGAGCATTTCAATTTGTAGAGCAGGAATCAAATCATAAAAGAGTTCTTTGTTAAATCTCACATCAAGCTTGATTCTCGTCAAGTCTTTATCTTTAATTTTAAATTTTCCGAATTTGAACTCATTAAAGGATTCATCTGCCTGAGTGATTTCTACAATAACCTTCTTCAAACAATCGCATGTAAGTTCTATATCACCCTTTGAAAATAAAAATGCAACATTCTCATATCTTCCAAGAACTAAATTATTATCTGCTGCTATCAATTCAACATATCTATACTTCTCAAATTTTGGCTTTAAATTTATCCCCGAACTTCTAAGTCCCTCAATGACAGCATCCATATCATGTGTGTGGAAGTAGAGATAGATATACTGACACACAAAGGGAGTTGAATTAAAAATAGAAAAGTGTTTTGTTAGTCTATAAAACTAAACGCTGTTTAAGATTCCTCAGCATAACTGAAGACACAATAACTCTGTGGAGAAACAATAATTCCTTCTGCAGTAGACTGAAAATCACTTAATCTACTTATGCAGGTTTATTTTGCCGAGATAACTGTAAATTGAAAAGGATTTTGACAATTATATTTTGTAACTTCTTGAGCCAATTTATCAACGTTAACCAAAAAATAAGATTCTTGAGCTACGGTTTCTCAAAAATTAAAAAATTGTTTAAAGATCTAACATGTCAATCGCAACGTAGTAGCCCCTTGCATGTCCACAGGAAGGACACTCCTCTGGAGGTTCAGTACCATAGTGAACATAGCCACACTCAAGACAAACCCATTCAACTTCTTCATCCCTTTTGAACATCGTTTTATTTTTTATAGCCTCAAGAAGCTTCTTGTATCTCTTCTCATGATGTTCTTCTGCTTTAGCAATAGCTCTAAGCCTTTCTGCGACAGCCTTAAACCCTTCTTTCTCTGCAATTTCGGCAAATTCTGGATACATTCTGGTGTTTTCGTAATTCTCTCCTTCAATGGCTGCCTTAATGTTATCAACCGTGTTTCCCCAAACAAGAGGGGCTTCAACTTCGACCTGAATTGAATCTTGCCCTTTCAACTCTTGTATAAATTTGAAAAGATTCTCAGCATGCTCCTTTTCATTTTCCGCTGTCTCTAAAAAAACTCTCGAAACGAAAACGTATCCCTCATCTTTTGCTACTTTTGCGTAAAAAGTATACCTGTTTCTCGCCTGACTTTCCCCAATAAAAGCTTTAACCAAATTTTCTAAGGTCTTCATGCAAAGTCACCTCCTCAATCCCAGTTATGACATTCCTGCACAAGCGCTAATCAATATTGACTTAATTCAACCAATCTTCTGTATCTTTTTTGGAGTGTAATTACATCGTGGTTTTTTGGAGTGTAATTACATCGTGGCCATCAAATATACACTTTATGCCAACTTAACTCCCAAACACTCACTCAGATTGCCAAAAGGAAATAAGCTTTACGAATATATAAATCTTGTTTTCAAAAATCGAGAGTTCAAGAGAGTTCAAGATACCACTTCATAATTATAAAAGCCAACAAAACCATCTAACCAGCTTTGAACAGAATTAAAAGAACTTTTAGAGGAAGGATCACCCCAGAGTTTATCTGCCATACTTTCTAAAACGGAAAAGCATTTAAACTTTAAATAAGACTTCAAACCCACCTCTACCCTCAGAAATCAGGATAGATAAACACTCCATTTATTTACACCAATAGCAGATTTTCCAGCTATATCAGACTTGTTTTACTGTCAAAGGTATTCTTTCCCAGTTGTTCAATCACTCCATTGAAGAGATATTATATAACAGTTGAATCTACATAACAGCCGAATCTGAGTAAATTTTTTCCAAAGCCTCTTTAACAACATCTCTGATTTCTACTCGTTTAAAAAATCCTGTGTAGAGTATTATCTCTTCCTCATCTCCAATCAGCTTTTCTAACTCTTTTATGGCCTTTTCAGCTTTAAGCTCACCCAGAGCCCATGCAGAATAGCCTCTGATTTCAGCATTTTCATGTTTGAGGAGTTGTATTAACTTTTCAACCGGATCGGGATACGCATTCCTTACACTTTCTGCAGCCCTTCCAATGGCATAAATAACATATTTCAACTCAACCTCCTTATTATCGAGCAGTGAGACGGTCATGTTTTTAAATCCATCAAAAGCTTTTATAGCAGTTCTTCCGATCTCTCCAATAGCTATCGGAGCACCTCTACAGTAAGCCCCAGATTCATCACTTAAATGCCAGAATAACCTTCTCAGAATACCTCTGACGAACTCATCGTCCTCCTTTTCCAGTTCTCCGCAGACTATTCCCAGGGCCTCAGCTGCTCTGAAAATGATTAGCTCATCACCATATAAAAATGAGATCAGCGAGGAGGCTGTTCTTTTTAAATTTTTTAAGTTTTTAGATTTAAGAAGTTTAGATTGAAGAAGCTTACCATGATCTCCGTCTTCCAGCATCCTCTTCAAAAATTCCCTGAATTTCATATTCACAGTTGTGTAATCATGATTTATTAATCTGTTTAAGTGAGCCGTTTAAGTGAGTGCTATACACACAGCTATACCCATATCCACACAGTATCCTGCATCATCAATCCCGAGGATGATCTCTTTTTATAATTTTGGCATTCTCCATGGAGATACCATCCCATACTACTCTATATCCCAAAACCTCCAAAAGAGCACATGCACCCTCCTCTTCAAGCAATTCATGAGCATCGTATTCAGATATGTTTTCAATTCTGTTTACCAGCTCTTCAACGTAGTCCTTTCTTAAAAGATAATTTCTCGCTCTGATATGGGTGTCGCAAAGCGATTCCTGGATTTGTTCAATTCCTTCAGAACCTATATTGTATTTTTCCATCATCTCGGATAGATTTAGGGCCTTTGAATTCTTTATTTTCTCCAGGAGATCTGTAATTTCGGTTTCAGATTTGAAATAATCATTTATTGCTTTAAGCACTTTTAAATAGGGCAACCGTCCTTTAAAAGTGATAAAAAAAGATACGTCGATATCGTACTCTTCAAACTCCTCTCTCGCAATCAATATCATCGGCACATTCGCCTTTTTGATTTTTTCAACCTTTTTTCTGACATAATCAGCAGTCCAGAAACCTGCTATCTCGATATAAATTTCCCTGTTTGCTCTTCTAAGTTTAAAATCTGGAATAAAAACAAAATCTCCGGCCAAAACCACATCTGGTTCTCTGAGTATTTCAAGATCTGGTCTTGAAGTCTTGAGCCTTGAAGACATCTCTCTTTCAATTTCTGAGTCATAATCAACATCTAAATCATAATCTGGGAATTCAACTCCATCATCACTTGATATGGCAAACCTGTACACTCGATTGGTAAATTCATCAAGAATCTCTGCCTTCATCCACCATTTTTCAGACCTCAATATGTGAGGTACAACCTTTGCAAAAGATGTGCCATATTTTCTGATCTGTTTGAGGATCGATGCCGGGCCAGTGAGAGAAATCACAACCTCAGAACTGTCAGATTCCGGACTGGATTCTAAGTCGGATTTTGATAATATCTCAGCTTCATACATCAAACCAAGACGCTTTATTGCAGAGAAAATCCTTTTATGATTCTCATTTGTCCAGAAAGAAAGCTTCAGACAGTTGAAAAGTGTTGTTTGAAGAATTGACAAGTTATAATGTCTTATCAACTCCTGTGGTGACTTTAAATTAACCTCAGATAATACCTTTTCCTCATCCAGGTCGGCATAAATGGCCCTCTCGATTTCATCTGAATTTTTACCGAATTTTTTTGCAGCCTCAAGAATTCTTTTTTCTCTTTCAGATTTCGTCGTTACAACCCCCGCTGAAAAAAGATATTTTCTAACCTCTACTGGATTTAAATCAGTAGAGAGGTTAAAAACCGATCTATTTTCAAGAATTCTGGCAAATGCTCTTACTTTTTTGTAATTATCAGGATTTTCAATTTTTTTAATATTCTTCTTAATATTTTTCAGTTTCTCACCGATATTGCCGACGAAGATTTTAATGACTTTTTCAGCTATTTCAATCTCATTATCTCCAGAAAATTTTGGATACAGTGCTCCTTTAACTTTTTTAACCTCAAGAAATTCCTTGGGTAGCACAATTTATCCTTGTAATACTAGTTTATTAAAGTAATGGATTGCTAGTCAGAGGTCAGATAATGTTGGGTTGAAATGGGGTTGATGATTGCTTCTGCGGGAATAAAATATCAACAGCATCATGAGAAGCCATTAACCTGTTTTAAATTTTTTCAAACCCTTTGCTCTCCTCCTGGATGTTCTCGTTTCAGAGGTTTCACTCGAAACAAGTTCGTAGAGAATTGCCTTTTTGCCAGGCGACGGCCTGAGGATCCTTCCAAGACGCTGGATGTATTCTCTCGTGCTTCCAGTTCCGCTCATAATTATTCCAACGTTGGCATCGGGAACATCTATGCCTTCATCGAGCACCTGGCTGCTCACAATAGTTCTAAAAAATCCTTTCTTAAATCCCCTCAATATTTCCTTTCTTTCGTTTTGATCTGTCTTGTAGGTTATGGCAGGTATAAAAAACAACCTCGATATAAGGTACACAAGCTCATTATACCTGGTAAAAATTATTATTTTATCTTTTTTATGCTGTTCAAGAAGTTTTTTCAAAGTTTTTATCTTATTTTTGGAATTATGGGAAATTTTTCTTGCTTCCTCCCATGCCCTCAAAGCTCTGTAAGCTTCACGATCAAAGCCTGTTCTCATCACTATCTTTCTGAAATCGTCCGGTTTTGATAATCTTAAACCCCTCTTGGAAATATATTCCTTGAAAATTCTGGATTTTTCGTCGTAAATCAGTTTTTCTCCATCTGTAAGGGGAATTATGATCCTTTTTATGGAGTAGGGTGCGAGATGCTTCCCGGCCAGATCGTCAGGCTTGAGTTCGTAAACCTTCCCACCAATAAGTTCAGGAAGCAATTTATGAAGACCATCATCCCTTTCAACCGTTGCAGTCAAACCAAGTCTGTATGGTGCAGCACTCATTTCTGCAGTTATCCTGAAACTCTCGGATGGAAGATGATGAACCTCATCGAAAACAATAAGCAAAAATCTGTTACCAAGAATTTCTGCATTCAGGTATGCAGAATCGTATGTGGATACCGTAATGGGCATAATTTCCTTTTTTCTACCTGAATATTCTCCCACCCTACCAAAAACAGACAATTTTTCAATCCACTGGTCAACTAAGTCCAAAGTTGGTACAACTACTAAGACTGGAACATTGAGTTCCCGTATAATCTCCATGGCAACATAGGTCTTACCTGAACCGGTCGGAAGAACAATGATGCCCCTTTTATCCACCATCCACCTGCTTACCGCCTCCTCTTGATATCCTCTGAGCTCGAATTCGGCTTCAAAGAAAGGTGTTGGTGGTAAATCAAAAACCCGATCTTCATACTCCACTCCTGAGAGTTCAAAGTAGCTCAAAAGGTCATGATATTTATAGGCAAGCATTCTGTAACATTTGCTCCTTTCATCAAACTTGCCAAAGGGAACATGAACGTCCCCTCTAACAATCAAAGTTCCTCTTTCATATTCAATGACTGCAAACATATTTTACACCTAACTGAGATTTATTTCAATCACCGCTTTAGCTCAATTGCAATCTACGACTTTGTCGGGATTTAGGATGCAGAAGGGATCGAAGATTTGCTTTATCTTTCTCATAAGCCTCATTTCGGTTTCAGAGATAAACTCCTTTAAATCATCTTTTTTTACAATACCTATACCATGTTCTCCTGTTATGGACCCGCCAAGCTCTTTGGCAATCCTGAAAAATTCATTCTTCAAAAACGGATACTTGGATTCCCAGTCATCAATTTTAAATGGATGCTGATGGATGTTTCCATCTCCAGCATGCCCGTAGTTCACAACTTTAAATCCCATCTTCTCTGCCACAAGATTACATCTCTTTAAGTATTCTGGAATTTTTGAAGGAGGCACAGAAACATCAAGTATTTCAATGACCATATCCCTTATACCCTCATATATGAGGCTTCTTATTTCAAGAAGGTGTTTCTGCTCCTTCGCTCCCTGAGCAACAAAAACATCCATGGCACCATTAACCGAAGATATACGATGAATTTGCTCCGATATTTCAATAAGTTCATCCTCATTTCGACCATCCAAAATAATCATAAGGTTCGCCTCACCTTTTGGAGGCCATCTCTTTCCAGCCACTTTCTCTCCAATTTCAAGCGCCTCCTTTTCGATGTACTCAAGAGCAAGAGGAACGATTCCACTTTTCAGGATTTCCGTCACAGTTTTTATTGCCCCCTCTGGTTCATTAAATGGAACGGCAAGTGTAAAGGTTTTTCCTGGCGGTGGGAGCAGCTTTATCACCACTCTGGTAACTATTGCAAGCGTCCCCTCGCTCCCAATCAACAGATGCATCAGATTGTAGCCGGCATTGTTCTTTATTGTCTTCCCCCCCAGCCTGAGAATTTCTCCACTGGGCAGCACCGCTTCGATACCAAGCACATAGTTTCGCATAACCCCATATTTCATTGCCCTCACTCCACCAGCATTTGTAGATACCATTCCACCTACCGTAGCTTCATCACTTCCCGGATGAGGTGGAAAGCTAAGGCCTGCTTTCTCTGCAAAAGCTGTCAGCTCTCTCAACGTGACTCCAGCATCACAGGTTATACACAGGTTATCCGGATCCACCTCTATATTCTTCATCTTTTCAGTTGATATCACTATCCCATCCAGAACAGGTACTGCTCCACCGCTCAGACCCGTTCCCCCTCCTCTTACGAAAACTGGTATCTTTTCTCTGTTTGCGATTTTCATTATCTCTGAGACATGCTCCGTGTTAGCAGGTTTGACGACCACCACATTTTTCGATGGTTTTGGTCTGACAGAGACCGGTGTCTCATCATAAAGATATCTCTCTGCATCTAAAACTACATCACAGCCTATCTCAGCTATTTTCTTTGCGATCGAGATAAACAACACCACCCTCATGCTTCTTTTTAAGAGTGACCCTTACATCGAAAATCCTAGTTTCTGGATAATTTCCCGTTTCATCTTTCTCCATTGATTTGACCATATCCCAGATAGTGAGCAATGCAACATTCACACCCACCAACGCTTCCATTTCAACTCCGGTTTTCCCCTTTGACTTTACCTCGCAAGTCACTTTTACTTCATTCTTATCAATTTCAAAATGGAATTCTATCAGGGTGAGGGGGATTGGATGGCACATAGGTATTAATTCTGGAGTTTTTTTAACTGCAAGAGTTCCAGCAACAATTGCGGTGGCAAAAACATTCCCCTTAGCAACCTTGTTCTCAACAATTGCCCTGATAGTTTCTTCTTTTAGCTTTATCTTCCCCTCAGCAACTGCATGGCGAAAAACATCCTTTTTCTCAGAAATGTCTACCATCTTAACTTTTCCTGAATCATCGATATGCGTCAATTCCATACCAGAAACGTAGGTGATTAACATAATAAATTTTGTTAACTATCTGGATTCTGTGATTATTGATGGTGCAACACGAAAGTGAAAAGTATGTAAAGATGAGTTCAAACAGGGATCAACAAAATTATTTTAGTACCCTCACGATCTTCAGACATGAGTCCCAGGGATGAAAATTCAGAAAAAAGAAACAATCTAATCGAATTATACAGGGTAGCAAGAAAAAAAGAGTGGAAACCGTGGGAGCTCCAGACAGAGCTCAGGAGTATTAACGAAAATGTTGTTTCCGTCGGTGATGATCTCTCATTTACCGTTAAACTCGATTCTGAAATTGAATTTAAAGAGGAAATTTTTGAAGATTTGGGTGGCAGAAAGGCAAGAATTTATCCATTTAAAACTGTATACAGATTTGATAAGGGTTTTGTAGCGGTAGATGGCAAATTCATTAGAATAAGCAGAGAAGTGGATGAGAATAAGCTAATAAAGATACTTTCACATATTCTGCCAGACCACAAATAATAGATAAACTGTGAGAGTTTTGAAATGCTCTCATAGAAAAGGACTCTCGAAATTTTTAAATTCTCAAGTTCTTCTTACTCTGTATAAAATAAATTTTACTCATTCAGAGGAAAGCATCGGAGGAAAGCGAGAATGAAAAATATACACTCTACACAGTTTATCCTGCTGCTTCTTTTTGCAGATTTCATAGCCCTTTTATTCGGAATCGGATTTGGCTCTTCAGGAATTGGATTTAAACAGCTATTTACAGACAGTGCAAATCCTCTCGTTTCAGCCATAATTTTAAACTATAGACTTCCCAGGACACTAATTGCGATGTTTGTGGGGGCAGGTCTGGCTGCAGCAGGATGCTCTTTACAGGCTTTATTTAGAAATCCGTTAGCCGATCCATATATACTGGGAGTTTCAAGCGGTGCGAGTGTTGGTGCTGCTATCGTCATTCTTATCGGGATCGCCTCAACAATCAATATTGTAACAGCAGCATTTCTCATGGCACTTCTTACATCAATAGTGGTTTACAAGATTGGTACTGTAGGTGAGAGGGTGCCGGTTTACACTCTCCTCCTTGCAGGAGTTGCAATGGCAGCATTTCTTTCTGGAGTGACCTCACTTCTGATATACATCTCCGCAAAGGATATGCACCAGGTAGTTTTCTGGATAATGGGTGGTTTCTGGACGGCAAACTGGTTTAAACTGCAGGTAGTCTCTATCCCTATTATTCTTTCCAGCATTTACCTCATATTTTCCTCATGGAATCTGAATGCGATCCTGATGGGGGAAGAACATGCTTTGAGCGTTGGAATAGATGTAGAAAGATTCAAAAAGAAGATAATCATCGTCTCTGCGCTGCTTACATCTGCAGCGGTATCTGTGAGTGGTGTGATAGGCTTTGTCGGTCTCATAACTCCCCATGCCATGAGGATGATTGTCGGAGAGGACAACAGAACCCTCCTCCCCTCCTCTCTTCTGGCAGGTGCAGCCTTCATGCCATTTGTGGATCTTATAGCAAGAACCCTGACAGATGGAGAAATCCCTGTTGGAATCATAACTGCTCTCCTTGGAGCACCCTTTTTCCTTTATCTCTTGAGGAGGAGTAGAGATGTTACTTGAGGTCAGAGGGTTAAAGCTCGTCCTGGGTAGCTCTGAAGTGCTAAGAAATCTTAATTTTAAACTTGAAAGGGGAGAAACTGTCGGGTTGCTTGGCCCAAATGGAAGTGGCAAAAGCACATTGCTGAGGGCGATCTTTGGAGTTCTCAAACCGGTTGAAGGGGTTATTTATGTTGATGGTAAAAATATTTCTGAACTGAATATACGAGAGATTGCAAGAAAAATGGGTTATCTGCCTCAGGAAAGTGCTGAAAGCAGACTGACGGTTAGAGATGTTGTTTTGCTGGGAAGAACACCATATATTGACAGCCTGAAAATCAAACCGGTTGATATCAAAATCGCAGAAGAGGCTCTCGAAGCTGTTGGTCTTTCAGGATTCGAAGACAGAAAATTTTCTGAACTCAGTGGTGGAGAGAAGCAGAAAGTTCTTCTGGCCAGGGTTTTCGCACAAAAGAGCGAAATTCTTCTGCTGGATGAACCAACATCTCATCTTGACATCTCCTCTCAGATTGAAATAATGAGCCTGATAAAAAAGAGGATCAAAGATTATGGTTCGGCAATTATTGCTATACACGACATAAATCTTGCCTCAGCTTACTGCGATAAACTGCTTCTGATCAAGAGAGGCAGAATCGTGAAGGCTGGAGTACCAGAAGCCGTAATAACGAGGGAGAGTATAAGGGATGTTTTTGGAGCTGATGTTGAGGTAAAAAACTTTGGTGGACGTATCCACATCGTTCCTGCTGCCAGAAGATCTGCTATTTCAAACATAAGAGTCCACATAATATGTGGAGGCGGGAGTGGAAACAACGTCATCAGGAATCTATGGGAGAAGGGATTCATGATTTCAGCAGGGGTATTGAACGTCCTCGACTCTGACTGGGTTACAGTGACTGAATTGAAGGGAGATGTTATTGATGAACCTCCATTTTCCAAGATAAGCGAGAAATCCCATTCAGAAAATCTTGAAATGATCAAAAAAAGTGATTTTGTAATTTTGACGAATCTGAGTGTTGGTGAAGGGAATTTAAAAAACTTAGAGGCTGCTTTAGCAGCTGCTGAATCTGAAAAACTTTTCATACTTGAAAAAGATGATTTTGATAGTAGAAATTTTGCCGGGGAAAGAGCAAAAAGACTGTATGAAAAAATACTGAATCTGACACAAGAAAACAGGAGGTTTAATAACGAAACTGAGCTGATTAGAGCAATCGAGGTACTCCTATCCGATAAACGATTTACCGATGCTTCTTAGATTATCAAAAGATTTAACTTCTCAAAGTTATATTTAGCAAGGTGAGCAGAAAACCCCCACTGAGAGCAAGAGCACTTATACTACTTTCAATACTGGTTGGTGTTGTGTCAGGCTTAGGTGCTTTCTTCTTTTACACCCTGCTCGAATTATCTACAAAAGTATTTTTAACCGGAATGGGTGGTTTTGAACCCTATCCAGCAAGTGGAGATGTTGAGGTACTGCCATGGTCATTCGATTCAACCAATATCCCACTTTTCCTGATTCCAGCAATAGGTGGACTGCTCAGCGGTATTCTGGTTTACAGATTTGCTCCCGAGGCAGAAGGACATGGAACTGATGCAGTAATCCGTTCATTCCATAGATTGAAAGGAGACATAAGGGGCAGGGTTCCAATAATCAAAACCATAGCATCAGCGATAACAATTGGTTCTGGAGGAAGTGCGGGAAGAGAGGGTCCAATAGCCCAGATTGGAGCCGGATTCGGTTCGGCCATTGGAAAGATTTTAAAACTCTCAGACAGGGATCGACGGGTACTTCTCATATGTGGTGTCGCAGGTGGGATCGGGAGCATATTCCAATCCCCTCTTGGCGGTGCTCTTTTTGGAATTGAAGTTCTCTACAAGAGAGACTATGAAGTTGAAGCACTAATTCCTGCCTTCACTTCATCGATTGTGGCTTACACTGTCTACGATGTGATACTCGGCTACACAAACCACATACCCTTTGGAACTCTGAGAATCTTCTCAGTTCCGGATCTGAGAATTCATTCACCATTGGAGATGTTTCTATATCTGTTTCTTGGCGTAATTGCAGGTGTAACAGGTCTGCTTTATATCAGATCATTCTATACCATACACGATTTGTTCAAAAAGTTAAAAATCACTCCTTATCTCAAGCCCGCAATTGGTGGACTGATTACAGGAATCATCGGAATGCTCATCCCTGGTGTGATGGGGATGGGATATGGATATGTTCAACTTGCCATTGACGGCAGGTTGGCCCTTAGCTTTATTTTTGCCTTCATTTTTGCGAAAATAATCGCTACATCATTTACCATAGGATCGGGTGGAAGTGGAGGTGTTTTTGCACCTTCAGTAGTTATTGGTGGAATGCTTGGGGCATTGCTCGGCCACTTCTTTAACAGCATCATTCCAGATATTGTAGTAACTCCCGAGTCTTATGTCCTCGTTGGAATGGCAGCTTTCGTTTCAGCTGCTGCAAAAACACCCATGGCTGCTATCATAATGGTCATGGAGATGTCTGGAGGCTACAATCTTCTCCCTGCACTGATGGTGTCCTCCATTGTAGCATATAAAATCACTGGAAACAATTCAATTTACAGCGAACAGGTTTCAACGAGAGTTGACAGTCCAGCACACAGAGCTGAAATGTTAATTGACGTCCTTGAAAACGTGAAGGTAAGAGATGCAATGGTTCCTGCCGATAAGGTAATATCGGTCAAACCGGGCATGAGCGTGCTGGAACTGCTTGAACTGATCGAATCCACCGGACATCTCGGGTATCCAGTAATCAAAAATGGACATCTCATCGGAATAGTCACATTTGAAGATGTTGAAAGAGTGCCTGTTGAAAAAAGGAATGATACTAAGGTTGAGGATATTATGACAAGAGAATTAATCGTAACATATCCTGATGAAAATCTGGAAGAAGCTCTTAAAAAACTGACTTCAAAAAATATTGGAAGACTTCCAGTTGTTTCGAGAGATAACTCATCTCTGAAAGGATTAATAACCAGATCAGACATAATGAAGGCCCATGCAAGAGAGATACTTAAAATTGGAAAATAACCATCAGGTTGCCGAATTGTAGTCCGCCCGTTTTGCGCAATCAGGGATGTGGCCATTAACCATAGTAACTCTTAAATCTAATCAATCCCTAAGCCTCAGATACATGTCGTATTCCAGATAGGGATCGACGACTTCAAAACCCATTTTCCTGTAAACATGAATCGCTCTGGCATTCGTTCTCTCTGTAACGAGCATAATTCCTCTATATCCCTTACTTCTGCAGTAATCAATTATTGTTTTCATTAATTCCTGTCCAATGCCTCTGTTCTGGGAGTCCTGGTGGACAAATATGGTAAGATCAACATCCCTTTTGTCCTCAGTTGGTACAGCCACAACATGTCCTATAATCCTGCCATCCTTCTCTGCAACCAGTGCAAAACCATTTTTAGCCAGATAATCGATCCAGTTCTCAATCGCAACCCTCGTAGTTGGTGGTAAACCGAGGCACCTTAATTCTGGACTGAAAGTCTCATACATTTTTATCAATTTTTCTCTGTCCTTTTCATGCTCGTATTTTCTTATAACATATATATCGCCCTGTCTATCCGTAACAACAATCTGTTTAAAATCTTCGTCATCCTGTACTGGAGTGCAGGGATTTGATGCGAATACCATGGGCTCGCCATCCATTCGATGAGTAAGTATTTATTATTTTCTTTAGATTATTAATCGTTAATATTGTGAAATGGTTTAAAAATCTTACTAAAAGAGAATTCTTTCAGCAGACTTTCTGTAATATTCCACCTGTTCTTCACTTATGTCCGCAAGAACTATTTTTTTCAGAGAAGTTTCGCTATCGACATGCCTTTTGACTTCCTCAACCATAATCTCTGCAGCTCTGTCTTTAGGAAAGCCTCCAACACCCGTACCAAGAGCCGGGAATGCAATTGAGCTGATTCCAAGTTCTCTTGCCTTGTCTAAAGCAGCTTTCATCGCTGAACGAACCTTAACTTCATCAGTTTTGAAGTCCAGCTCCATTGTGGGTGAATGAATTACGTATTTCGCTTTCAGCCTGCCTGCCGTTGTTTCTACAGCCTCACCTATTTTAACAGGTCCTTTCAGGACTGCTTCATCCTCTATTTCTTTTCCACCTGCCCTTTTTATAGCTCCTGCAACCCCTCCACCCATGTAAAGCCTGGTGTTGGCTGCATTAACTATCGCGTCAACCTCAAGCTTTGTGATATCACCATTGTAAAACTCGATCTCAACACCACGGTATTTCAATTTCATGGATAAATATTACCCATACTCCTGAAAAAATTTTCGAGTGGGAAACAAAAACATAATCTAGAAACAAAAACATAATCTATCATCCGTCTAGAAAAGAGATACTCCCTGGCCAAATACACCCAATGCCCACATAATTGTATGATACTACTGATTCTCTTTATAAAATCTCAGTCTGTGGATTTTTCCACCCGGCTTGTAGATTGCAACGTTACCAGGCATTGGATTGAGATTTACCTTCTTCTGGAATTCAGTCTGGCTCTGCCATGTAGATGAGTTCACAACCATAACACCTCTGTAAAATCCGGTGCCATAAGTATGGATGTGTCCTGTATGAAGTATGTCGGGTATTTCATCAATAACGAGAAAATCCTCTTTCTCCGGAGCTAACGGAGATCTACCACCATACATTGGAGCAAGATGTCTTCGCTTCAGTATTTCTTCCATGGCCCTTACCGGATCGGAATAGCTGAGTCTCGAAATTTTTGTTATAATGTCGTCAAAGCTCCTTCCATGGTAAATTAAGACGTTTACACCATCTACATCAATGTATGCTGGATTGCCGACGTTTATAACATTACTGGAAAAAAGTTCAGCGAATTCTTTTGGCAGGGAGGGCTGAGGTTCAGCCTGCCTTACTGCATCGTGGTTTCCGGGAGAAAGAATAATTTTTATCCTTTTTGGAATTCTGTCAAGCTGGAATGCTGCCTCCTCATACTGCTGGTAGATATCATATATTTCAAGTTCTTTGTCCTGGTCAGGATAAATCCCGACCCCATCTACAACATCACCTGCGATAGATATGCACTTGACACTTTCAGCAAGATTCTGCATGTACTCGTTCCCTATTTCGCAGTTCAGCCATTTAATGAAGGTGTTCCACTCTTTTTTCAAAAATGTATTGCTTCCAAAGTGAATGTCGGAGATAAACACCAGTGAAAAATCTTTTTCAATCTTTCTGCCATTTTGTGGGATATCCGGAAAAATTATTCTGTCGGCAATTATAAATCTACCCCTCAGATTTCCAGAAACGCCGATTACCTCATCGCCTAAAAGCTCAGTAGCTATTTCTTTCAGCCTTCCTGTTGCAATAACACTGATTCTTCCGCTGTTATCTTCGAGTTCTATAATGTAGTTACCGTTCACAGTTTCACGAACATCACACACAATCCCAACAATCTCGACTTTCTCACTTTTGAGCTTTGGAGCAGATTTTATAGGAACGGCACTTATTCTCCTTTTCAAAAACTTTGATATTTTTTCGAATCTAGAATTAAAATGAACCACAAAATCGCTAATTCCACCTTCACATGTTGAATGTCCAGTAATATCTCTGATAACCCTGATATTTAGATCTTTATCTGTTTTACCACCGGTTATGCCATCGGTTAAGGTTTTCTCAACTCCTATTCCGGATTTTCTTGTTAATTCCGAGGTGAGTTCAAATCCTGATTTCTTTTCTGATTTTGATACGACAGGGATTCTGTTATTAATCGAATTATTCACATCATATAGCGCCCCGATTTTCTTTTCTGAGTGATCTACCGGATTCATCGACTGACCCTGGATTTTATCCAGAATTCTGCTTATTTCATCAGGAGTGACGATCAAACAACCGTCCAGCATCTTACATGCCTTTTCAATAAACTGATCAAGCTTTAAATCGTCGATAGGTGTGTTTCTTAGAAGTTCCACAGCATGGGGGTGTATATTAAATCCATGCATTGCAAACTTTGCAACGATGAGCTTAGAGTCGATATCTTTAATTACCATTCATCAACCTCCAGTATCTATGGACATGAAATCCTCTGCCATCAGTATTGCAAAAGATATCCTTTCGACCCTTGTAATTGTGGCAGTAATAGTGGCAATAGGGATTCTTATAACTGGGACCTGGCCATTTATGGTTGCGGTAGAATCAGGGAGTATGGAGCCAAACATGCATCGTGGAGACGTTATTTTTCTTGTCAGCCCTGACAGGACGGATATCATCACTTATATTGAAGGTGCTCAGAAAGGATATAAAAGTTTTGGAGACTATGGAGATGTTATTGTCTATAAACCAAACGGTGATGATAGGAGAACTCCAATAATCCATAGAGTTATAGCCTACGTCCAGAAAGGGGAGAACATCCCCATTAAAGTTGGAAATCGCATTCTCCTTACAAAGAACATAGCACCGAATTCAGGTTACATAACTCAGGGGGATTACAATGGCGTACCTGATCAGCCATTTGTTTCTAAACCAATCAAAAAAGAGTGGATTGTTGGTGTGGCTAAATTCAGGATACCCTATATAGGTTATTTCAGATTGCTTTTCAGTTAACTGGAATGAGTGGAAATGATAGAGTATCTTATCGCCCTTATTTCTGGTCTTACAGCGGGAATCATTCTTGAAAAAATTGAAAAAAGTCCAGAAAAAAGTTTAATCTCCAAAAGTATCCATATCACCTTGCTTTTGCTGATATTCTTTCTGGGTTTTGATATCGGAAGAAAACTGAACATTGAGGAGATTTTTCAGGTAGGCCAGCTTTCTCTGATTTTTGCACTGATGACAATGTTTTTCAGCTATCTCGTTACAAGATTGATTTTCAAAATTAAAGGTGAGATCTGATGTTCGTGATTACTATTCTCCTGATACTCCTTTTTGGAATTGCCTTTGGATATCTTTCCGGAACCTTAGAGATACTGTATGACGTACACATTTTTTTGAGTGATATTTCCGGAGAGTTCGTGCAGTTTATCCTCATATTACTCGTTTTCATAATAGGTCTCGACATGGGTCTTGCTGAATCGAGGCTGGATAAAATAAAGAAATCCTGGAAATTTGGATTTTTAATCGCGCTCGGAACCGTATCAGGTTCTCTTATGGCTGGACTCCTGCTGTCTTTCCTGACCAGTTTACCAAGTATCATCACATTATCTGTTGCTGCCGGAATGGGGTGGTATTCACTTACAGGACCTTTTCTTGCAAAAAATTTTGGAGCGTTTGCAGGAGCTCTTGGCTTTACTGCCAACTTTATAAGGGAGGTTCTGACATTCATATTCTACCCAAAAATGGGAGATAAAATAAAAGCGATATCAATCGGTGGTGCTACGACTATGGATTCTTCACTCCCGATTATAACAAGATTCTCAAACCCGGAAACAGGACTCATAGCATTCATACATGGGTTTTTCATTTCTATAATGGTTCCTGTGCTTCTATTCCTGCTTTCAGGGTTCTAAAAGCGATTAAGAAATGATAAAAACGTATGATGAAAAACAAAACCGGTCAAATCAAGCCAGTTAAAAAATGAGATTATTTGCCTTTGTTCCGTCTGATCCACCTGAGAATTTCTCCCTTGGGCACCGCACCAACCAGTTTATCCACAGGTTTTCCGTCTCTGAAGAATATCAGAGTTGGAATTGCAGTTATTGCATATCTGTTTGCAATATTCTGGGCTTCATCTGTGTTAATTTTTCCAAAGACGATTTCTCCGGCATACTCCTTTGCGAGTTCATCAATCACGGGAGCCATCATTTTACACGGAGCACACCATTCTGCCCAGAAATCAACAACAGCATATTTGTTCTCCTTTAAAAAACTGTTAAAATTTGATGAGTTGAGTATTACTGGCTGTAAAATGATCTTTTCCTCCTTAGTTCCCGCCATCTTCTCCATCATCTCCTTCAACTTTTTCTGTTTAATCATCTCAAGTTCATCCATAGTCTTAAAGTTATCCCGTGCCTTTTGAATATTTCGGATGTGTGCTGGAGAAATTCAGAAAAATCTTACAGATGTATATATAAATAGAATCGATCAATTGAAATAAATCAACCCAGAATTTTCTTAACCTTTTCAATGCCCAGTTCAAGGAGCTCTTCTGCCCTCTTCGAGGTTTTACCTTCTGCAAAAATCCTCGCTATTGGTTCAGTTCCTGATGGTCTTACAAGAAGCCATCCATCCTCATAGTCGATTCTCGCCCCATCTGTGAAGTTTGCTTCCGGAAACTCCTCTCTCAATCCCTGAATAAGCTTACCCTTATCTCTGCATGGCACCTTAACTTTGAGAGTATAATATTCTGGAATATCCTTTACAAGCTCAGACAGGGGTTTATTTGTCTCAGCAATCAATTCGAGGACCTTTGCTGCACTCATTGCCCCATCTCTGGTAAGCAGATGTTCAGGGAATATGAGCCCTCCATTACCCTCTCCACCAAAAACCGCTTTAATCTCTTTCATAACCTTTACGACCACAGGTGATCCAACTGCAGTATAAACTATCTCTCCTCCAGCCTGTTTAACAGCATCTTCCACACATTTAGAACTCGAAACTGGGGTGACTACTTTCCCACCACCATTTTTCTCCACATAATACTTTGCCATAAGTGCCAGCATCACATCCTCGCTTATGAAATTCCCTTTTTCATCGACAAAGGTAGCGCGATCGGCATCCCCATCATGAGCCACACCAAAAATTGCAGATATCTCTCTTACAACCTTCTTAAGAAATTCCACAGCATTTTCTACAGGTTCAGGATCTCTCTGGGGAAATCTACCATCTGGATGGGCATTTATACTTATAACATCACAGCCAAGCTCCTTTAAAAGTTGAGGAGTTGTCACCGTTGCAGCCCCATTTCCGCAATCAACAGCAACCCTAAACCTCTTTTCAGAAATAGTATCAACATCAATCACACTTTTGATTCCATCAATATACATCCTTATACAGTCATCACAAAACAGCTGACCGACCTTATCCCAGTTTGCAAGCTTGAAGTCCTTACTTTTATAGACTTTCTCACTTTCTTCATCCATTTCCCGTGTGAATTCGGTACCATCAGAATGCACAAATTTTATACCGTTGTATTCTCTCGGATTGTGGCTTGCGGTAACGATTACCCCTCCACTCACCAATTTCTCCTCCTTCACATAGTACTGTAGAGCTGGAGTTGGTGCCATTCCGAGATCCACAGCATCACTGCCAACGGAAGTTATTCCAGCAATCACAGCACACTTGAACATGTGTGATGAGATTCTTGCATCAGTTGCTATTGCAATTCTTCCCTTTCTCAAATAACCGATTGTTCTGCCAAGATTTAAAGCCATTTCAGCTGTAAGCTCTTCATTAGCCACACCACGAACACCATTGGTTCCAAAAAGCTCACCCGCACCACCGATTCGAGTCATAAACTAAACTGATATTGAAAGTTTAAAAATAATTCGAATCCAGATATCTTAAAAATAATTTGAATCCTCGATAACTCAAATCTCCGGACTATTTCGGACTGATTTTACCCCATTTCTCCAGTGCATTTTTCAGCTCTATCTTACCTTCAGAATATTCTTCAATGGGAATTCCTTTGATTGATGCGTCAATTGCCTGACGTAAGGCAGCAGCTCCAGCTCTCGTACCTCCTGGGTGTCCATGAACCCCTCCACCAGCCTGTATTATGACATCAACTCCAAAGAAATCGATGACATCCGGAACCAGTCCAGGATGCAAACCTCCTGATGACACAGGAAAGACCCTCTTGAAATGATACCACTCTTTTCTGCAGATTTCAGACAGTCTTATAACCTCTTCTCTTGCTCCGGCCATCTTTCCTACTCCAGTTCCCACGTGCATATTGTCAACTCCTGCAATCCTCGCAAGCTTTGAGAGTACAGCGAGAGATATCCCATGTTCGGGATTTCTTGAGAAGGCTGCATGCATTGCTCTATGAGCGTGTATTGCAAGCCCCAGCTCTTCGCAGACGTCTCTGATTGTTTGCAGAGCGGCAAATCCTGTAGTAAGAATATCCACCATAACAAATTCATTTCCATAGTCTCTGACGAGCTCAGCCCTCCGAACCATCTCCTGCGTCTCAGCAGTTATATTTATCAGATAGCTTTTTACCTCGCCCGTTTCCTTTTCGGCCTCATCTCTAGCCTTCATGACTTTCTCAAGCCTTTTTTCAAAGGGTATAAAGGGCTGGCTCGTAAGGTTCTCATCATCCTTAACCAGATCAATTCCCCCAACCCATGCTTCGTAAGCGATGTTAGAGTATTCATCGGCATTAAAACCAACTTTGGGCTTGGGAACTGTTGCGGTAATCGGCCTGTCCTTAACTTTCAGAATCTTTCTGACGCCGTTAATTCCAAACTGAGGGCCTCTGAAACTTTTTGCAAAACTTTCGGGAATCTCAAAATCTTCAAACCTCAAACCATCGATTGCTCGCATTCCAAAGATGTTTCCCGCAACAGAACTTAGAAATTGTGGGAGATTCCCCTTTTCAAATAGATCAGTTTTATATGCAACGCTTATCATTTTGCCATCTATTCTGAACACCTTCGCCATAAGATCCCTGATTCCATCCGGAAGTTTAGCAAGAGTCGTCCATGTACCAACAGAGCTTTCTGATGCAACTCTACCAGCCGCCTCCTCAATAGAGATTCCAGAGGGGATAACTTTAAAGTGACATATTATTTCATCCTCTGAAGGCTCATAATCCATATCAACAAAATCAGTATACCATTCGAATCCCATAGTTCTAAATTGTCCAACCTTATAAAATATTTTTCCAGACTGGTAATTGGCAGAAAAACCTGATTAAAACAGTAATTGTTAAGGCTCATCAGCAAGTTAACTCTATCAGCAGGCTAACCCTTTTCGGCAAGGTAAATTCCAATTACGGTTACGGCTCCTCCCACCACCTTTATCAGGGTAATTTCTTCCTGCAGTAAGAAAAATGCCATTATTGCTGTGAAGAATGGAATCAGATATATGTAAACGGCTATTCTGGATGCATCCTCAACTTTCAGTGTCCAGTACCAGATAAGATAACCAAAAAATGAACAGAGCAGAGCCAGATAAAGGATAGACGCCCAGGTGACCAGGCTGGAAGGTACTTGTATCCCTGTCCACATGACAAATGGGATCAGTGTTACAACCCCTATTGCAAACGCCCAGGCAGTAACAGCATCAGTATCATACCTGGAGATCAGATTTTTTCCAACTATAGTGTAGCCTGCCCAGAGCAATCCATCAAAGACCATCAGTAAATCCCCAATCAGTGTCGAACTCGTAAAAAAATTTAGTTTTCCATTGGACAGAACCAGAGATATACCAAAAATACCCAGGATGATACCAGTAATCCTTTTGTTTGATACGTTTTCCTTTAGAACCGCAATTGAAAAAATGGCAATGAAAAGAACGGAGCTGTTTATAAGAATCGAGCCATTTATGGCTGTTGTCATTTTCAGTGCCAGAAACTGAATCACATAAAGTATAGAGACACCCGTCAGTCCGAGAACGATCAGAGGGATTATGTCCCTTTTACTGAATTTAAACAATTCTGCTTTTTTGTGATGAAACACGTAGGCAAAAAGAAGGGGTGAAGCTAAAAGAAATCTCCAGAATGCCAGATTATACGGATCGAGCTCCAGCAATCCCCATTTAATAAAAACAAATGAACCTGCCCATATAAGCATTACAAGAGTGAGAAGGATCTTCGATTTCATTCAAATTAAAAAAAGAAATTGTTCAGGCCGCTTCTTCAGCTTTTCCAGCTTCAACCTTCTCGAGTTCGACTACACCTCTCTCCAATCCCTTTGGTTCTTTTAAGAGTTCAATCTTTCTTATTTCAACCCTTCTGAGAGGATAGATTTTCTTTGCATTCTTATAGATCTCGGAAGGTACTTTGCCCAGTATGCACTCCTGAATGAACTGAACGAAATTCTGCTCAGTACCTGCTCTCTGAACTATCTCCCTCATTATCGCCCTTATTGTTCGCCTCTGAGACGTTTTGCATCTCTTAATTGTGAAAGCTACTGGCTTTACTCTCAGCAGATATCCATCAGCAGTGGTGAGATCAATAACATCCTCGACCTTGGTTGTTCTCCTTCTTGTCAGGCTGTTGAGGTAATCTCTGCCAAGTTCATACTTGAGGAAAGTTGTATATGCATTACTTCCTGCAACCCTGTAAACCTTGAAATAGAGTTTCTTGTAAGGGTTCTGATTGGAATAATCATTGGTCAGCTCAGCTAATGTTACCTCCACTGTTCTGTTCAACACTTTCTCGGGTTCATCTGCAGGTGTTAAGCCTATTTCAGCCATTCCAAAATACTCAGGAGCAATTAATGTGAACCATTTTTTAAGCGTCCACTTATCCTTTACTCTTGCCTGTCTTTTTCTTGCCGTTTTAATCCCTCCTATCCTTCTCATCAAAGAATCAATTAATAAATTTTTTGTTGGATGAGGTTACAGTACACATATGTTCCTTGAGGAGAAAATTAAAAAAATTTCCCTGATGCTTTCCGAGTCTGAACATGCTGTGGTCTTTACAGGTGCTGGAATTTCTGCAGAAAGTGGTATTCCTACGTTCAGAGGTGCAGGAGGTTTATGGCAGAAGTACAATCCGGAAGAGGTCGCCTCAATTTATGGATTCAAAAGAAATCCGAAGGCTTTCTGGGAGTTTGCAAAAGAATTGATTGTAAAAACTAAAGCTACACCCAATCCCGGCCACTATGCGATAGCTGAACTTGAGAGAGTTGGGCCTGTGAGAGCGGTGATAACCCAGAACATCGACATGCTTCACCAGATGGCCGGAAGTAAAAAAGTTCTCGAACTTCACGGCTCTATGAGTTATGTTGATTGTCTGGACTGTGGGAAGGAATACAGATGGGAAGATATAGAAAAAGCTCTTCACAACACACAGCCTGTTTGTAGGGAGTGTGGAAGCGAATTTCTGAAGCCGAGAGTTGTTTTCTTTGGAGAGCCATTGCCTCATGGAGTTCTCTTAGAGGCGATGGATGAAGCGAAGAAATCTGATCTTTTCATCGTTGTGGGTTCATCTCTTGTGGTTTATCCTGCCGCAAGCCTACCAGAGATGGCAAGGGATGCTGGAGCCAGACTTGCAATAATAAATACTGAACCTACTGAGAAAGACTATCTCTTCGATGCCGTAGTATATGGAAAGGCTGGTGATGTGCTCCCAAAGATTGTTGAAGAGTTTAAAGGAATCATAGGAAATAAATAGGGAGCCTTGCCCTTATCAATTTTAAATACTCAAACTTAATCGAATCTTACGGCCCTGCAGGATCCCTGGTAGTTTTCAGGATGAATTTTTTTAATTTTTCCATTGCAGATCGGGCAAGAAGGATTTCTCGAGATTTGAATATTATAGAATTCCATTGATCGAAGATCAATTCTCAGAAGTTTTTCTTTGAGAATCTCCCCAATTCCAGTTAAAACTTTAAGTGTTTCCACCGCCTGAATGCTACCCAACATCCCGGCAGTCGCACCAATAATGCCTGGAGTGGTCTGAGGTGGAGCCTCTGGATAAAGACATCTATAGCACGGTGAGTCGACTATAGTCATTGCTTCCCCTTCAAATTCGAAAATTGCAGCGTGAATCATTGGTATGTCCAGGATTCTGCATGCATCGTTTAGAAGGAATCTTGTACGGAAATTGTCCGGGCAGGATACAACAGCACTATGCCCATTTACCAACCGCAATACATTTTCAGGTTCCACTTCTTCAGTTACCGTTTCCACAGAAACCTCAGGGTTCAACCCCTCAACGAACTCCTTTGCGGATTCTGCCTTATTCCACCCAAGTTTTCCAGCGTGAATAACCTGCCTCTGAAGATTGCTGAGCTCAACAGTATCAAAATCAACTATACTAAGTTCACCCACTCCTGCAGCAGCCAGATACATTACTACGGGGCTACCCAACCCACCAGCCCCAACAACAAGTACTCTTGAATTGAAAAGTCTCTTCTGTGCTTTTTCTCCAAAATCAGAGATCATTAGCTGTCTGCTATATCTTTCATACCAGTTTTCTTTCATGAAATGCCTCCTGAATTTTAATCTTAATTTTACGTCGCAATTCTCAAACCATCAAAGTCAATACCCCAAGACCATTCATTCTATCATGAGAATGTCATATTTCATGTCCCCGAGACCGAGTTTTGCTGCATACTCAATTTGAACCTCGGGTGCAGTCCACTCCCAGAACTTTCGTTCTCCTGTGAGGGCATCTTTATTGCTTTCAAGCTTTTTGAGAACATTAAAGCAAGCTGAATCTACCGAGACGATGTCTCGAGATGCAAAAATGCCAACATCTGGAGCAATAGGATTATCGCTGTAGGGATGGCAATCACAGTGGGGTGTTATGTCGATCATGAAATTGATAAAGGCAAAGTTTTCTTTTCCGATAACCTCAAAAACGCCTTTTGCACACTCGACTATCCTTTCAGCTATTTCTGACCCCCTCAACCACGGGCCCACATTTACAGCGTTATATTCACAAACCTCATAACATCCAGTACATTTCATGCATCTGGAAAGATCGATCTTGTAATCAACAATTGCACTCACCGGGCAGATGGTAACGCAATCATCACACTGCGTACACTTTTCATTAATCTCAGGGGGACTGGAGCAATGGAGATCATATTTTGATGGCTTTGCAACACAGCCAACTCCGACGTTCTTAATACTTCCTCCTATCCCTCCTTGCATGTGAAGTTTGAAATGCGTTGCGCATACAACCTTATCAACACTCTCGAAAGCCTTTGCAACGTAAATATCTTTGAGGTGTTTTCCACCTATCTTTGTTTTAATGAAATCAAAACCTCTCAGCCCATCTGCTATTATAATTGGCGCTCCAACAGTCTGCGATGTGTATCCATTTTCTTCAGCGATCTCAAGTCTGCCAAGAGCAGTTGCTCTGTCCCTATTTAAACCAAGTCCAGTGGTTTCAGTAATGAAAGGTCTCCCACCAAGCTTCTGTATTTCTTTGGCAAGAGTTCTCAGGTAAATCGACCTAAGCGTTTTTGTTGTTCCTCTGTCGCCAAAATGAGTTTTAATGGCTACAATATCGTTTTTAGAGATAAAGTCAAGAATCCCACTTTTCTTAATCAAATCTCTAAGCTTGCTCACAAGGCTCAAATCTGGCTGATACCATTTAGACGGATCAGTTACTTTCGCTCTTGAATCTGTAAAAAATACCTCACCCATACTCTGATTTTAAATAAAATCATATATAATAGTTTAGTGCAGGATTCGCATAAGAGCGAGTGAGAGATTCAAGAGCGAAACAGATACTACATGACATCGGGTAGTACAGTTATTGTTAAACGGCCCAGATTGATCTTCATGGAGTTGCTGTGAGTTGGATATACACATGGTAAAAGTTAAAGACTTTAAACGTTAAACCGGGAAACATTATGAAAAAGATACTGAACGTGAAACCAAAATTAAAATCACATGTAAATTCCATAAAATCCGTAAAGATAGTTATAATTCTTTTAGTTATGGTACTGGTGTCTTCAACATCAATATTTTCAGTATCTCAGATACCATTCACATCAATAGCTCAGCCGGTTCAACTGGTTGTTGCTGAAGAGGTTAAGAAGAATTCGACAAATGCGAATCTCACTATCTCTTTTCGGGATTATGATGGAGGCTTCATCAAGCTGAGAATTTCCGGGATGGATTTAACACTGACCGAGACACTTTATTCAGAAAGAATAACTTATTCACTTCCAAAAGGAAAGTATCTGATTTCAGCTGAATATCATAACAATACCTTTATCAAAACTTTTAGCCTCACCAATGACTCAGAAGTAGGTATTTATCTCAGTTACACCTCAGACCAGAAGGGCTTGAAAATAGATACCTCACATATCGTAGTTCTTCCAGGTCAGAGACCATATGTTATGGAGGTCGTTTCGATTTCAAATTATGGTAACAAAAGCTATTTGGGCGATCTGAGTATTGAGATTCCTATAGGGTCAGCAATAGAGAATATTTCGGGGAATCTGCAATACTCCAATCTGGAATTTGATTCAAAAGCATCATCAATAATTTTCAAAAATACTGTTCTGCATCCAGGGATGGAAACTCATACTGCGATAGAATACATGCTATCGAGCAACGATCTGACCAAGAAAATAACCCTAAACACCTCCAGATTTATTATATTTGTAGCCGATGCATATCAGGTAACTGACGTCTCCGATAACCTCATTTTTGATGGAGGTTTCAACTTTAGGGGAGAAAACTATAATGTGTTCCACTCAACAAACCTATCTGCAGGAGATATTATATCGATCAGGGTTTCAGAAGTTCTATCAGATGATAAAAAAGATATGTCAGGCTATGAAGAAGCAGATAAAAGCCCATTCAGAGACTGGTTGCTTTTTTCTGGATTTATCTTAGTTGTTATCGGCCTCACAGTTCTGATAGTGGAGAGAAAAATGAAAAAAGGTAAAAAATGGGAATTTACTGATGATACCGATAAAAGAGAACTCGATACAATTAAAGATAATGACAGCGAATCAGAGAAGGAGAGAGACGACAGAGGCTGGAAAATTTGAAAGCTAACGTTGAGATGAGATTCAGTTTTCCATAAGGCTTATAATTCTAAATTTCTTTAATATAATTCTAAATTTCTTTAAGCATGTTTACTTAAGCTTGCGCATTAATGGGGCTTTGATTTATGTTTTATGTTTTAATCTCAAAAAGATGAACTATATCAAAGAATTACCATACCGATAATTCTTTATATCTACCATATTTACAATTGTATGTTCGAGAGCTGGAGTTTTACCGTTTACCGGAGCTTCAATCATTTACCTACACTGAGCCGGGGTGGCAGAGAGGCACTGCGCGAGCCTGGAGTTGTTCCACCAGAGAGCTCGTGTCCCTTCTGGGACGCGTGGGTTCAAGTCCCACCCCCGGCGTCTGTTCTTTTTGTGAAGCAACCATATAGGAGTATATTCTATCATAACCCTGTTATTGACGATGAAAATAGATCGCTGAAGGTTTAATAAAACACCAAGAATATCTTTTCCCTCCTGTTCAGATTTCCGCAATAAAGCTCGAACAGAGTTAATTACTGAGATGCTCTACTAGAACTGTCGAAATTTAAATAATCACACTTGTATCAAGGACTGCATCCATTTTTCAACCTCTTTTATCTGCTTCTTAAGCTCTTCAGCCCCCTTCCACTTCTGCTGAATGCAATCATTAGATCCACAGTTCCAAGTCTTCCACTGTAAGAATCTCATCCGATAATCCTTCAAGCTCATCGTGGTTTTCAACTATGAAACTATCTCAGTTAACCTTACAGACCATTGGATACAGCTATTCCCATTTTTCCCTTACAATCAGTTCGTAATCCTCTTCAGGAATCTCCCTCATCGCTTTACCCTGAATGTGCTCTGCCCATCTCTGCTTGTTCTTGATGAATTCCAGTTTGGGAATTAAAGATTTGAAACCCCACTGGAGTTGAGAAAATCTTGAGGGGTTTCAGAATTCTGAGCGGATATATCTCGCTTCGGTTTGGTGTGGATTTGAACATCTTTTTGTTATCTTTAAAGACTTCAGATGTTACATCGTAGGCAGCAACGACACAGTAGGAATAATTTCCTTGTCCTTCCTAATGGACATAACGCAGATCAGGCATTTATCTGCGGTTTTGACTTTTGCAATGGTGTTTTTGTGGTGCTCGGGAACGCCCACATACATTGTTTTTTCTTATCACGTTCCAGTTCCCTTCTGTTGTTATGCAGAGTCAGGATGTCATGAGATCAAACATAAAACAGCTTCAAACCATACTTACCAAACTTTTCGAAATGTTTTTTATTAAATGTTGCCATTACTGCGTTTCTGTTTTTGCAGATAGCAAACTGTCTTCTGATGTAAACTCAAAAACTTTTAGAAATCTTATCTCTCCCGGCAGTTCTTTTCCAATTCTGTTAAAGCCATAGGCGATCTCATGCAAGTTTATTGAGGTTGTTGCCACATCGTGCCCTTCAAGCTTTTTCAAAACCTCTTCTCCTTTCCTAGACTTTTTGTCAAAAATCTCTATCAGGACATCGGTGTCAAGGACTATCAGAAAAAACCCTCCTTTCCCCCCTCTTCGCGTAGATCTCTTTTAGCATCATTTCCTTCTCCTCTTCGGAAATCTCCACTTTGCTTCCAATCTTCTTGAGAATTTCAACGCCTTTGCCTTCAATGAGCCTTTCGATTAGCTCGCTGAAGGATTCATCCCCCTTTATGGCAAGTAATTTCTTATAGATATCATCTCTTATCGTTATTGTTTTGACCATGTTTAAGTTTAAAGTTAAACATAATCTTATTTTTTCTTATTACCTGCAATTCTCTTTGGTTATGCAGAACTTTGCTTCACTTCCATCACTGGCAACAAGAACTTCGTTGTAGTATAAAAGAATAGGAATTTCTCTTTTGTAGGTCTGAAGCTGGTTGTAGGCTTTAACAAGAGTAGCATTAACGTCAAATGGGTTTTTGAGTTCTATAACTGCAAGAGGGATGTCGTTGGCAAAAACAACAATATTCGGGACCCTGTTGTGCTCCCACTATGACCCTGAACTGATTGACTGCCAGTCATTGTTTGATGGATTATCAGAATCGAAGAGCCAGATGTTTTCGCCCCTTCTTTCCCCATATTTTTCTATTTCGACTCTTACTCCATTTCTGAGCACTAAATGGAACTCTCTGTTGGCACTGCAATATCTAGAGTGAGATGTTTAATATTCTGTGAACTGTCTCCTCTATTGCCTCATCCGAGACTTTGGGGTTAATTCTTCTTAGGGAGCTTCGTAATCTTTCCAAGAGAATAACGTCAGAATGGTGATCCCTTTCCTGCCTTTCACCACCCAGACTGATATCTGGCCCGAAAGCTGTCTCATAACCGAGTTCTTTGAACCGGTCCATTGTGGCTTTTTCGAGAGTTTGTTCATCGATAATTATATCTGGTTTGTAATCTCAATAATCTCAAATATCTTAAATAAAACTTACTTTGGAAAGTTTTGATGGAAAAACTTCTTACTCAACTTTTAACCCTCTCATGAATTTTTCAATGAACACTTGAAGATCTTCAACATCCCTTTGTAAAATTTCATAAATCAGTTCATTATCCACATCCCAATACAAATGAACGAGTCTGTTTCTGAACCTTGCCATCCTGATTAGCCTTTTCAGCAAATGCTTCATCGAAAAACCCGGTCTCTTTCATAACTCTAAAAGTGTCTGCATAATCCTCAGGGACTCTGAGCCTGTTTCTTGAAATAATATGATTGGACATGTCTATTGCTGCTTCGATGACAACGATTAGGAAATATTTTGCACTTGCCACGTAGTGAGGATTTGAAAAAAATCTTCTTTCGGCAGCTCTGCAAGTTCCTTAAGTATTCTCAAAGCGTTGAGTAGCTCAGAGGAGAGCTTGGTTATTTTCTCCTCATCAAATTCCAAGTGCCTCCCTCCTATATCTCCTTCTGAAGTAAGCGAAGTCGTGATATTCTGAGATCGTAGAAACTTCAAAGTCTGTTCTTGTCCTTTCATCCTTGCTGAAAAGAAGCAAACCCTGGATTACACTAAATCTGAACGAAAGAGGAGCTGAATTCAGGATTCGGGTATCAGCAGGCAATCCGAGAATTTTTTCGAGCTCGACCTCAAGCTGAAGTTCGTAAAATACGTCTTTAATGTCTTTATTATCTTCTAAATAAACGGCAACATCAACATCTCTAAAGCTGCCTGTTAAAAATGAACCGTGAACATAAGCAAAGATGATTTCTTCTCTATTTCTGAGTGTTTCGGTTAGTTTTTTCAGGATTTCATTTCTCTTAGTTTCACCGAGAGTTTGAACTTTCATATCGATATGTTGGATTTGTTTTTCTTATAGTTTTCTGCGGGTTTAGAGTGGTTAGTTACTAAAGATTTCATCCAGCGTTTTCTGCATCTTGATTTTTTCTTTGTTTATCTTTTCAAGCTCCTTAATTTCTTCGTCGAATTCTTCTTCAACTTTAACCCTTATTTCGCCAGAGAGAAGTTTTAGTAACAGGGTGTCGCGGATTTGGATGAGGGTATGAGATAGTTATCATATCATCCCCTAAAACCAGTGAACGGAGATTTTTAAGACTTAAAAAGAAACTGGATCAAGTAATGACTGTATAAAGAGACTGTATAAAGAGAGCAAGTAAAAGATAATCGGTTTAAAATGATCAGCCTCTAATATTTAAGAAACTGATCCTCAAAAGATTTAAGGAGGGAAGACCCATAGATTGATAAGCGGGGATAAAATGAGCAACTTCAAGTTCTGAAAATATAAACTGGTGTGTCTCCCTGAAACTGAAATCGATCTCTGCTACACTGCTTAGGAGGCTTTAATGATAGGCTTTAATGATAAAACCTTCTTACCAGATGGATATGAACAGGTCGCTTACTGGCCAGGTTACTGCTCCAAGAAACTATGTTCAGGAGTAGTGATGAGAAATGATAGAGTTAGTGGTTTGTCTCTCGAATGCTTTGAACTTCTACAGGATGAATCTTTAATGGAGGGATAAAATGAAGGGAATACATTTTCTCTTAACCTATACCTGCAATTTTGAATGTGATCATTGTTTCGTGTACAGCAGTCCGAACGCAAGGGGAACTTTCACTCTAAAACAGATTAAGAAAGTTTTTGATGAGCTGATCAAGATCAGAACAATAGAATGGGTGTATTTTGAAGGGGGCGAACCATTTCTATTTTATCCTCTGATGCTTGAAGGTCTCATGATCGCTAAGGATATGGGATTCAAAACTGGAGTGGTAACCAATGCATACTGGGCAACATCTGAGGAAGATGCGATGCTCTGGCTCAGACCCCTATGTGAATTAGAAGTTTCAGATCTCAGCATAAGCGACGACTCATTCCATTATGAAGGGGAAGATACTCCGCCCAAACGGGCTTTGATCGCAGCAGAAAGAATGGGTTTGCCAGTCGGCTCGATTTGCATTAAAAAACCTGCAGTTGAAACAGATAAGCAACCCAGGGGAGCGCCAGTCATTGGTGGTAGTGTTATGTTCAGGGGGAGGGCTGTTGAGAAGTTGACTGATGGACTGCCTAGAAGGCCGTGGAAAGATTTCACAGAATGTCCATATGAAGATTTAAAAGAGCCGAAAAGAGTTCATATTGATCCCTATGGTAACGTTCTTGTCTGTCAAGGATTGAGCATGGGCAACATGTGGGAAACCCCGCTTTCTGAGCTGATCAATAACTATAACCCTGATTTACACCCAATCTGTGGGCCCTTGGTTAGCGGAGGTCCCGCTCTTCTGGCTGAAGAACATGGTGTTAAACATGATAGTGGATATGTCGATGCCTGCCATTTCTGCTACCATATACGTCTGGCCCTGATAGATAAGTTTCCACAATACCTCACACCGAGGCAGGTTTATGGATTGAAATAATCCCAGTTATGGATTGAAATAACTCGGACTTCATATAACAGACATATCCGATTTATTTTTTATACTTCACACTATACTCATGCAAATTTGCCCTCGTAAATTCAGGATACGTTCTGATTCCGTTTTGAGGAGATAGGTTTTGAGGAGATAGGTTTTGAGGAGATAGGTTTTGAGGAGATAGTACCCACTCAGATTTCAGGCCTGAGTTGTTGGGGTTGTTGAGACGGCTTGGGATGCAACCCCTCCTTGCATCCTTCTGCAGCCCCTGCATCCGCCCTGCAAGTTATAAAGCCTTATATTCCAAGAGTCAAAACCCAAGGTAAAACAACGGTAGTGTAAAGTGTAAAGTATAATAACTTCTGCACAAGCAATGAGCGAAGTGATCGAGGGGTGAACATCAAAGCTTTGAGAACCTTCTTTCAGAAAATTATTGAAACTCACCCCACTCAAAACTCACCCACTCAATATCCCTAACACTTCTCTGATATCATTAATCGTAAAATCTGCCTCTCCAATCTTATCCTCAAAGAAGTTTCTATCCCCGTAGGCAGCATAAACAGTCACCATGCCCAATCTTTTCCCGGCTTTAATGTCTCTGTTTATGCTGTCTCCCACAAGCACCGCCTCCTCTGGCCTTGCATTAAGCTTCCTCAGCGCCAGCTTTATTGAGTCGGGCTCAGGTTTTCTCTTGCCGGTCATGTCTGCTGAAATCACCACATCGAAGAAATCAATCAGTCCAGCCTTGCGCAACCTGCTCACCGCATGCCCGTTTAAAGCATCTGTCACGACAGCAAGCCTTAAACCCATCTCTCTGAGTCTGGCAAGCGTCTCTCTAACGTGAGGATAGGGTTTTATTGTTGAGAGCTTAACATCATCGTATATCCTGCAGCATTCCTTGAAGGTTTGCTCGCTGTAAACTCCAATATCCCTCATGTAGTCTGCTATGTTCTCATGGCTCTCGAACCCATGCCTCCATCTCAGAAAGTAGCTCAAAAGCTCCTTATCATCCCCCTTCCCTATATAATCTATCACCGCTTTACATGACCTCATCTTAGCTTCAACAAAGTCGAAGAGAGTGTTGTCCATGTCGAAGATCACCGCTTTGGGTTTGATCTGTGTTCTCATCTCCTTTTTATTTTTAGCCTGAGCCTGACACACGATTTCACCTCTCAACACCCAGCTTATTAAGCCTTCTGCATAATTTTAAATGCTTTTCAAATCTCTCCCACAGTTTTTCATCCAGAAATCTCAGCTTTAGGTCATCTTTCCTGCTTTTTCCCCTGAATTCTCCGAAGACAACTATGCTGTTCATCCTTATCACACCAAAAACGCATGCGAGGTTGTAAATCAGATCTCTGAGCTGGGAAGCACTGCAGTAATCAGCGCTAACAGCATGTGGATATTTGAAGAAGAAGTACTCTATCCCTTCAGCCCTGCAAAGGTCAGACATCGCATTATCGGCGGTGAGCAGAACAGGGAGTGATGCTCTTTCCTTTTCGAACCTCCTGATGGTTTTCACGATTATCCTGTCGTTGTTCTCTTTATCATCGCTTGAGTTCTCAATTGCATCAACCTCTAAGGCACTGAGTCTCAATTTCTGATACTCACTCAGCGCTATGTATGCAGCGATCCTCGACCTCTTCATTCTCCTGTTGACGAACTCATCGAGGAGAAAGTTCTGGTATCTTGCAAGGCTCTTGATCTCCAATATTTGTGATGGAGAATATTTGAAATTCAGAGACGCCTCTATCTCATCCTTCACAGTCTCCACGAGAATGATCTCAAATGGTCTCAATCCGAAGGAAGATATAAAGCGGTGGTACAGGATGTTCGTATCAGGGCAGAAATAAACCCTCTTACTCATGTTCCTGTAGTGGTTCAGCCTTTTAGCAAATTCCCTCTCGTTCTCATATCTGATTATTCCACTCGCAAGCAGGCATTCAAGAAAATCGCCGTAAGATGGCATTTCTTGCGAGTATTCATGAAAGTGTGAGAGGTTTATGTCGAAGTCGTATTCGCCCTGCAACACTTTCAGTTTGTAGCCATCACCCTGTGACGCCTCAAACAGCGTGAAGTGAGAATAAAGAGGATACATCACACTGATTTCATCCTCCAGGTTCAGAAGTATCTGGAGCTCTTCAGCGTTTATTATAGCTTCCCTCACGCAAATGCACCTCCTCAATGAAATCCCTGAGGTTCTGAATTGAGAGTGGGATCATCATATATGGTTTATCCGCCTTATCCAGGCTCTTAACGGCAAGATAGAAAACATGATCTATCCTGAACTTTATGGCTGGAATGAGGGCTGCAGCAACCAGAGCCTTTCTGCCGGGTGTTATGTCGATTGCTACCCTGTATCCTTTCTCTTTCAGTTCTCTGACCAGAGAACTTATCTTCATACCAGCCTCAACAAACTCAGCTTCTTTAACGATGTGAGTTTCTATCTCGGGAGAGAACCCGTATTCTTCGCTCATAACTTTTATTCCCTCTGAGGCTTTCTCAACCTCTCCTGCATAGATGTCCTCGGCGAAGATGTAAACTGTATCCGGGAAGTAGGCTTTCTCCACCAGAACTGCATAATATGTGTTGAGGAGAGCCCATGTCGAACGGCCGAGGATTGTTATGTAAGCTTTCACAATAGTTGATTGATTTCATAATACTTAAACCTTTTGTTCAACTAATTAAAAAGTTATCAAGGCTTTCAGCAAAAGAGTTCCATTTATAGTTTAAAGAGTATTTACACTCTTTACACCAACAATTCAAAAATTAACTGATTTATTTTTTACTCATAGTAATTCTTTGAATAATTTTAGTGATCTCTTCAACCATTTCCCTATCAAAAGCCATCAATGCATCATGTATCGTTGCATCAGGCATCTTCTCAATCAATTCATCTAAACTTTTCAACACCACATTACTCTTTAGCAACTTTATCTGTTCTTCAGCTCTTTCAACCCTAGATCTCTCAACCCTGAAAGGTTTGCACACAACAATACCTGCAATGTTATCCAACTCATTTGCCAGCTTTACAAGTGCATCTCCGCCCCTTCCACCAAGTCCTGCAGTTAGTATAACATGGTTGTACTCAGATAGTACCTTAATAAGTTTATCAAGTTGCTTAAATTTGTAAAATTCAACACCATCAACCCATTTTTCACCATTGACGACATAAATATCTACATTTTCGTATTCAGACTCTCTTATGAACGTATAAACAATGTTCTGCCCAGCTCCTCCCGAACCAACTACGGCGATTGTATTCATGAGATTATCACCTCAAAATGAAAGACTTTTACCTTCCATAGGAATAAGAACACTATTGAAGTTCTCCACAAACCACTCTGGATTCTCAGTGTGTACAGGTATAATCACATCAGGATCCACCGTTTCAATCACCCACCTCAAATCACCCTTCGACGCATGCCCGGAAGCATGAAAACCTCTGATGAAACTTGGAACCAACCTACCCTCTTCCAGCATCTCAAACCCGTAAACTCTCAACCCAAACTCCTGCAACCAGTTGTATAGCCTGAGAAAATCGAACTCCTGCTCTTCTGTGAATGCTTCGCTCGAGGAATAGATGTAGGATCCACCATCTGGCTTAATATCAAGGAGGTGCTTCATATCGTAGAAGGAGAAGCAGAGAATATGATTTTCAGGATTCCTCGAGATATCCAATGAGTCTACATACCTGTCCTCCCACCTCTCCCTGACAACCACCTCTTCCCACTTGTACCTCCTGTCCTTCAGCTCTCGATATATTCTCACCTTATTCATCCTGCAAACTCCATCAACGCACTCCATGGCATGAAGCATGTAAGCGTCCTTCGCTGTGACAACTAACTCCCTCGAAGTTCTCCCTGCGATCTCTACAAAGGTCTCAAGCCTCTCAAAATTCCTGGGAGAGAAATCTGCCACGACAAGACCCTTAGACTCTTCAACAGCCTTCAGACAGTTCTCGAAAACGATTTCTTCTGACACGTTAACATCCTCTTCCCTGCCTGCCCTGGTTCCCTCTATGATCAAAACCGATGCCTCCTTTGCCCTTTTAACGAATTTCCTTGACTTATTACCGTTTTTGCCATGCATCCTGATGTCTCCGGTGTAAGCTATCGCTGAATCACCCCTCAAAATATAGGCAGTTGCACCGTAGATGGAGTGGTCAACCTCAAAAGCATGGATATCAAAGGAAAGGTTGTACTCTGCATGAGTATGAAGATTTTCTGGCTCAAGCTTCTTTGCATTCCTGCCTTCCTGCCCTGGCCTATATCTCATGAATTTTGCTAGCTCATCTGGTATTCTTTCGGTGCAGATGAAGTCCCTGCCATTGTAGAACCTTGATTTGGATGAAAGCACCCTCCCATCGTCCAGTGGGGTTCTACGCGAGAAGTATGCTATCTCCGCAACTCCCGATGCCGACACGTCTCTCATGGCTTTCAGCACGGCCATGCTCATTGCCGAGGCCATGACAGGCCACTCGTCAAGCAAACCGATGTTCCCGCAGTGATCCAGATGAGCATGGCTCAAAAGAACAGCCTCCACATTCAGTCTGGGATAGGCAGACATGTCGAGGTCTGCAGGAACAAGATCTCTGCGGTAAATATCGAGTCTGGGTATCAGGTTGAGGTGAACGAGATCGTGAATTCCTCTTACACTTCTCTCAGACAGAAATTCAGCAAAGTATTTTCCGTATCTGGCAAAGTTCATCCCAAAATCGAGAAAAACACCCTTACCATTCTCCTCAACATAGATCTTGTTTCCCCCTATTGTGGTAGCCCCATCATAAACTGTTATCTTCATCCATTAATTGATTAATTAATTCATACTTAAATTTTTCTATCAACTAATCTCCGCAATGGCCCGTATAAATCTCTTGTACCACTCAAACTCCTTTGGAGTGACAATATGAATTTCAAAAGGTGCAAAAACATCTATTGCCTTCATAATTTTAGCTCTTATTCTACCTCGCTCCCACTGGCTTTTTGGCGTATTTTCAGAAACTATAAGGATGTCTATATCGCTTGCTGGTGTATGCCTTCCTTCAACAACCGAACCAAACACATAAACGTCTGTCCTGCCAAGATCATCTTCAGCTATCTCTTTTATCAGCTTAGCGTAATGCATGTAATTTTCAAAATACTTTCTTTCCTCTTGGGCAATCTCCCTAACAGCATCCATCAGGTTCATAACCCATCAACAAACTCTCTAATCCGTCTAGCAAGATTGAGCATATTCTCAACTTCTTTTCTTTCGAACTCACTGGGGATGTATCGAGATGTTATATTGCATTTTCAAGGTTGGATATGCCATCAATGTGTTCATCCATGAACGAGCGTACCTCATCGAGTTTTGCTGTAATTTTTCCAATCTCCTTGAGCAGTTTTTTATAGAACGAGTTTTTGGATAATCTCCTGAGAGAAGAAACAACCTGTATTTGAGATAAAGTTCAACGAACTGCTGGATGTTGAATGCTGCGAGGTCGAATACTTCGTTAGATAGCAAATATTCCCCATTTTTCAGGAACTTTTCTGCCCTCTCCTTTAATATCTCTATTTCCTCAACACCCATTACTATCGATGTTTCTCAGATAGTAGAATAATGTTTCGGCAAAATTATTTTGATATCATAGATTTCGCCTTACGTCCACGATGTGTCCCCTTGATGTTAGCATGAACGAGATCGACACGATCAAAAGTTATCTACTGTCGTGCTCAATAGAGAGGTACCATAATTAAACAAAATATTTAAGTATAATTAAACCAATCAATCAACATGCCTGCAACGCAAATCCTTTTCGTGGGTCATCACAAAGAAAGGCTAATCGAATCCATTAAAACCATAAGGGAGTACCCCGTATCCAGAATTATCCTTGCCGTCGGTCAGCAGGATTCAAGTGGAGAAAAGAAGGCCAGAAAGATTGCAGAAGAACTTAAGAATGAACTTAAAACTGTATTTGACGTTGAGATCACCGAAATAGACAAGAAAAACGTTATGAGGGCAGCTCTCCAGATTGCTGATCTGATAAATGCTGAAAAAAATAGAGGAAATAGCATTATTCTGAACGTCTCCGGATCTCTCAGAACCTTTGCCATCGCCGCATATATAGCTGCATGCGTTACAAACTCGAAAGTTATTTCATCCATCCCTCGATACGATAAAGAGGACAATGAGGTTGGAATTGAAGAAATAGTTGAAATTCCTGTTCTACCCATTGATTTTCCTGGAAAAGAGCAACTTGAAATAATCTCTGCGATAAATGACGGAATTGAATCACTAGATGAGCTGGTTTTGAAGCTGAACCCAGATATAAAGAGAAACACGAAAGAGTTCAGAAGTGAGAGATCCAGACTCAGCCACCACATCGCCAAACTTGAAGAAACAGGACTTGTTACAAGACAGAAGGTGGGGAGAAACGTTAGAATTATGTTGACAGAACTGGGTAAAATCGTGAAGAATATATCATGAAGGGCATATCGTGAAGGGAATGATATGAAGTACCACATCTTCTTCATTTTTCTGATTGTTTTGATTGTATCCCTGCCTGTTCTGGCTTTAGATATTGATGGAGATGCGTTGTCAGGATATACAGAATTGCTGGCTGGTTCAAACCCTTTAAAAGCTGATAGCGATGGAGATGGACTATCTGATGGAGAAGAACTCAAAATAGACACGAGCCCACTCTCATCTGATACTGATGGGGATGGACTGGATGACCTTAAAGAAACAAGACAGAAAACAAATCCTATCAAGGAGGACTCAGACAACGATGGTATTGGAGATGGAGAAGAATTAAAACTTGGAACTGACCCACTGAATACAGATACAGATGGAGATGGACTTTCCGATGGAGAAGAGCTAAGGCTTGCCACAGATCCACTTTTATATGATACTGATGGCGACAGTCTCTCTGACGGAGAAGAGGAAACCTGTGGATCCAACCCATTGAACAAAGACACGGATGGGGATGGACTGGATGATTATTTTGAGATATCTAACTCTCTGAACCCGCTGAATACAGATACAGATGGAGATGGATTATCCGATGGAGAAGAATTAAAGCTCGGAATAGATCCAGCAAGCAATGATACAGATGGTGACGGTTTAATTGATTACGATGAGGTTATAGAATATGGAACTTTTGCAGACAAAAAAGATAGCGATGGAGATGGAGTTACAGATTCCAGAGAATTACAGCTTGGGTTGGATCCGCTGAACACCGATTCTGATAATGACGGTCTGAGCGATGGATATGAAGTAAACATAAATACTGATCCCAAAATTAGCTGGCGAGGACTATTTACTGAAGATGCAATAAAATCAGCATTAAGCGATATTTACCTCAAAGAGGTGTTGGGGTTATCCAAACAGCTGGATGGCGAAAGTTACGTTGATAAGGCCTGGAATGTTCTCGAATGGGTGGATGAAAATATCGAGTATGATTATTCGAAGGCGGATGATGTCCAAAATGCCACTCTTCAGACGCCATTCGAGACAGTCAAAACCGGTAAAGGCATATGTACAGATTATTCTATCCTCACTGCTGCTCTTTTGCTGAACCTGAATATTAATCCAGTCTATATTCTGGATATAGAATATGAAAACAATGTTATCGGACATACAGCTGCTGCAATCAAGATTGATGGAGAATACTTTGTTTTGGACCAGCATCTGCCACCCATTCACCTTGGAGCATACTACTACACCTCATTACTGGACGGAAATGTGATATCAGAAATCAAAGTCTATGAGATCAGAAAGGACATCATGCTGGAAGTACGAACTGCCAACAAATATACCGGTAATCAGATTAAAAAGATGCTCTATACGGTCGGAGACAAAGATTTAAAGAATATCCAAAAAGCAATCACCGAGAGATTTATAATTGAAAAAGATTGGTTTAAAGAAGATACAAGGCTTAAAGATATCGCAGAAAGCGAGCTTGAATGCAAGAAAAGCAGTAAGACGTGTCCTCAGCAGTATCTACCTTCTGGGTTCAGCAAAGGGGTGATTCTAACAATTTGGGAAATGACATACTACTACCACCCAGTTTTTCTGCAAAAGTTTGCAGATATGATCATTCAGGAGTTTGAAGAACTTGAAAATATGAGTGATTATAAGAGCCTTTACTTTGCAGTAGGGAGTGGTAAGTATGAATTCAACACATACAAGCACTCTTCGACCGAATCTTCAACTGAACCAGCAATTATTGTTGTTGGATGTTTTGCCAGATAAAGGAGTTCAAATGATAAGAGGTGAGGGGGTTTAAATGATAAGCCTTGATTATTTATATGGAGGGATTTTTTTACTGCTATTTGCCCTTCTAATTTACCTTTTCCTCAAACATATGAGTATAAAGAAGGAAATTCAGGATACCTTTCAGGAAATAAACAGTAGAATTGATGAGATAAACCAGAACCTGTCGGGATGGGTGGAAAGTGCAGTTTTCAAAACCTTCCAGAACTCTTCCGGAATCTTTGAGGGCGTTTTTACTTCAGCAATTTCGAAGAATACTGAAGTGATCAAAGGAGCCTTCGCGACATCTCTCAAAGAGCTTGGAATTCAGGAGGATGTTGGGAAACTAAAGGAAGCTTCATCCGACCTGAAAAGCTTAACGGCAGACCTGAAAGCCATGTTCGAAATCAAGCAGTCGAGAGCCAGATTCGGAGAGTTACAGCTCGAAATGTTACTGAGAGATATTTTCCCGTCTAACAGACTTGCCTTCCAGCACAACATTCCGGGAACAGGCACACCGGATGCATGCATAATTGTGGAGAACGGCAAACACCTATGCATCGATTCAAAGTTTCCCCTTGAGAACTTTAGAAAGTATGCTAATGCTGTAGGCGATGAGAAGAGAAAGTACTGGGATGCATTTACCAAGGATATTAAAAGACATATCGAAGATATCAGAAGAAAGTACGTTGGCAGAGAGAATACAGTTGATTTCGCATTTCTCTTTGTGCCTTCCGATACCATATACTATCATCTCATCAGTGAGGCTCCAGAAGTTGCCGTTGAGGCTTCGAAGGCTGGTGTAATTCTCGCCTCCCCAACAGTCCTTCCAGCCTATCTCAACCTGATATCGACTAAAATCAAGGCTGAAGAAATTTCAGAGAGAGCGGATGAAATTCAGGAAAAGATTAACGGGATGATAAAGTATATTGAAGATCTTGAATCCAGGCTCAATACAGCAACAAGACACATTAACAACGCCTACAACAGTATCGGCAAAGCCAGACAGTCTTTCGAGAGAATGAAAACGTATTTCAAGACTATATCGAATTTAGAGTCAAAACAGAATTAGACCAGGGCTACTTATCTGGTTTAACCCGCGCACTATAGTGCACTATTTTTTATCAATTTGGTGCAGTATACTGCAACAGACTCTATCATCTCTCTTACATACTGTAAAAGTGTCAGTCCTCGTAAAAACACAGGATATTTTTACTAAAGGAGTGCTGAGGGGTTCTATCACAAATTTACAATCTAAAGTCAATCTATTAAATTTTCTCTCGTTAAGTGTGAAATATTAGAAAAATTTATCCAAAACTTAACATATTTGTGGATTAATATTGAGAGAACCTCATCCAGACCCGGAACCGTTATTCAAAATTTTAGATAATGCGATGAATGAAATCAGAACCTATTACATTCTGACAGTTGCTCTGAAACTTGAGCTTTTCAACATCCTTCAGATTCCTAAAAATGTTGAGAAGCTTTCCAGAGAGCAAAGATGTGATAAAAAGCTGATTTCACTCTTTTGCAGGACTCTTTACGATCTCAAACCAATATCAAAAGAGAGATTGCTATGTGATCAATGATTTTGAGCAGAACCTATCTGACAGAGAACTCTTTCTTTTCCCAGCAGGCTCTAATCATAAACACCAGAAGAATGGTTGAATTGTGGACAAGGTTTGAGATTTTAAGTGTACAGAATATCACATCCAGTCCAAACGATAAGATAATTATTGCAAAGAAAATTCCAGGATGAGGTTAACAGAGAAAGTTAAGAAAAAAGTAATTGTGATCATTCAAATTTTGAGAGTTTTTTATGAATATGATATCGCAGAATTTCGTTTCCACACTTTTTGCATAAAATGATGCTGTAAGTTTCCTTTTCCTCGACTGTAACGCTTCCAGGGAGTAGTTCAGCATTACATGAGTCACACCGAGCAAAGTATTTCTCCCCAATCCTTCTGATAATTTCCGTGTTCTCATTAAACCATCTCACAACATTCTCGAGCCTCTGGAAGTACTCATCATCATATTCACCTTTCTGTATAGCCTCTTCGTAGGCTGTCCACCACATGGTTTGTTCGAGGAACTTGAGCTTTCTACTCATCAAAAGAACATAATAGGGTATTTTCTCACCCTTGCTTACTTCAAGATCCCTCTCCAGAAGCTCAAAATATGCAGCAATTATATCATCGATCAGCTCGCTACATTCTTTGCATATATTATATTCCTCATACTTGCTTACCTCAAATTCGTTCCTGCAAATGACACAATTCATAACCCCGATTTGACATTAAGAATATAAAATTATTTGAATTCAAATAATCATGAACAATTCAAATTCATAACTCAAAAATGTTTTTTTCAGGAAATTAACCAGATGATATGTTCCAATATCCAGTTAATTTCAGTAACAACCATAGTCCCAGACCCAGGATATTACCCACAATCAGCACTTCGATGAACTTCACTGGAGGTACAAAAGCAGAAAATCCAATCAAGTTCTATAACAGTTTCGATTCCGAAGGTATAGAGCACCATAGAGTTTCTCTCCCAACACATACACGTTTGCAGCCATAGAAACTCGAAAGATAAAAGAGCACTGTCGCAAAAGCTATTGGAATCACTGAAATAATGAATCCAAATTTAATGCCATAACTCGCCGCAATAATTCCTGAAAAACCACTTCCAGCTGCCGCAACTATTGAAGCTAACGAACTGTTTAAGGATAGTACTGAGCTTCTAGATTCATCTGGAATAATCTCATTGAGCCATATACCAAGTACGGGCCCATACATTCCAAACCCAACATTATATATAAAAACGCAGAGAATTGCGAGCAACAATGAATGGGAAAGCGCAAAACCAATGTACGATACAAATATTAGTGATTGACTAAGAAAGCCAGCTCTAAAATTATTACTTTTCTTCAACAGAAATCCAGAAAGAAAGTTTCCAACGAGAGCACCCAAAATTCCAATTGTGTATAAAATTCCAAGGATTTTGGCGGGCACCTTGAGCTCATCAACAAAAAGCAATTGCCAAGAATACACATAATAAATTAGTGCAAAGGATAATAAAGCATCACCAAGAAGTAAATATAGGATATCCTTTTCACGAATTGAGATTCTGAGAGCATTGCGCATAATACGACAAAAAGACTTCTCTCCTTTGCTGTCCCCACGGTTCTCTTCCATCAGTATTAAGCCTAAACCAGTAGCTACGAACAAGATTGCCCCACCAGCAAGAAATGGGTATGTCATGTCAAATGACACTAACTGGTACGCAATTAATCCCGCAAGAATTCCACAAATAGTTCTACTCGCACTAACCAGCCCAAATATAGTTTTAGCTTCCTCTGTTAACCCATGCCTTTTAAGGGAAGAATAATACCACGCAATCAAGGATCCACTCATGAAAGCAGAACCAAGTGCCAACAGAATTTTAGAAATTGCAAATAGTTCAAATTTTGTTGACATGCCGTATAAAACCAAACCAGCACCATACACACCAACACCTAAAAGATAAGTCCCCTTTCCCCCCCATTTGTCTGCTATAGCACCAGTGGGGAAATCAAATATTGAAAGGCAGACAAAATAAATTATTAAGGGCAATCCTATCTGCTCCCTGGGAATACTCTTTGATGCTAAAAAGGCGAATTTTTGTCCAGAACAATATCTTGAGTTGCAGCATTTCCTATGTTCTTGTCCAAAAAAGGACATGGTCTTATGTTTCCTGAAATGTCTATGTAAACCTGGTATAACCCAGCACTGCACCCACCGAGGAAATTGTAGAGTATCTTGTGTCCTTCAAGATAAACCAAAGTGTATAGTACTGGATCGACTATTCTAAGTGTCGACCCATCCTTGTTCTCCTTTATAAACAGTTTTCAATTGCCGAGCTACATTAACTAATTCTTCTCTATTTATGAGGATACCTTCACTATTTTTAGCTTTTCCTATTGGTAAAGCTGGACATATCCGAATAGTCGTAATGTTTAGTGTGCTAAGGAATTCTAGCAGTTCATAGAGGTTATGAAAATTCCTTTTATGCATGGTGACATTAATGCCCACCTCAAAATCTTTTTGCACAAGCTTTTTCACGGATTCTATGGTTTTATTAAATGCTCCTTTTTTATTTCGATACCAATCATGAATACCTTGGAACCCATCAATACTAGTCCCTATGCAAACTTCTCCTTGTCATTTATATTTTTCTAGTTTATTTAACATCGTATCATCCAGTAATGTGGCGTTTGTCGTTATACCCACTTGTTCTATGTCGTTCTCAAAACAAATATCTAAAAATTGAAACAAATTTGGATGAAAAAAAGATTCTCCTCCACCTAATGTCAAATATGAAATATCAACTCCTACAAGGTTTTCAATAATCTTTCTAAATAAATCGATATTCATAAAAATAGGACTTTTGGTGGATATCCTACAGTGTCTACATTGAAGGTTGCATGCTGTTGTTACCTCTATTTCGGGAAAAAGGTATAGATTCTATGCCTACAAGAACTATTTAGTAAGGGCCAATGAATACAGAATGATCCCATTGACATTCCCGAGGAGTAACTTCAAGCTTCATGCTGAGAAGGTTGGATGGCTCGCTGCATTGAATGTCCTTTTATTGGGATCGTTGTTTCCTTGGAATTCAAGGAAAGGAGGGCTTTGCAGAGGTTGGCTGAGAGTTAGCTTTGGTAAAGCCCCTATAATCAGAAATATTGCCCAGACAAACACGTATCAGTGGAGTATTAATGATATGAAGCAGATATGGGGCAGACAATTACGATTGTATATAGCAAAAATAAAAAAGAAATGCTGAGGATCAGGGAAATAAAAAACTAAAATTTACTTGAATTCAGGTTCTCTCTTCTCAAGGACAGCCTTTAACCCTTCTTCAAAGTCATCAGTAAGCATCGTTTCATAAGTATGTTTCATTTCGATTTTAAGATGCTCATACAGAGTGTTCTCAAAAGAGATGTTGATCAACTGTTTAATTCTCGCCACTGCCTCCTTGGGAGCTTTTAAATATCTTTTGGCTACAGCTAATCCTCGCTCATCAAGCTTATCTGGACTTACAACCTCATTGACCAGACCCATTTCAAGAGCGTCTCTGGCTCCAAAGGTCTCTCCAAAGGACATCAGTTCGAATGCTTTTTTCATACCCACATGCCTTGGCAGGAAATAAGATGTGCCAATATCCGGACTCAAACCAAGCCTTATGAAACCACTGAAAAATATCGTATCATCGGAGGCTATGGCATAATCTGAAGCAAGAACTATACTCAGCCCTGCACCAAAAGTGAAACCCTTTGTCAGAACTATTACCGGCTTAAGCAGGTCACGCATTTTTTTGATGAGGTCGAAATTAAAGATTCCACCAAACTTTTCAAAAAACTCAGGATCCCTTACCTTGTCCAGATTCCGATAAAACTCTCCGACATCGGCACCAGCACAAAAACTCCTACCCTCTCCAGAAATGACTATTACCAGTATATCGTCGGATTCACAGACCTTTAATGCTTCCGCAATTTCCTCAGCGGTTTTCAGATTCAAACAGTTATGAACCTCTGGTCTGTTCAGAATCACTCTTGCGATTCCCTCTTCAACTTCAAATTTGAGATTTTCAAAGTTTCCTGTATCGTTATTCACCATCCCCATATAAACACAACCCCAATTTCAGGTCAAACTTTCCACCCTCATCTTTCCTTTTTTCTCGAAAGGGTAGAAAGATAAGCCAGATAGGCATCCAGCTGAATCCTTTCATTCGACCCTTCAGTAAGCCTGAAATCAATCTCACCAAGTTTATCAACGAGAACGACCTTTAATCTTTCATCAAGATTCGATGAAATAATTTCGCGGAACAACTGATTTACGACATCCTCTCCGGACATGCCATATTCTATCAGAATTTTTTCCAGAGTTTCACGGGCTTCAAGAAAGTTTCCACTCAATGCAAGCTCAAGAATGCTCTTTAGCTCTTCAGGACGGGCGGTAGCGGTTATCTGGAATATCGCTTCTGCGTCAACAACCTCACCGAAAGTTGCAGCTCCCTGCAGGGCATTAATGGCCTTTCTGAAATCACCATCAGAAACATAAATGAGTGCATCAAGCCCTTCTTCGGTTATATTTATCTTCTCAAGTTCGCATATCTCAAGCAGCTTCTTTTTCATCGCTTCTCTGGAAATTGGTCTGAACTTGAACACAGCACATCTGCTCTGAATCGGTTCAATTATTCGGCTCACGTAATTGCAGCTTAAAATGAAACGACAGATCTTGGAATACATCTCCATGGTTCTCCTCAAAGCAGCCTGTGCATCGGGTGTGAGAGCATCAGCCTCATCCAGGAATATTATTTTGAAGGGTGCATCCCCAATTGGAGCGGTTCTTGCGAATTCCTTTATCTTATGTCTCACAACGTCAATCCCTCGTTCATCGCTCGCGTTCATCTCTATAAAATTATCTCTCCACCTGTCACCAAAGAGATCTCTTGTAAGAGCTATAGCCGAGGCGGTTTTTCCTGTACCGGGTGGACCGGAGAAAAGCAAATGGGGAATGTTCTTCCTCGCAACATAACTCTTCAAACGCTGAACTATATTATCCTGACCGACAATTTCATCAAGAGTTCTTGGTCTGTATTTCTCCACCCATATTTCCGATTCCAGCATCGATTAAAAAAAGGTAGGGATGTATTAAAAAATTTGCATTTCAAACTTTTTTAAATTTTTTTGAGGTGCTCAACGAATTCATCAACAGGCACAGCCGGCATCGTAGTCGTTCTTATCGTTCCTCTTGAGGCCAGATCTGTCATTGCCTTGGCAACAACAAGCTCATTTTCAGCCTCCACAATATTAATAAAATCATACTGGCCAAGAACAAGATACTGTTCAAGAACCTTCACACCCATCTTTTCCAGCTCATAATTCACCTCTTTCAGCCTGTCCGGGTGTTCTTTAAGGGTTACAGCTCCCTCGTCGGTCAATCTGGAAAGAATTATATATTTTCCCATATTCTATCACAAACTATACATTGTTTTTTACCTATTTAATCATTTTGAATAGAGAGCAATCACCCGCAATGTGAATCGTACATATCCATCCTATCGACTCAAAACAAATTCACAATCCAATACCAAATCTTAATCTGCTATCCTAAGGTTTGTGATAAGAAAGTGTCAAATGTATCAGACTTTAGATTTTTCGAGAATACCTCCACCCAACCTCAAATGTATCCTTCATGCATTTTACGCATTTGCCGTAGTCCATAGTATTTATTTCCAGAATCCTGTCATCAATCCAAACTATATTGAAGACTCTGTCAGAAAAATAAATAGAGCCTGCATTTGCTTCTATTCCCTTATAATCTTTATATATCTTTGCTTTTGTTACAGCAATATCACCCAGCTTTTTTAATTCATCTGTAGGTTTTTCATTGAGTGGTAAAATTATTTTCACATCCTTTCCTTCCAGCAATGGAGCCAGCTCTTTCAGCAGTGGTATCGGGATATTATTAATCCTAATCTTCTTCGACTTTCTGATTTTATTTTTTAGCTCCTCTATCGCTTCCTCTACCGAACCAAAAATGGTCGATATTTTTGCTTCATATCTTCCATCAACTATCGGCATATTTCTTCTTTCTCCCCTATAGTTATGATAACCTTTTTGCTTGAATACATAATCCACCAGAGAGTACACATTTTTTATCGGACTTCCAAAAAGCCATAGTTTTATATATTATAATATGGAAACATGATGCCGAAGTGAGAGCCATGGCCAGGAAACCCATTGGTATAATGCTTTTAGTTGCTCTTGAGGCGATTGTAGGGATTATGGCCATACTTTGGGGAATCTATTTTTTATGGGCAGGAACACAGTTTCTCTCAGGTCAGATAGATAGGCTCTACTGGTTAATGATAGTTCTGGTCTCTATAGGGACGGGAGGAATCGGCATATACATTGCCAAAGGACTCTGGGATCTAAAAGACTGGGGAAGAACAACAACATTGATCCTCCTCGCGTTTGCGTTCATAGGATCCATTGGGGGCACTGTCAATGGAAATTTGATATCCATGATCATCTTAATAACATCTGTCGCTTTCATTTTCTATCTGACAAGGAAGGAAACGAAAGCTTATTTTTCCGAATCCTGTCAGCCAACCTCTAAGTGATCTTCAAAACACAATTTTTAACTACAATATTAAATAAAAATATTATATCTGATTTATTAATTTTTAGTAATGATTTTGTCCTTTTATCTCACCCTCACTTAACCTTGAATCGTAAACTCACTTATGACTAAATTTATAAAATTAAATATCTAATAATAATTTACTAAAAACATTAATTTAAAACATTTAACTATATTAGTTTTATTTTAAACTTTATAATATACCAAATCGACAAGCTATTAATTTAATAAAATATTTAACATTAAAATTTAATAAGTTTAAACTAATTGAATAATATTTAACCTCAATAAAATTTTCCATTTCTCATGGATTTTTCGATATTACATAATTTGTGTAACAAAGGATATGCAAAAATGTGAAACTTCACTGAATCGCTACATTTTCACAGTTACCCCCCATTAAACGCGCACATAACTCCATATTCACAATATATCTGGAATGATCGAGTTCCTAAATCCCCAGATTTTAGGTAAACCTAAAAATCATTTATTACAGGTTTTTTGTAATAATTAAAATGAGGTTGAAATATATTTTTATAGTTAAAAATTTTAAAATGTAGAGTTTATAAGACATATTAAAAAATTCAAAAATAATTTAGAATGAATTTAAATGATATATTAAATAAATTGAAAATAATTTTTTAATAAATCATATTTATTAATTCGATTACTAATAATGATTTAAATTAATACTCTTTATTTAAATACTCAAAAATAACATTGTTGAAAAAAGTGAGTGTTAGGGAGTGAAGATTGGGTGAGTGAGACAGATGATAAATAGAAGATTTTTTCGAAAAATAGGGGGAGTTGGAAATCAAAGAGTGAGATCAAAGAGTGATGGAAGGGTGGAAAAGTTAAAGCAATAGCGAGAAGAAGAGTTAATTGGTAGTGTAAAATCTGGTTTAACCTTAAAATTGAAATACTCAAAGGTTAGTAACCAAAAAAGGGTGGAAAAATGGAATCAGATGAGATAACAGAATCCTACGATATAATAGTGATTGGGTCGGGTCCGGCTGGTGCAACTGCAGCAATTTATGGCTCAAGATACGGGATGAAAGTTGCATTTTTCGAGACAGTCGATCCTGTTTCCCAGCTTGCCCTGACTCCAGTAATAGAGAATTTCCCAGGGTATGAAGGAAACGGGTATGAGCTTTTACAAAAAATTAAATCCCAGGCTGAAAAGCTTGGGGCAGTTCACAAGTTTGAAAATGTTGAGAGCATAGAGAGAAATGGTGAGTATTTTACAGTCAAGTCAGATTCGGGGGTGTATAGAGCAAAGACTGTTATAATCGCGACTGGTGGTAAGCACAGGGAGATTGGCATTCCTGGAGAGAGAGAATTCATTGGCAGAGGTGTAAGCTACTGTGCAACCTGTGATGGAAATTTCTTTAGAGGTAAAAAGGTCGTTGTAATTGGTGGTGGAAATACAGCCGTTGAGGAGGCCATTTATTTAAAAGAAATAGGTTGTGATGTTTCGCTTGTACACAGGAGGGAGGAGCTGAGAGCGGCTAAAGCATATCAGGATGAGTTGTTTAAGAGGAACATCCCCGTTATATGGAATACCGTTCCTGTGAGGATTGAAGGAGATGAAGTTGTAAAGAGGATAGTCCTTTTCAACAAGGTTGAAAACAGGGAGTTCACCCTCGATGTAAGTGCAGTTTTTGTGGCAGTTGGTATTACTCCAGCCACTAATATTGTTTCAGAGCTTGGAGTCGAGAGAGATTCCATGGGATACATTAAAGTAAACAAGAAGCAGGAAACAAACGTCCCCGGAGTATTTGCAGCAGGAGATTGCTGTGACAACCCTCTGAAACAGGCGATAACAGCATGTGGAGATGGAGCTGTGGCTGCAAACTCGGCTTTCGAATACATAAAACTGAATGCCGAAAAGAGTTGATACGGAGTTTGATCTTCAACCAATGTCTCGTTCATGCCTGCCAATCAAATTTATAGCATATATGGTACAGTCTCTCACATAAAACTCAGCAGAGGTTCAAGCAGAAAACAATAGATATTTTTTTCATTAATTTTTGAGAAAGACCTAACATTGATCTCTATCTTGAAGATCGCTTCACATGCTTCTGCTTGTTTCCAACTGGCCTTGCTTATCCCAGGACATCATCACTCCTTGCTAAGGCTTGTGATTTTGCAGTGATGTTCGTAAAGCCTGTCAGCTATTTTAATGAGATAATCGGCGTCCTTCAGTTTTCTCTTCCATCTTTCAGGTATGGATTTCTCCCCATATCTGGCCCCAGCCATCGCACCTGTTATTGCAGCAATGGAATCTGCGTCACCACCCGCATTTGCACCCTTAGAGACCGCTTTTTCAAAATCTTCAGAAGAGAAATAGCAGTAAAAGGCCATTGGCACAACATCCCACGTAAGTATCGAGGTACCTATTCTGTCGATAACAAAATCGATGTCCTTGTCTTTTACATCGTATGCAAATTCGATCTTATCGGCAATTAGATCATCAAACTTCCTGACTCTACCTGTGACTTCCTTCAGCACCTCCCCATCACTAAAATCCGTCAGAATGCATGCAATTGCAATTGCTACACTAACAGCTCCACCCATTGCAACCTCGTTTTTATGAGTTATCGAAGCAGATAGCGCAGCATAGTTCTCAACAAGATCCAAGTTGAAGTGGTAAAGCAAACCAATCGGAGCCACACGCATTGCAGCCCCACAGGTTGCAGAATCTACCCCTGCTTTTTCCCAAGGTACACCACGGATTAAATTATAAAGAGCCTGACGTGTTGTAGGGCCAGTTCTAATATTAAAGGATGTTCGTGCGTGCTCCTTCAGCTTTTCTGCAAAGTCTCTGGGATCAAAATACACCATATCTATCAGAGACTCAGCCAGAATGATCATTTGTTCAGTATCATCAGTCCATTCCCCTGCCTGGAGATCGCCCAGGGGAGAAGGATGAAAATTATTTATCTGACCATATAGCTTCTGAATTTCGTTTCTATTTAAACTCTCAGCAGGCATTCCAAGTGCATCGCCAATTGCGGCTCCGAGAATAGAGCCCTGGAAGGAATCCCTTAAAGCGTTCAAACCAGACATTGAATAAACTAAGACTTCCTGAAATAAATATTTTCCAGAAACATTTTTATATCAACAATTAAATCAAAATATTGTGGAAATCGGCCCAAGAATACATGCTCGATTCATGATACTCCTCTTTATGATTGCTCTTGTCAACGCAATTGTAGCACCGAAAGACAGTGTGCTGGGCAATTCATACAAGCTCATCTACATTCACCTGCCTATTTCAATAATCTCCACCTTATCTATATTTTTCCTTTCGGGAGTGTCGTATTACTACTATTTCACGAAAAAAAAGAATTTAGTGCTTTCGTTCGCCCTTTCAACCTTACTTCTAGTCATTTTAAATTTGCTCCTTTCAATAATCTTCATGAATATGACGTGGGGTGGATTTACCTTTTTAGAGCCGAGAATTCTCTTTTTAATCCTTTTTGAGTTTCTTATTGCTCTGTTTATAATAACACTTGCATTTCCACCAGTTGTGACGCTGATTTATTCAATTATTCAGGCAGTGATCGCCACGTGGAGCTACTTCTCACTCAATAATTTCTCATTTCAGCTGCACCCACTTTCTGTCGCAGAAATGTCATTTATCATGAAATTTCCACTCATATTCACTTTTCCAGCAACTTTGATACTTTATCACCAGCTTGCATTGCTCATCAACAGCAAGATTCTTGATTTAGGAGTAGATTGAAAACAGTAAAATGATTGAATATTTTATAGAGAAAAGCCGAAAATTAACCAGATTTCAACAGTTTTTCAAGGATACTCATTGCAAAATCTACTTCTCCCTTTGAAATTATCAGAGGGGGGACAAAACGGAGTGTTGTTTCTGATGTGTTGTTTATCAGAACACCCATTTCAAGAGCCTTTTTGACTGCCTCTACCGCCTCAGGAACCTTAAGATCCATACCAATCATCAGTCCCTTCCCTCTAATCTCAAGTTCCAGTTCTGAAAGTCTCTTTCGGAAATATTCGCCCATCCTTGCTGAGTTCTCCACGAGATTCTCCTGATGCATTATTTCAATCGTCGCAAGAGCGGCACTGCAGGCTAAGGGATTACCTCCAAAGGTTGAAGCGTGTTCTCCAGCACCAACCTTCATCGCAATCTCCTCTGTAGTCCCAATCGCCCCGATAGGAAAACCCGATCCCATTGCTTTTGCCATTGTGATGATATCTGGTTGAAAGTCAAAATGATCCTTTCCAAACCACTTACCAGTTCTCCCAAATCCCGTCTGCACTTCATCAAAGATAACAACATACCCGTATTCTTCCTTTTTCTCGAACACTTCCTCAATAAACTCACCACTCACTTCCCTGACACCCGATTCGCCCTGAATTGGTTCAAGAATGACTGCTGCAGTATTCTCATCAATCTTTTTGTTTAGGTCGTCGACATCATTAAATTTGCAAAATTCAACAGGCTCAAGGAGGGGCTCAAAGGGTTTTCTGAACTTCTCCTTATACGTTATTGAAAGAGAACCAAGAGTTCTGCCATGAAATGAGCCTTCAAGAGCCACAAACTTCTTTTTTCCCGTAACCTTCCTCGATATTTTTAAAGCTCCCTCTACAGCCTCTGTTCCACTGTTACAGAAAAAGAAACTGTTCATTCCTGATATTTTCCTGAGATTTATCGCCAGCTCAAGCTGCGGTGAGGTATAATACAGATTTGAAACATGAACTAGTTTTTTTAACTGATCGTAAATCCTTTCCACATAAACAGGATGGCAATGCCCAAGCGAGACAGCTGCAATCCCCGCAACAAGATCAAGATACTTTCTTCCGGCAGAATATATCCAGCATCCCTCACCTCTTTCAATCAAAAGGTTCTGGCGAGTGTAAAAACTCAGCAAATATTCCTTTTCAATTTCAACAAATTCTTTGGGAATACTATAGATCAAATCTTCATCATTTCCCACCATTCCATTCCCTCCGGATTTTGAAATTAGAAGTTACCTGAATTCTAAATTTAGTTTACTTTTAGCTCAGCTTTTAATTGTGTGTATAGTATAACCAGACTGGGATGAACTCTTATTATATAAATAATATGCCGGGGAATACTATTCAGGTTTTTTTAATTCATCAATCATTCATATTCAATGGTTGCCGGTGGTTTTGGTGTGATATCATACACAACTCTTGCGACCTGTGGAATTTCACCCGTTATTCTCAAAGCAATCTTTCTCAGAACGCTGTTATCTATATTCAGAGGATCTGCTGTCATACCATCGCGGGAACCGACTGCCCTGATGGATATTATGTATCCCCAGACTCTGTTGTCTCCTTTAACTCCGGTAGCCTTTCCTACAAGGGCTGCAAAGCATTGCCACTTTTCGTAATCTCTCAGCTCCTCCTCAACAATAGCATTCGCCCTTCTGACAACCTCCACTTTTTCTGGTGTAACCTCACCAACAATCCTCACGGCAAGTCCCGGGCCGGGGAAGGGCATTCTTTCAGAGATCTCCTCAGGTAGGCCAAGATATCTCGCAACTACCCTGACCTCATCCTTATAGAGCTCTTTTAAAGGTTCGATCACACCTTTGAACTCATAGTTGAGCGGAAAACCTCCAACGTTATGATGGCTTTTAATTCCGCCCTGACTTTCAATTATATCCGGATAGATCGTTCCCTGAATCAGATAGTCAGCGTTTCTCTCTCTTGCAACCCTCTCGAATACTCTGACAAAGAGCTCACCAATAATCTTTCTTTTCTGCTCAGGATCCTCAATGCCTTCAAGAGCGCTGAGAAAATCTTCTCTGCCATCTACAAAGACCAGATTCATATCTTTAAAGATTTCCATTATCCTTTCCGGTTCTCCTTTCCTCATCAAACCCGTATCAACAAATACGGGAATTAACCTGTCACCTATCGCTTTGAAGGCCAGAGTTGCACAGACGCTACTATCCACTCCCCCTGAAAGTGCTATTATAGCCTTACCATCCTTTACTTCTCTTCTAATTTCTTCAATAGCCTGTTTTACAAATTTTTCCGGATTTACCATGATTTCACCTCTACTGATCAGGAGTATCTTTTTCGACCTCCCAAAGACCTCCCAAAGACCTCCCAAAGACCTCCCAAAGTTATCTTTCCTGATTTTCTGAATATTCAAGTGCTGCTTTCACAAGTCCCGCAAATGGGGGGGACGGGAAATATGGCCGTGATTTGAACTCAGGATGAAACTGTGTTGCAAAGAAGAATCTCCGATCCGGGAGCTCGAGAATTTCCATTCTTCTCCCACTATCAGAATACCCCGAAAAGACCATTCCCTTTTCTTTGAAATCAGGAATGTATTCCGGATTGACTTCATACCTGTGTCTGTGCCTCTCAGTAATCTTTTCCTTGCCATAAAGTTTGTATGCAATGGTTTCAGGAAGAACTGTGACCTCAATATCACCAAGTCTCATCGTCCCACCCAATTTATCGATTTCCCTTTGTTCTGGCAGGAGATCTATCACTGGGTGAGTTGTATCGGCAAGTTCACTGCTGTGTGCATCCTCCCATCCTAAGCAGTGACGGGCAAATTCGACAACTGCCAACTGAAATCCAAAGCAAATTCCGAGGAAGGGTATGTCGTTCTCTCTCGCATACTGTATTGCACGAATCTTACCCTCACTGCCTCGCTTTCCAAACCCACCCGGAACAAGAATTCCGTCAACATCAATACTGAATTCATCAAATTTTTCTATCTCCTCACTATCTACAAGAACCGTATTCACCCGACATCCAGCAGAAATTCCACCATGCTTCAAAGCCTCCCTGATACTGATGTAAGCATCCTTAACATGAACATACTTACCAACGACAGCAATTGAGATTTCCTTTTCCAGAGCCTTTAATTTCTCAACAACCTCCATCCAGGTTCTGTTGGTTTCTCTTTTTGTCAGTTTTAACTTCCTTATCAGATATTCATCAAGTTTCTCTTCCTTAAACATCAATGGAACCTCATAGATCTCCTGTGCATCATGTGCACTGATGACAGCTTCAACAGGCACATCACAGAAGAGGGCAATTTTCTTCTTTGTTGATAAAAGAAGTTTTTCATGACATCTCCCAACAATTACATCGGGATGCAATCCAAGGCTCCTCAATTCCTTAACACTATGCTGTGTTGGTTTCGTCTTCTGTTCTCCACCTGAATCGAGAGGGACAAGGGTCACATGAACGAGAACAAAATCCTCATCCCTCTCTTCATTATGCATCTGTCTTACAGCTTCAAGGAAGGACATGCCTTCAATGTCACCAACTGTACCACCTATTTCAACAAGACAGATCTCTGCTCCGCTTTCTTGGGCCACTCTCCTGATCCACTCTTTAATTTCATCAGTTACATGAGGAATTATTTGAACGGTCTGTCCGAGATAATCCCCTCTCCTTTCCTTTTCGAGGACTTCCCTGTAAATTTTCCCTGTTGTTACATTATGATCACCTGTAACCTCCACTCCTATGAACCTCTCATAATGCCCCAGATCGAGATCTACTTCAGTGCCGTCCTTCAACACAAATACCTCGCCATGCTGAAAGGGATTCATCGTGCCTGCATCGATGTTGAGGTAAGGATCAACCTTGATCGGTATCACCTTATACCCCATATCTGTAAGAATTCGGCCGATAGATGCTGCTGTAATTCCCTTACCAAGCCCGCTCATCACACCGCCAGTCACAAAAATATATTTAGTCATAATATCTCACTTCTTATGTCTCTAAACACTCTCAATTCTCAAAATTCAAAGTCTTAAGCGTTCATCTGGAGGAAGCATATTGGGAATCCCATCCTCAACAGGATATTCCGCGTTGCATTTAAGACACTTTATAGTGCCAGAAATAACTTCGTCATCCTTTTCTTCGTCCACTTCAAGCTCAAGCTCACCTTTACAAACAGGACATGCAAGTATATCCATCAGATCTTTTTTCATACCAATCCTTACAGATGCGAGTTTAAAAATTTTAAGTATTTGTTAATGGTAATGCTGTGTTGATGTTTTTGACCGCCCATTTACAGTTTCTCTTTTCTGAGGTCAATAATCTGATTCATATCCGGACCAGTAGAAATGAGAGTGACTGGAACTCTGACGTCGTTTTCCACCCTCTCAATGAACTGCTTTGCTTTGGGTGTGAGCTTTTCCCATTCAGTTGCACCATAACACTCCCTGTCAAGCTTGTCGATACCCGTTATGGCAACTTGGGTTGCACCGTTTATCATGGCTGAGTATCTTGCAAACTCTCCATCCCAGTAACCGATTCTTCTTCTCCTTCCTGTGACTGTTCCGTATTCGACTATTCCAAGCTTTTCAGCCTCTTCCTGTGACATCTCGGTTGGAAAAGGACCTTCTCCAACCCTTGTAGGAAATGTTTTGAAAACAACCACGACATCATCTATCCTTGACGGTCCAACACCTACATCGGATGCCATTGCAGAAGCTGTGGTATCCTTAGATGTTACAAAAGGATATGTACCATAATAGAGACTCAATCCAAATCCTTGACTTCCTTCAATAAGAATGTTTTCACCATTATCTAGAGCTTCGTTAAGTAAGTGTGGAACATCCACCAGAAAATCCTTAAGTTCAGGGATATCCTTAGCCTGTCTTGCAATTCTCATGATCCTGTCCGCGTTTGCCGGTCCGCATCCGGTGCCGGTCGTTCCGATTTTCTCCTTAAGATGAGCTGTGCCCTTATCTTTCTCGATGTGCTTTTCCTCTATAATTGAACACCTAAAATCGATTCTTGCTCTGTCTGCACACCTAACCATTTCAACCTCTTTGAGAAAGACTGAAGGATTGACAAGCACTCCAGCGCCAATGCAAAGGAGAGCATCTTTATAAACAAAGCCAGAAGGGATCATTCTTACACCATATTTTTTCCCCTCGAACTCCACAGTATGTCCTGCATTTGGTCCAACGCCACCTCTGGCTATTATTTTTGGTTCATCCGAGTGCGCGATGTGGGAAATTATTTTCCCCTTTCCTTCATCACCCCAAAAACCACCTACAACAATTGTTGCTGACATATCTATCACACCAAACTTTTCCGTGATGTTTATAACTGTTTATATGTTGCCCAATAACATTACCAAACAATATCACTAATCAATATCTAACTAATTTATAATTATCAATACACCCTTTTGTTCAAATCAGGATGGCCGAGCATCATTTCTGCTCTTTTTCATCCGGATCTTTCTTCTGACTGATGGCTTTTTTTATTTCAAAATCCCAGCTTCTTCTGGCATATTCCTTTCCCAGGGACTTTCGATAATCTGCTCTCAGTTGAGAATTTGCGATTTGCATGAGAAGCTCATCTGAATTTTCAGGAACTTCCTTTCCCTGAACTTTTTTTTGCTGTGGTTTTTGAGATTCTGTGCTAGATTTTTGAGAGGACTTGAGCCGATCACGTTTCTCTTCTGACATCGAGAAGAATCACAACCCAATCCCTATTAACCTTTACTGATTCATGAAATTCTCAAAAAGCAGGTAGAAATATTTTTGAGATCAAAACGAAAAATTGAAAATTGAAAATTGAAAAGATTTAAAAGCATCACAACAACTCTGAAAATAACATGGGGGGAAATAATTCTGCTATTCCAGAGGTGTTGAGGGGACGAGCCTGGAAATTTGGTGATGATATCTCAACAGATCACATTACACCAGGAAGGTATTACCATTTAAGGAGCAATCTTCCCGAACTTGCAAAACATGTGATGGAAGACGCCGACCCTGAATTCGCAAAAAAAATGTCTGAAGGTGATTTCATTGTGGCGGGAGATAACTTTGGAATGGGTAGCAGCAGGGAGCATGCACCCCTGGTAATAAAAATTGCAGGAATTTCAGCAGTTATTGCCAAATCCTTTGCAAGAATTTTTTACAGAAACGCAATCAACGTGGGTCTGCCACTGATCATCGCTGATACAGAGGAAATAGAGTCCGGTGATGAACTTGAAGTTGACCTATACAATGGAGTGATCAGAAATCTCACGAAGGATAAAGAAATAAAGGGCAAACCAATTCCAGAGTTTATGATAAAAATTCTCAGTTCAGGTGGACTTGCTAGTTATGTTAAAAAACAGGGGGATATCACCTTTTAAAGGTTCTATAAATATTTAATTTTGTTTCAGTTTGATAGACGGAAAAAAACAGTAAATCAAGCCCAGGGAGGAATTATGGATATCATAAAGTTGATTAAAAAAAAGAAAAGCAACGATTTGGGAAAAGCCCTCGTCTTCGGGATGGGGGGAGGAGGAGATATAGTCGCAACAATCCCAACTGCCTTTTTTTTAAAGGAATTTGGATACCATATATATTTCGGCAGTATAATCTGGGACAGGTACGTTGTTGATCCTGAACCCGGGCCACGAGCGATTGAAGAGCTGGAAAGCTGCAGAGTTATCAATGATACAGTTGCTATCGCGAACCCAAAAACAAGAACAAAATATGGTGTCGAGCTCACGATTTCGAGGGCTGCAAAAAGCTTAGGAGATGTCATCGCTCTCGACATCACCAAAGGGCCATCCAAACTTGCGAAGGGAATCAGAGATTTCATGGAAAAAGAAGAAATCTCTCTTGTGATTGGGGTTGATAGTGGAGGAGATGTAATTTCCATGGGATTTGAGTCTGGTGTGAAGAGTCCTTTAGCTGATGCGGTCTCTCTTGCTTCACTCTCACTTATTGAAGATTCGGTTGTAGGTGTTTTTGGATTTGGGAGTGATGGAGAACTGAGAATTGAGGAAATACTGTACAATATGTCACTGCTGATGAAAGATAGTGGATTTCTGGGATGTGCAAGTATGGGAAAATCAGACTTTGAAAAAATGGAAGAATTAACCGGTATTGTCACAACCGAAGCAAGTAAAATCCCAATTGAGGCTTTTAAGGGTGAATTCAAGTTAACCAGGATAAGGGATGGTAGAACTGTTCTAATTTCGCCTCTTTCAGTCCTCACATTCTATTTTGATCCTCGAAAGGTAATCCAAGTAAATAAACTTGCAAAAAGTGTGGTTGGAGTGAACAGTGTCGAGGAGGCGAAAAGAATACTAAATGATATGGGAATCTTTACGGAAATGGATTTTGAATATCTGATCGATAAAGGGTCAAAACTTTAATTTTTTGAAGACCATCAGTTTTTTGTATACCAGTCAGTCCTTCAGGTCGTCACATTTTGACAATCACCAGTTATCCAGGAGTTTTTTTACGTCATTTTTAGACAGTTGAGTTCTTTTGCGAGGTCTCTCCTCCTCGGATTCATCAATAAGCATTTTTGGTTGATATCCAAGTTTATCACCATACATCTCGACAACATATTTTGCAGCAAGCCTGGCAATGTCGTGGAGTTTGACTTTGAACTGGGCTGATTTCTCAGAATCGTCAGAATAGAGTTTAACCTTCCCTGTTCTTCTTCTGTCATGAAAGTCCAGGCAGAAAAGACATTTATAGGAAGTTATCGGCTCCGGTTCCTTTTCAGAATAAATGTCGTCAAGCACCTCAAGGGCACAGTGCATGCCATCACTGTACTTGCAGAACTTCGTTCTCTCCTCTGCAATTTTCATCGCAACCTCAATGAATTCGCTCGTTTCACGAGGTGTTTTTTTCTTTTTTTTCAGAAAGTACCACTCAAGCAGAGCATAGATAAATTCTGAAGGGGATACTCCAGCCTCATCACATTTTTCAAAAAGTTTTTTTTCTATATCTGGCGGAATATCTATTGTTACCTTCATATATTTTAAATATAATTTTCTAATTAAATATCATCCTATCTATTTCACTGTTTTTTCTTTTTCCCTTTAGCATCTTTATCTGTGACTCGAGTTCTGGTCTTTGTATCCTCTACAGACTCGTTTTCCTTACTCTGCTCCTCTTCGGAATATATTTTTGCAAGGATGTGATAACCCATGGCATTGCTCCTTATCGGATCTTCTGGGCTCATTATTTTCCCAACATCTTCAAATCTTTTCTGGAATTCCCCATAAACACCTGGAAGAGCGCTTCCTCCGCCGGTCAGAACAATATTATCAACAATCGATGTCGAAAGTCCTTCAAGAATCATTTTAACTCTGTTGGAAATCCTCTCAACCCATGACGCCATCAGGGAGTTATAATCATCAATTACGTTTTTATGGGAAACAGATATTCGTTTTCCGCCTCTTATTCTCCCAACCTCATAGTCTTCTACCGTAAGAAGCTGTGTCATTTCCTCTGGTGTGAGACTTATACCTGCTTTGTTCCTTATCGTTACCTCCAGATTATCATAGAGGCGATCAACACCCATGAGCATCGTATCGCCTTTAAGATATTCCATGCGACTTATCACAACTATATCAGTGGTTCCAAAACCTATGTCTATACAAACGCCCGTTTCGATTCCCATATGGGCAAGAGTACCTATAGGTTCCGGGAATAATACAACCCTTGCATTCAGCTCCTTTTCAAGGTTTTTAACGAGTTCTTCTCTCTCCTGTCTTGAGGATTTTACAGGCAGACCTGTTCCAATGAGTGGTTCATCAACGTTAATCGATGAGAGAGCATATCGAGCGAGCTCAATGTAGGAAGTGTGAATTACCCTGCCTTCATGAAGTGGACGCAGAATCTCAACATTCTCTATATTCTGTATAATATCAAGCGCCTCTTCACCAATGTAAACCTCTTTATGTCCCTTTTTCAAGGTCCAGTCCTTTTCTTCTCCAAAAACCACAACACTGGGGAAAAGAAAAACGTCCTTTCCGTTACTTGTTGTCTTGGTATAATTGGTACCGATATCAAGGCCAACTGGCTTCATGGTTACCAATCTAAACAAAGCTTTTTATTAATTTTTTGTAGCTTTATCCGATGGATTAAACTGCAGGGGTTTAAGTTTTTTAGCTGACATATTGCCCAGAGATTGTGAAAGAAATTTTAACTTTTAAAATAAAGTTCAGTTCAAATATATTTCGAGTTTAGATATAATACAATTAATTCAGTGATCGGTGACCAAGCTAACCCACATATCAATCAATCTGAAACTGATCATAGGTTGTTTTGAGTCTATCACTTGATTCGGGACAGACGTGAATTGAAACGTATGCTATTTCAGGCATCTCTTTTCTGACTCTTGATGCTACTCTTACAGTCAGTTCATCCGCATCTCTAACACTCATGTTTCCATCCACGTGGAGATGCATGTCCAGATGTACTTTCCCTTCACCAATGAAAATCGCAAGAACATCATGAACATCTCTTATCTCCCTGAATGACGAGACTATTTCCCTTAATTTTTCATAAAATCCAGCATCCGGGCTTTTACCGAGAAGAATACTGGCATTCTCTCTATAGAGTCTGAAGGCATTTATCGCAATTATCAGGGCTATGAATATTGCAAATGCTCCATCGGCATAATGATAAAATCCCGAAAGTAGAATTCCGGCGATAGCAGCTGTGGTTGATATTATATCGTTCAGCAGCTCTGTTTTAATAGCCTTTTCAGACACACCCTCCTTTTTCCTTGCTAAAAAAAGACATAAAAGGAGAATAAAAAAGGAAACTATGAGCGCAAGTACTGCTATCTCAGGAGTTGTAGCCTCAACAGGGTTTAAAATCTTATCAAAACCCTCCCTGATGAGCTCGAATGAGACTAAGGTTATAAAGGCAATTGCAGCCGTGAGAGCACCCAGATTGGATGCGAGCCCGTGCCCAAAAGGATGTTCTTCATCGGCTGGCCTGAGGGAGATTTTCCTGGATTGTCTCAACACCAGAAGGATCACGAAATCAGCAATTCCATGAAAAAATTCTGCCAGCATCACAAGGTACCCTGTCATAAAATAGGCCACAATCCTGATCAGTCCAATAATGACATACACGACGAAATAGAGCATCATCAAGCAGCACCTAACAGGTGATAATCTGAACTACTGGTTTAATAATATTTACCGCAGACCTAAAGATCTTGTTTACGAGTGGCAGAGGGGACAGTCGATTATAAGGATTGAAAATCGTGACTGAGCGTGGAGGTGGGGTGGAGGTTGAGTAGATAAAAGACAACAACCAAGGCAACAAATAAAAACACCTAATAGAAGAAAGGGGTGTGCATCCTCCAATCGACCGATCCGAAATTACTGTACCTGAGAATTCAATTAATGTTCAGAGTGCTCTATCAGACAAGATAGCTTGGGCCAGAAAGATACACTCTCTTTTAAGAGAAAGAATAATCTCAGACAAAGACTTGAAAAAATTGATTGTGGAGCTTGAGGGACGTATAAACTCAAGTTACAGATGTATGCAGGAAATCGGAGTTGTAAAGGAATGTTCAGAATGTGCAGATGCAAGTTGCTGTGGGAAAGGGATAGAAAATAGATACGATCCCGTAACCCTCTTGATAAATCTTCTACTTGGCGTTGAGCTACCTGAAGAGAGAGTGACAGATGGATGCTTTTTTTTAACACCAGTGGGCTGTTCCCTAAGAGCAAGAGAAGTTATCTGTGTGAATTACCTTTGCAGTAAGATTCTTGATAACATTGATCACCAGAAAATTATCAAACTCCAGGTTGTATTCGGATACGAGCTGGATGCTCTTTTTCAGCTGAGTGAGAAGCTGAAAAAAATCATTTCAGAGATTTCTAAATTTCGTGCAGATGGGTCTCGTGCAAACGCTGATTTACTCAAAAAAGGTGAAGATATAGTAGAACAATCAGATTACATAAGGGAACAATCAGATTATGCAACCAGGTTGCTTAATTTGCTTGAACCTGAAGAGAGAGAATTCATGTCGCGAGTTCATGAGGAGATTGTGGTGAGCAAGATAAATAGAAAAGTGGATCTGCCAGTGGTTTATGCAGGTTCGGGTGGAGATCTTGAGCATGCGATTTTACTTGGAAACAATCTAGTATTTTTTGACTCACACTTACCGGAGGAAACTCTATCAGAAATACTGACAAAAGTTGAGAGAATCGGGACTCTAATCACTCAGAAAAGATCGGGAGAACTGAGAAAAGGTGGAAAGCATATAATAAGATTCAGGGTTCAGGATTCAGAATTTAAACTGACATTTTATGCTGAGGATGCAACAAAGATTGGTGATAAGTTCTTCCCCGAGGAGTTAAGGGAGGGTATAGCAGTTTATTTTGTAAAGGTACCTCTTCCAAAGGAGAGAAAAGTTGGTTCACTCACCTCTGTCTATTCACTTGCCAAAATGCTCGGCAATATTGTTCTTGGAGGATATTTCCTTGAGAGAGAATGTCCAATTTCAGCTTTCCTGAAACCTGAAATTCTCGGTTTCGAGAGGGTAGCTTCCGGATATATCTCAGCGCTATCAGTCAACAGAGATGCTGAAGGAAACCTCTACAGGAAAATAAGGGATGTGGAGGAGTTATCTGTATTGCTGGAGATTGATTCAGAACTTGAGAGGATTTATAGAATGAAAGAAGAGAGTGACAGGAATTTTAATAAGATTAATTCACTGCTTGAAAGACTCCCAGAAGATGTTAGAAGAGAGGTTGAGCAGATTATAGGAAAATATTTGGGAAAGTATTGATTTAATTGCAGAACGGAGTTTAAGTTAAATGCTTTGTTAATGATGTGGAACAGTCAAAATCTTGGAATTATTGAACAGTTCCTAAGGCTTGGGAGATCTCTTGCCGATTATATGTTAAGGCAGGGGGAAAAAGTGCAAAGGTATTCTGAAAATTAAATATTTAAAAAATAAAGTTATACCATTTTTACTCCAAGAGCGAAAACGACTATTGCTGCTACTATACTTACGACAATTGCATATATTGCTGTAGGAACAAGATTCCTCCTTATTACATCGCCTTCACTCCCAAGAATTCCACATGTTGTACAGACGGCTACAACGTTGTGGACACAGATCATGTTACCTACAGCTCCACCCACGTTTTGAAGTGATACAATGATGGTTTTCGGCAATCCTATTGCATTTGCAGCCTCAAACTGGAATCCACCGAAGAGAATGTTTGATACTGTGTTGCTTCCAGCCATGTAAGCGCCAAGTATTCCAACGAATACTGCCAAGAATATGTAGAATTTCCCTGTTGCCATCGCTAGGCTTTCTGCCATAACTTTTAGCATACTGCCCAACCCTGCTTCATTGTGTCCTGAGTTCATCATAATCTGAGATAGAGAAACTGCAAAGATCAAGGCTATTGCAGCAGGAATCACAGCTTTCACAGTTGTTTTCAAAGCATTGGTTGTATGTCTGGGACTCAGTCTGAAGATGGCATTGGTTAGTAAAACAGCAATTATAAAGATCGTTCCCGGGTTGTACAGGAGTTTGAAGGTGTGTGAAAGCGAGGTGCCGAGAATGTTGGAGATTGCCATCACAAGCATGCCTGTGGAGAATGTTTTCACTGGTGGCACGAGCCTTGTTAATAGCAATCCTGCTGAAACTAAGACATACGGAATCATCGCTTCAAATATCTTGAATTCTCTTTCATACTTCACATCTTCTACAGTAACATGGCTCTCTCTGAAATCCCAGACTTTTTTAGGACCTAAACCGGCCTTCAGCAGCATTGCATACAAAGCGAGACCGATTATTCCTCCTACAAGCGATGGAAATTCTGGTCCAAAGAACCTTGCAAGAAGCCAGTAGGGTATTGCAAAGCATATCCCGGCAAGTAGAAGTGAAGGTAAGGCATCTTTAACATCCCTGATCTTACCACCGCTCCATAGTACCATAAAAGTCGCACCAAGCAAAGGCAGAAATATCGCCATTATGCCGTGGAGTGTGGCTGTCCAGAATGTTATATCCTTGAATAAGAAATCCTGAAGGCTTATGCCGTATTGAGACAGCACATCTTTGACTACAGGACTGTCAAGTGAAGCTCCAAGTCCACCCCAGACAGGAATTCCCACCGCTCCAAATGAGACGGGGGAGGAGTCAAATATCAGCACAAGCGGAGCAGCTATTGCGGGTGGAAAACCAATACCTACAAGCAGAGGGCCAACTATAGCTCCAGGCGTTCCAAAACCAGCAGCGCCTTCGAAGAAAGTAACCAGCAGAAAAGCTATCGCTGCCTGAATTCTTCTGTCTTTCGATAGATTCATCATTCCATCCGTTATGGCCTTTATTGCTCCACTCATTCTTGTGTCGTAGTAAATGTAAACTGCACCAAAAACAACAAGCAGGATGTCAAGAGCTACTAATGTTCCCTTTATTGTTGCTGCTGCAATCCAAACTGGCTGCATTTTCCAGTAAAACATCGCTATTAAAACTGTAACAAGCCATCCTATTGGCATCGCTTTCATCGCAGCCATTCTGAAACCTGCCATCAGAAAGAGTACAAGAAGTATTGGCAGAACTGCTACTAAGGCCTCCATAAGCTCACCTCCAATATTTTCATTATTGAATAGGGGGGATGGTGCCAAATATAATCAGAGTGGTTTACATATCAACCTATCTTGATTTATCGTTCAAAACAACCAGGCTTATGGTGAGTCTGATGGATGCGGAAGTTGTTAAAAAGTTAAAATCGATTGTCGGTGAAAATCATGTCCTACAGACATCTATAGACGGATATCTTTATGATGAAACTCCTGAAACTGTAAGACCTATGCCATCAAAAGATGTTGTTATCGTGAGACCGTCGAAGCCAGAGGAAATATCTAAAATTCTCAAGCTTGCGAATGAGGGCGAAATACCGGTTGTGGTTAGAGGTGGAGGGACTGGTTTAAGTGGTGGAGCCATACCAATTACATCAAGCATAGTCATTTCGATGGATAGATTAAACAAAATTATCGAAATAGATACTGAAAATCTGGTGGCCGTTTGTGAGGCAGGAGTAACGTTAAGAGAGTTACTCGAAGAAGTTGATAAAATTCCTGGATTGTCATTCCCTCCCCATCCTGGACATGAGGGTGCGCATATTGGTGGGCTGGTGGTAAATAATGCTGGAGGTGCGAGGGCTGTAAAATATGGAATTATGCGGAACTATGTTGTTGGACTTGAAATCGTTTTGCCAGATGGTGAAATTCTGGAGCTTGGTGGGAAAGTGATAAAAAATGCTACTGGTTACGATTTGCTTCATCTTATAGTTGGAAGTGAGGGGACACTGTGTGTTGTTACAAAAGTTATTTTAAAACTCGTTCCAGAGCCGGGAGCAACATACACCCTTGTAATACCCTTCGAAAGCACCGAAGATGCTGTAAAAACAGTCCCGGACATATTGAGGAGCGGTATAATACCTCTTGCCATAGAGTATATGGATATTGGAGCTATAAAGGCTGGGGAAAGAGTTACTGGCAAAAACTGGCCATATAGAGGTGGAGAGGCTCATCTAATGATAATAGTAGATGGAAAAAATGAGGATGAGCTTATTGAAAGTTCTGAAAAAATAGAGAGGATTGCTAAAGAACATAACGCAATAGAGGTTTTCGTTGGGACGAGTAAAAGGGAACAGAGAGATATACTCGATATAAGGAGTTTGATTTACGAAGGATTGAAAGGTGACACAATAGAACTCCTTGATGTTTCAGTTCCGATCGCAAGCATACCGGAGTATGTGAAAAGATGTCAGGAGGCTGCTGAAAGAATAGGTATTGAAGTATTAACCTATGGACATGCTGGCGATGGAAATATCCACCAGCAAATTCTGAAATCGGGACTTGAAGAGGTAGAGTGGAGAAAAAGATATGAAGAATTCAAGGAGTTTGCTTTTAATCTGGCGAAAGAGCTTGGGGGTTATATAACTGGCGAACATGGGGTGGGCATAGTAAAGAAGAGAGACATGTACAAAACCATGCCAAAAAGAGCAGTTGAACTTATGAAAGCGATAAAAAGAGCATTTGACCCCAATGATATCCTCAATCCGGGAAAGGTTGTTGATCTGTGATTCAAAAATTTTTAATAGTGAGGAGAATTTTAGAGGGGTAAAAATGTACTTTGAGGTAATCGAACTCTACCAAGAAGACTGCCCGAATATATCCTTAACTGAAAAAGTAAAAGATTTGAATATTTTTATTGTGGATGTTCTACCTTCTCACGAAAAAGAGACATTAAGGGCTTATGTTGTTGGTGAGAACTCAAAAAATGCAATTGAAAATCTTACAGCATCTGATAGAGTTTTCAGCTTAGAAATCTACTCTAAATCAAAAGATGTGATTGAGACCAGCTACGATATTGCAATGACACGAGCTTGGAAAATTGTTCATACTTTTGGTGGAAGGGTTGTAAGCCCAATTATTGTTCACGAAGACTCTGAAAGATGGCTTGTAATCTGGGATGATATCAAGAAAAGAAAAAGCGCAATTGAAGAACTGAGAAAGACAGATTTGACAAGAGTTAAGAGATCTTACGAAATTGAACCCTGTATTTTTTCTAAGATTTTCTTGAACATGGAGAATCTGGCATACATGATCAAGGAATTGAATAACCTTACAGCAGTACAGCTAAACAGTCTTAAAGAAGCTTATCAGAGCGGTCTTTATGACGTTCCGAGGAGAACTACCCTGGAAACGCTCTCTGCAAAAAGTGGAATATCAAAAACAGCTTATCTCAAGAGATTAAAAAGTGCAGAGAAAAGAATTGTATTTGGAGTACTCAAGTTCTTCAGCCAATAGTCAGCAAAAAATCTCCCAAGCTTTAGGAGCTGTTTATCTTACTGCAGTAGCTCTTTTTCTCAGCTCTCGGATAATCTTGGGCATATCTATCCTCATCGGGCAAACTTCCTTGCATCTCCCGCAAAGGCATGAAAGAAAGCATTCGCCATTGATTTTATCTGTAATCGCTGTCCAGCCCATCCCCATTGGACCACCATACACTGCTCCCCATAAATTCCCCATGATGTGAAAAACAGGGCATTCAAGCTGACATCTCCCGCATCTAACACAGTTTAACTGTTCCCTCAGGAAACTCGCAGCTTCAATCCTTCCATTGTCAAGAAAGATAACATGCATATCTTGCCCTTCAACCTGCTTTTTCACATTTATGTAGGTTGGAGGGAAGGTGCCGAAAAAGGCTGATTGGACCATTATTGACTTCAAGCAGTGCTCATCGCTCGGAAGTATTTTGTCTATGCTGACGATAGCAATGTAGGTTTTGGGCAGGTTTATGCTCAACCTTATATTGCCTTCGTTCTCTATCAAAAATATTCTCCCAGTTTCAGCAGAGAAAGCATTGCAGCCGGAGATGCCAACGTGAGCAGCCAGAAACTTCTGTCGCATAAAATTTCTTACGCCCTCAGCGAGTTCTTCTGCAGATTGACCTTTAACTCCTACCTTTCTCAGAATCTCTGCAGCCTGCCTTTCGGAGTAATGTAAAGCCGGCACAACCATGTGCATCGGCTTATCGTTTGCAAGCTGAATAATCAGCTCACCAAGATCCGTCTCCCAGACCTCATTGTTTCGGCTCAAGTATTCCCTCAAATGTATCTCCTCAGAAACCATCGATTTTGCTTTTACGACTATCTTGCCACTACCAACTATCTCTCCCACTATTTTCCTCGCTTCTTCTGCATCTTCAGCAAAATAGACATTACAGCCTAATGATTCCGTAGCTCTTGCAATCCATCGATCGTAGTTCGATGCAACTTCTATCTTTGCCTGCCTGACATCTTCAGCGTAATCTGTTAAAAATGGGTAGAGTTCAAGATTTCTTTCAACAGCTTGCGAAAGATTACCCCATGTCCTCAGTATTCCATCTCTTATCGACTCATTTTTTATAGCACGGTAAATGTTTTTCATTTTATCACAACCGAAAATTTTCTTGGCCCATGCATCCCCCAGATGAGTTTTCCTTCGATATCAGCAGTTTTGGAGGCTGAAGTTGAGGCAAAAACGTAATCCGACTTTGAAATCGCAAGTCTGTACGCTTCAATCGTAGTTTCACAAATTGCATTCTTTCTGACAATCACAATATGGTGTTCAGCAAGACCTGACTTTCTTGCTTCATCAAACCCGCCGAGGAAAATTATTCCTGTATCTGCAGCAGCACTCAAAGCTTCGCTTATGTGAACATTCTCAGTCTTTTTAATTTCTTCTTCTGTGTCATCCAGAATTTCAACGGAATTTCTTTTCAGGGATTCAGTAAATTGTCCTATCATCAGCACCACCCAGAACTTCAGCTATGTCCTTTATATCACCAAAGGATTTCAGATTGGCTAAGCAAAGAGGACAGAAGGTGACGATCTCACAACCAACCTCTTTTAGCTCTGAAAATCTGATTTTTGCAATCTCTTTTGACAGTTTTGGAGATAGGCTCTCTACCGGCGCTCCACAGCAGTATGTCACCTTTCCGGAATTCCTCACATCAATACACTCAATACCAGATGACCTGAGCAAATCTCTCGGCTGGTCGTGGATGTCGAGGTATCTTGCATAGTAGCATGGATCATGTAAAGTGACGCATCCCTTGGCTTTGGCCTTGCTCACATTTACAAGTTCAAGATAACTGAAAACTTCAAATTCAGCTCCAGTGTATTCTGGATAGAGCTTTTTTAAAGCGTAGGTTGTATGGGGATCCACCGTCACAATTTCTCTGACTCCATCTTTTTCAAGCTCCTCAGCAACCTTTCTTGCATGCTCTTCGAAAGTGTTATCCAGACCCATGTCGTAAAGAAGGATTCCGCTATAGAAATCAAGCTTGGGGTGATAATAAAACTCAATATCTGATTTTGAAAGAATTGAGTATATATTTACCAGTATTTCATTAAAACGCTGCAAATCAGCCTTATCTGGCTTTGAAAGTATTTTTACTACTGAACCTGGCATAAGGTTTGAGGATGTCAAGCTCTCAAGAGGTGTGTTTTCAAAGCTGTAAAGTCTCTCAGTTATTTTCACAATGTATGGAGTAAGTTGATACATCATGCCAGTAAAAAGAAGTTTACCACCTTTTCTTTTAATATTTAAACCTTCCCACCAGGTGTTTATTTCCTGGTTGTTGATACCTATGGGATTTCCGAACTTTTTCAGATTTTTTATAAGCATTCTGGAAATATTTTCTGGCTTGTACAACTGCCTCACCCTTTTAAACTAATAATTACAAACAAATATCACTTTTATGGTTTAAATATAAACCACTGCTTTTTTAAAATTAGAATTAAAGGAACGAGTTATATGCTAGACATCGAAGAGCTGAGAGCCAAAGCACTTGAAATTCTTGAGAAGAGAGGTGTTAAGTCACAAATTCTTGAACATGGTACGGAAACTCAGCTTACTATTAAAAGAAATAGGGAGGCATTTGACAAAATCGGACTGAAAATGAATGTCATTCACGAATATTATGAGCCTGAAACGAGAACTGAATTTTTGGGAAGAAAAATAAGCTCTCCAGTGATGCCAGCCCCGCTTTCTGGGCTTGTGAAGAGTGTATCGAGGGATTGTTTCAAACATATTGTTGAGAATTCACACAAATTCGGCGTGATTCCATGGATAGGCTATCCTATTCCAGATAAAATTGAGGATTTTAATGACTTTATCTGGATAATAAAGCCTCTGAAGAATAGAAAAAAGATCTATGATGAAATAGAGAGAGCTGAAAAGTGTGGAGCTTTTGCGGTTGGAATTGATATAGACTCTGCTGCTGGCATTAAAGTAGGCTATCACGTTTTATCTTATGGTGGACTTTCACCCTTATCTCAAAGAGAAATTAGCGATATTGTTTCAACAACAAAACTGCCCTTCATCGCCAAAGGTATCCTGAGTGAGAAAGACTATGAAACAGCGATAAATGCTGGTTGCAGAGCAATTGTTTTATCAAACCATGGGGGAAGAGTGTTGAATTCTGCTATTTCACCGATAGAACTTCTAAAAAATCTCGAAATGAGGATTGACACGCTAATAGACAGTGGATTCAGAAGCGGAACAGATGTTTTCAAAGCTCTGGCTTTGGGTGCCAAGGCTGTTTTGCTTGGAAGAGCAGTTGTCTACGGTCTTGCTGTTGACGAGAAGAATGGTGTTTTAAGGGTGCTTGAAATAGTGACTGAAGAGCTTAAAAGAGTTATGACTCTATGTGGAGCAAATAATATTGGAGAGATAAGCGATAAAATGCTTGTTATATAATTGACATAGATACAAAGAAGTAGAATGTGTTTTTATCTTTAGTTGCAAAAGTGTATCACCCAATTAAGAACAGGTTATCGGCAAATATAGATTTGTCAGCGAAATTTATTACTGGAATTAGCTGTAATATTTCATAATTGGAAGCTGAGTAATGCAGGGGAAGTGCATGTACTTAGAAGTGCAATGCATGTAAAAAAGCTTTTCTAGTTAAATTGTGAATGTGTTATTAAACGAATTACTTTTAATTTCTTATTTCTTAATTTTTCTCTTCCCTCTTTTTTTTGTTGTCGATTAAATACTTAGTATTTAATTTAGCTCAAGTAATCATCATTACTTGCGATACCACGTTAGCTTTTAATGGTTTTAGTTAATAAAATTAAAGAAATTAGAAGCGGAACAATGGTGCAGTTACACATAAGATCGGGAGTGGTCGAGTTATGATCAACATAGATAAAACAATAAAAAGTTAGCTACAGAAAGACCAGTTTTTCACTCTGAAGCTGACTTTCAGCATGCTTTAGCTTGGAAAATACATGAGGAGTATCCAGACATGAATGTAAGACTGGAAAAAAGATTTGAGTTGAATGGCAAGGAGATCCATAGACATTTATCTCCAAAACGTAGACAGAAGAGGATTTATCGAGTTGAAGTACAAAACAGATAGCCTTGAAGTAGTGGTAGATTGGGGAGGATTTAAAACAGAAAACTCAAGTTACGGTTTGAATCATCTGACGTGAAGCACCAACAAAATATGAAAATTTTTCAGCAAATTTCCTAAGAAGCTCGCTTCTCTATTTTTTCTAAAAATTTTATCATTTCTTCCCTAGCCCTATCGATTCTTGTTTTCGTTAAAGTCCTAAAGTGTGCTAAAGGTCTTCTTGCATAAATATTTATCAATTTTAGAGGTATTGTAACCTCCTCTTTATCTTCAAAGTATTTTCCAAATTTATCCCAAGAAGAAAGAATACTAAAGTTACTTGAAAAGAAGAGAGACGTCTCTGATCGAGTGATCGGTGCTACTGTTGAGGCAGATGTCAGGTGGACGAGAGAAGAGTTATTGGAGTTATTGGGACCATTGTAATCTATGATTTATTTTTTAATCTTCAATTGAACAAAAAATTTAAATATCGAGACATTAATCAAGAGACATTAATCAATTAATTTAAAGTTATCACAATTGTTAATTTTCAAGGAAAATTAAATAACCATTAGTAATTAGATGAAAAGCAGGCAGGAAGGAATGTGAACTATGAAATTTATTATAAAAAATAAAGTTAATGATGTATTAAGAGTAATTCTACTTATTGCAGTTTTCGTTGTGAGCATTATAGTGCCAACTTTGATAATACCCGTGTCTTCAGAGCTTGCATCAAGGATGACAGAAGATATGGAAAATAATATGTTTGGAATGATGTTGTTAGTCTCTTTACTTGGAGCAATTGCCTTAAGCGTAAACGTGAAGTTGTCAGAATGGAGAGGCATCAAATTAATTATGGCTTTGGGTTTGAGTTTTTGGGGAATAGAATATTTTATGGCACAAATAGAAACGTTCTATTTTAGAGATGCATTTACTTTTACGGATATGGAGATTCTGAATAATATGTTAAGAGGTGCAATAACAACTATAATGGTAGTTCCACTTACAGTTATTATTTTTGGGAAACAAAAGACTATAAAGAAGATAAGTATAAAAGAGAGTTTGGAAAGGATTGAAATAAAGAGCTGGATGAAAAAAGCTCCATTATTTGCGTTATTATACATAATAATATACCTGTTTTTTGGCTATTATGTCGCTTGGCAGTTTGAAGCAGTCAGGTTATTCTATTCTGGAACTACGGAACAATTGGATTTTATAACTCAAATAGTAAGAACGATGAAAGAGATGCCATTATTTTTACCTTATCATTTTATCAGAGGGTTATTATGGGTTGTATTTTCAATACCAATTATATTGATGATAGGCGGCAGTAGAATAAAGACAATGGTAAGTTTGATGTTAATATTCAGTTATCATGGCTTTCAAATAATAATGGCTCAGAGTATTTTTCCACAAGATGTTTTGATAGCGCACACGATAGAGACGACCACATCTGCATGTATATATGGAGGGTTAGTAGGATATATGTTCAATATTCAGGAAATTGAAGCAATTTCTGGGAATGTTCATAATTTGGTGGAGGAGATAAACCATGATTAGAATAGTATTTTCATTTGTCATATTCTTTCACGGATTAGTTCATCTGCTCGGATTTGTGAAGGAATGGAATTTAGCTCAGGTAAAGCAATTGACCGGAGAAACACTCATTTCTTTATCGGGTGGTTTATCTAAAATAGTAGGAATAATCTGGTTGATTGCAGGTTTGCTTTTCATCCTTTCTGCAGTAACATATTCGTTGAGAAAAGAATGGTGGTGGATGGTTGCAGCCATTGCAATTGTTGTTTCTCAAATCCTGATTATCATTTACTGGAAAGATGCAAGGTTTGGAACTGTTGCCAACGTCATCATACTTATTGCCTGTGTTCTCTCATATGGAAGCTGGAGCTTTGATAGAATGGTAAACGATGAACTCAATTCATTCCTACCGGAAAAGGAAATAGAGGAAAGAGTAGTAACTGCAGAAATGATTGATGAGCTTCCACTCGTTGTGCAGAAGTGGCTTAAGCGTTCCAATATTGTTGGAAAAGAGATCATTCAGATCGCACATCTGAAACAGAAGGGCGAGATGAAAACCAAACCTGAAAGCAACTGGATGTCTGTGGATGCAGAACAATATATTACTGCAAATCCTCCTGGCTTTATTTGGATAGCCGATGTAAAGGCTGCTCCATTTTTGCATCTTTCTGGAAGGGATAAATACGAAAACGGAAGGGGACATATGCTTATCAAATTGTTCTCTCTTATTCCAGTTGTAGATGCAAGAGGAAAAGAGATAGATCAGGGGGCTTTGTTAAGGTATTTAGGTGAAATAGTGTGGGTTCCTTCAGCTGCGTTAAGTGATTATATCACATGGGAAGAAATAAATTCCACAACTGCAAAGGCAACCATGAGTTATGGAGGAATAACAGCTTCAGGCATATTCAAATTTGATGAGAATGGAGATTTTGTAAGTTTTGAAGCAAAACGTTATTACTATCGTAAAGAAGGCCCAACTCTGGAAAGATGGGTCATTACAGTAAATGGGAAAAGTTACAGGGAATTCGAAGGTATCAGGGTTCCGGTAAATCTGTCTGTAACATGGAAGTTTGAAACAGGAGATTTTACATGGTATAGATTGGAAATTACGGAGGTGGAGTATAATAAGTGGTGAGATAAAATGAGACTGTTAGAGATAGCAAGAACAATTCTGGGAACTATCTACTTACTTGGTGCTGCAAGCTCCTCCTTTCCAAGCATTCTCAGAAACTGCCTTAAATCCCTTCGATATTCGTTTTTTGTTGCAAGTTTCCAGCCAGCAACCTCTATCTCTGCAAGAATCTCTTTCAGAGGGTTCTCAATGAAACAAGCTCCCTGTTAACCCCAGCAAAGCTAACGCCATCAGCTATCCTCCAGTTCTTGTATCTCAGAATCAATTTCTTGTTGCTTTTAGATATCTTTGATTTTTCAAGAGTTTTCAGCTCTTTCTCAAGTCTTTCTTTGTAATCTATGGATCTCCATTCGTCCATGTCAACCATTAACAGCTTTTCTTCCCTTTCGCTATTTAACCCCTGTAACTTTGTCTCCCTGCTTCGAACCTCTAAAAACATGCGGGGGGAGGGATTTGAACCCTCGGACCCCTTCGGGAGTGGATTTCCCATCTCAGGTAACGGATACCAAAGGCCTTGAGTCCACCGCCTTTGGCCTGGCTCGGCAACCCCCGCAGGTTGGTTAATTTTTGAATCTTTGGCCGGACTTTTCTGTATATGATGTTCAAATTTCTGTATATGATGTTCAAATCGTCACTGGCTTCAGTTGTTTCCCTATCTACAAACTGGATTTATCAACCTTATGGTTTTCCATAACGACCGTCTGAACAATAACTGTCTGAGTGTGTTCATTATACCCAGGTTTGCAAACCTTTAAAAATCTATTACAGAAGGAATTTTGCATGGAGTTAGCATCAGAAACAAAAACCTCAAAACCAGAAAAATCAAATCTGTCATCAAGACTCAAGCTAATTGAGAGGAACATTGCCGAGGTCGTGACAAAAAGGGAATTGAAAGATCTGCTCCAGTCAGAAAGACCTCTTAAAGCTTATGTTGGATATGAACCAAGTGGAGAAATCCATCTGGGACATATGATGACAGTAAACAAGCTCATGGATCTCCAGGGGGCCGGAATAGATATTATTGTTCTTCTTGCTGATGTTCACGCCTATCTGAATGAGAAAGGTGAGTTTGAAGAGATTGAAAAAATAGCTGAATATAACAAAAAAGCCTTTATAGCTTTGGGGCTTGACGAGAAGAACGTCAAATTCGTTCTTGGAAGTGAATTTCAGTTAAGCAGAGATTACATACTTGACATTCACAAGATGGCAAGACTCACAACAGTAAACAGAGCAAGAAGAAGCATGGATGAGGTGAGTAGAAGAAAGAGAGATCCCGTTGTCTCACAGATGGTCTATCCACTGATGCAGGCAATTGATATTGCCCATCTCGGTGTTGACATTGCTGTTGGAGGTATGGATCAGAGGAAAATCCATATGCTTGCAAGAGAGAACCTCCCGAGACTGGGTTATCCAGTACCTGTTTGCCTTCACACACCCATCCTGATAGGTCTTGATGGCCAGAAAATGAGCTCTTCGAAGGGTAATTACATTTCAGTAAGAGATTCCCCAGAAGAAGTAATAACCAAGATCAGAAAAGCATTCTGCCCTGCTAAACAGATTGAAGATAATCCCATTATTCAGATTGCTCAGTACCATATATTCCCAAGATTTGATAAAATAACTGTTGAGAGGCCCGCAAAATTTGGAGGAGACGTCGAATACGAATCAATCACCAGACTGAAAGAAGATTATACCTCAGGGTCCCTTCACCCGATGGATCTGAAAACTGCTATAGCAAATTATTTAAATAAACTGCTTGAAGATACAAGAAAGAGATTAAAATAAATTGACCTCATAATACCTGTGCCAACATATAGACATCTACCTGGATATGGTGCAGGGGAATTCAGATGGGAAATTCAATAAGATGGTTCAATTTATTAAAGGGGTGATTATCTGACAGATGAAGAAGTAATTAGAGTTAAGCTCCCTGACAGAAAGAAAAACGAGATGTTTGCAATCGTGGATACAATGCTGGGGGCAGGGCACATTAAAGTGAGATGCGAGGATGGTGTTGAGAGGCTGGCCAGAATTCCTGGAAAAATGCGTAAAAGAATATGGATAAGAGAGGGTGATATTGTTATAATAGTACCTTGGTCTTTCCAAGATTCAAGGGCAGACATAGTCTGGAGATACACAATTCCACAGGTTGAATGGCTTGAGAAGAGAGGGTACCTCAAATTTTGATCAATTTTAATTCAACCTTAATCCTGATCTCGAACTATATTTTCCGAGATGGAATTGAGGAAATTCAAGATTTTTGAGGATAGAACTACCTTTCTGGACATTTTTTATTTAGAAGTTGAATTTCGAATAGATGAACGAGATTATTCTAAGAAAAGATATAAGCGTCATGTTCCCTCGAACAATATAAACATGAAGTTATAACAGTTTAAAAAATCAAAAAACATCCTGAAACTTTCTTACTGATGCTGCAACAAAGTGAAATATATAGATAATACATCATCTCTCTGTACCATGCTAAATCAATTCTGCAACTCCAAACATACAACTCCAAACATACGCTCCACAACCATAGAAATATAAAGCTAGGATGTGAAGTTTAATCCATGGAACAAATTTAAAGAATGTTAGATTAGAGTGTGAAATGGGGGGTGTTGAAATTTCTAATTTCAAGATCAAACATTCCAGTAAATGAATACAAATCAATACAGGATATATAATTCTCATGTATACGAGACGGCTTTTTGAGATGATCCGAAAAGTAATGGCCTGGTGAGCATCATGAAGGAATCAAAACTTAAAAAAATAGATTTTTACCTTGAAAAACTCAGAATTAAGGAGAGAGATAGTTCCGAGAGGAAAATTTATGCAGAGGTTCTCGATGAGAGGACCCTTAAAAATCTTTACAAATTATCCGCCAAAAAATACATAAAGGCTCTTGGTGGTGTAATCAGCACAGGCAAGGAGGCAAACGTTTTTTTTGCAGATGGAACAGATGAAAATGGCGAGAAAATTGCAATTGCGGTAAAGATCTACAGGATCGAAACGAGCGAATTTTACAAGATGGATGAATACATATTCGGTGATAAAAGATTCGACCTGCGAAGAGTTTCAAAAAAGGATTTAATATATATCTGGGCAGAAAAGGAGTTCAGAAACCTCCAAAGAGCCCACACAAACGGAGTTAATGTTCCAAAGCCAGTGGTGTATTTCAGGAACATCCTTATAATGGAATTTCTCGGTGAAGATGAGATTCCATCTCCTACCCTGAACGAAATAGGCGGTATGCTCAGAGAATATACTGATCCCGAAAGATTATTCAGAGAGACCATCAAAAACGTAGAAAAACTCTACAAAAAAGCTGAACTCGTTCACTCAGATCTAAGCGAATACAACATCATTCTGCACAAAGACACTCCATACCTCATCGACATGGGTCAGGCTGTTTTAATCGACCATCCCAAAGCCATGGAGTATCTGTCAAGAGATCTCAAAAATTTAACTCGATTTTTCAGAAAATTTGGAATAGATGAGAAGCCAGAAGAAATTTTAAAAAACATTATCGAATAGGTGCATAGATATGGAAATTCCAGCCCATGGGCAGACTGAATTGAGGGTTCCTGAGGACAGAATTGGAGTTATTATAGGGAAGGAAGGAGAGATAAAGAAGAAAATTGAAGAAAAGACTGGATGTAAAATCAAAATCTCCAGAGATGGAACGATAACTGTGATAAGTGGGGAGAACGTCATGGGCTATTTAAAGGCCCAGGATGTTATAAAAGCCATTGCAAGGGGATTTAACCCTGAAATAGCCCTCAAGCTTCTTCAGGATGATTTTAAAATTCTCGATATTATCAACTTAACCGATTTCATACCAGATAGTGCCCTGCCAAGAGTGAAGGGCAGAATAATAGGAAAGAATGGAATAATGAGAAAGAACCTTGAAGATACTCTGGATGTCAATATATCCGTCTACGGGAAAACAGTTTCAGTTATCGGAGATATGGATAACGTTTATGCTGCAAGAGAGGCGATAATGATGCTTGTTGATGGAGCTCAGCACTCAACAGTTCTCAAGTTCATAGAGAAGAAAAAAAGAGAGATCAAATCACGCAGTATGGACTGGGAGCCCTTACTGTAATTTAACGATTCGAAGTTTGACTGCATCCTACATAGTTATACTGCACCAAAAATTAAATATATAGTAAAAAAACAGATATAAAAATAAATCAATAAGGTGGTGTTTATATGACTGAAAAAGAACAACTCGTGCTTGAAGCGATGAAAAATGCCGGAAAACCAGTAAGACCTGGTGATGTGGCAAAATTAACAGGTCTGGATAAAAAAGAGGTCTCGAAAATTATAAGTGAACTGAAAAAGAGCGGGAAAATTATATCGCCTAAAAGGTGTTACTACGCCCCAGCTGAAAAACAGTGAATCCATTAAAAAATAGAATTTAATTTTTTATTGCACTTTTTTATCCTCCCCCCACCTTCTTCAGCTCTTCCTCTTTGAGAATTCTCCTTAAAACCTTCCCGACATTCGTCTTTGGCAGTTCCTTTCTGAACTCAATCATCCTTGGTACTTTGTAGGCAGCAAGATGCTCTCTGCAGAACTTCTCAATCTCCTCAGCCGTAACACTGTATCCCTCCTTGAGTACCACAAAAGCCTTTACCGTTTCTCCTCTCTTTGGATCTGGAACACCAATGACTGCTGCTTCAAGCACCGCAGGATGCTCATAAAGCACCTCTTCCACTTCCCTCGGATATATGTTGTAGCCACCCGCTATGATCATGTCTTTCTTCCTGTCAACTATGTAGAAGTAGCCATCCTCATCCATCTTTCCTATATCGCCACTCAGAAGCCATCCATTTACAAGTGTCGCTTTTGTTTCCTCCTCCATTTTGTAGTATCCTTTCATAACCTGTGGACCCTTTATCGCAATCTCTCCAACCTCTCCAATGGAGAGGATCTTCCCTTCATCATCCACAACTACTGAAATGGTGTCCGGGAAGGGAATGCCGATGCTCCCTTCTTTATTAAGCCCGTAGAATGGGTTTCCATGAGTGACGGGTGAAGTTTCGCTCAGACCATAGCCCTCAACAAGCTTACCACCGGTAATCTCCTCAAATTTTCTCTTAACCTCCACAGGCAGAGGTGCTGCACCACTTATGCATGCTTTGATGGATCTCAGATTGTATTTGTTCACCTCCGGATAGTTTAGTATTGCATTGTACATCGTGGGCACACCACAGAATATGGTAACTTTATGCTTATCAATAGATCCAAGTATTCTTTTCAGGTCTCTCGGGTCTGGAATCAGGACAATTTTAGATGCGGCCAGAATAGGGGCAGTCATACTCGTAGTCATACCATACGAGTGGAAATAAGGTAAAGCTCCAAGAAAGACATCTTCAGGGGAGATATCCGGCACCCATTCAACCACCTGATAGGCGTTTGCAATAAGATTGTAGTGTGTGAGCATGACTGCCTTTGGTAAACCTGTTGTGCCGCCAGTATACTGAAATACTGCTACATCCTCTTTCGGTTCTATCTGCACTCTTTCTTTAGATGGTGCAAACCCCATAACATCTTTCCAGTATAGCAATTCTGGTCTGCTGTCAATTTTCACCTTTTCCTTCTTGAGGGCATAGAGCTTGTTAAGGGGGAATTTCAAATAATCCTCAATTTTGCAAATTATAACTTTTTTAAGGGTTCCGTCGTCAATCAGCGATTTCAGCTTTGGATACATCACCTCATATGCAAACATTAATTCAGCTTCACTGTTCTCAGCGATGTGCCTGAGCTCCCTTTCCGTATAAAGCGGGTTACACTGCACAACCGTTGAACCCGTTTTGAGGATTCCAAAGTATGTTGCAACATAATGAGGAGTGTTAGGCATTCCAATAATAATCCTGCTCTTTTTAACTCCATTACTAAGAAGAAAAGCTGCTACCCTGTCAGACATCTCATCAAGTTCTTTATAGGTTAAACTTTTACCAATGAAATCCAGTGCAACCTTTTGCGGGTGTTTGGTTGCTGAATCTTCCAGTATTTTATATAATGGAATTTCCGGGTAGTCAATTTTCGCTCTCACTCCGTCGTCATAGTGTTTAACCCAGATCTTCTCAATCTCCTCTCCAGAAACTTCTCTCAGATTTTTTCCAACTACCGATTGCATATCATAATTAATCAACTAAAACAATAAATAACTTCCTACTTATTCTCTGGCTATCCTGTACCGATTATGATATAACCCCTGAAAATATATACCTATATTTTATAACTAACATGATAAATTTAAACGAGATTCTTTTTAGCATCGTGAATCAATAGAAAAGTTTATTTACCTATCTTACCAACTTTATTTGTGAATTTAGTGAGAAAAGGAATAGTATATTGCCAGAAACGTGAATTAAGCTTTTTTAAACATCCTGATTATACCAACCACGTCAACCACGTGGCAGAGTTGGGTTCAGAGCATAGTAAAAATAAATTTCTAAATATAATATTTACAATACATCAAAATAAAGGTGATGAATATGATCGAATATTCTGCTGAGCAGATTGAAGTACTATCTGATCTAGAAGCGGTAAGAAAAAGACCAGGAATGTATATAGGCGGTATAGGTATAAGGGGACTGCACCACCTCCTGTGGGAAATAGTCGATAATTCGATCGATGAGGCTCTTGCAGGATACTGTAGAAAGATCTCGGTTACACTCCATAAAGATGGTTCTGCAAGTGTCGAAGATGATGGAAGAGGAATCCCTACAGAGGCACATGAGACTGGAAAGAGCGCCCTTGAGGTTGTGCTAACGAAACTGCATGCAGGTGGAAAATTCGACAGAAAGGCCTACAGAGTGTCGGGTGGACTTCACGGTGTCGGTTTGAGTGTTGTCAACGCCCTTACAGAGTGGCTTGAGGTGTGGGTAAAGAGAAACGGTAAGAT
>MTML01000040.1 GCA_002011215.1 Archaeoglobus sp. JdFR-24
ACGTGCCACAGTCTTTACACCTGTAGAGGTGTGTCTTTTCCTTGATTAATTCATGTTCCGTTTCATTCTGACATATATCACAGTAAAAATACTGCTGCATTTGATCATCTCCTTTTTAAGTCAACTATTAATGGTCAATCTTCAAATCTCATTTAGCTTTGTTTTCTCAATCTTCCCTCTCAGCCTCACTAGTTTTTAATATTTGTCTCTCATCAACTTTACGAATAACTTCTTTCACTTCGGTATTATCAGAAATTTCTGGTATTTATTGTGGTGCCGTCTCTTCAAGAGCTTTAAGAACCGAAATAGCTGCCTTAAGGTTGAGAAAGTAATCATCGAACCCGTTTATCATTGCACCTATTTTTGTGGTCTCGATCCTCATAACCAGATATTCTTTCTCAGCTTTCGACTCTGTCCAGCTCAGGTCATCAGGTTTCAAAGCTGAGGATATTATGGTCGCATCCTCTCCCACTCTTACCATCACTTCCCCAGCGCCATACAGCATAATCTATCTACCTCTTTTATAAACAACTCAACTTTTTCAGGCGGGATGTTTGCCCCGGCTGCCACTCTGTGACCTCCACCCCTCCCATCAGCAGACTTAGCGGCTTTTCGCATGATCTCTCCAAGATCAACCCTTTCGGATAGTTGCATTGTAGTTCTCGATGAGACTTTGGCCACATCTTTCTTTATGTTCACCGCGATGAAGGGTCTGTCACTGAAGATGTATCTTGAGAGGACAGTTGCAACAGGTCCTGTTGTAGGAGCGTCGTTCATGATCAAGTATCTTATGCAATCACCATTTTTGACCTGCTCTTTCCTGGTTTTAATTTGTTCAAGTAGCTCTGTCTGGAATTTTTTCCAGATTGCATAACCTTTTTCAAGGTATTTCTCATCTCTCAGGCAGATTGCAAGCCCGATGCTGAATGCTGACACCCTTCCACATGAATTAACTACATCTGCCATCATCAAAGCATTCTTTATCAGCTCCTTTTTCAACCAGTATCTTTTTCCAATAAAATCGTTGATAACGCTTTCATGTGCTCCTATATCGAGAAGTCTCAACACGATCCCATCTGAAAGTCTTCTGAGCTCATCTTCAACAAGCTCATCGACTTCTTTTTCCCCATCGAGTCCGATTCTGTCAAGAAAATTATCCAGTTCCTCGTCTTTACCATAGAAATCGAGATAAGGTTCTACTGAAATTTTCAAGACATCTCTGAGTTTTCCTGAATATATCAGGAGACCCTTCTTTTCCTCAATATATCCGGCTGCAATACCCTCTTTCAGTATTTCTGCATTGCCTCCTTTCATCTTCTGCTTATCACCTATTATGCCAATAAGCGCAATTCCACAAAGGTCTGTGTTTTTCCCCATCTGACTGGCAACAACATATGCTGTGCCGCTTGCAGATAACTCAAAGGAGCCATCAAGTCCGGCAAGATGTGGGTTTACATGCACGAAATCTTTTTCAGGTTTAATTTTACCTGTCGGAAAGTGGTGGTCGATGACAATTACATCGGATTCGATATTTGAAATGATATCTGGATGTCCACTTCCCATGTCCAGGAATATTGTGAGTTCATCCCTTTCGTACTTGAGATCATTGTTATTGAGCCCGTTCAAAAAACTCAGATGAAATTTTTTTCCAGTTCTGAGCAGTGCAGAAGCAATTATGCTACCTGCTGATATACCATCTACATCGTAGTGGGTGAAAATGCGAATATATTCGTGTTTTTTTATAATTTCGGTGGCCTTTCGTGCTTCAGTTTTGAGAATGTCAAGCATGTGGAGTGAAATGCAGTCAGATAAAAAAGTTTAACTCTTCTCCTTGCATTCAAAACTGGAGTGAAAAAATTTAAAATTAATTTCTGATCATTTTCAAAATCTCATTCCGAGAATGTTTCTTGCGACAATCAATTTTTCGATCTCTTTTGTTCCTTCATAGATTTCTGTGATCTTGGCATCCCTGTAGAACTCGTTAATTGGGTATTCATCGATGTATCCATATCCTCCATGGAACTGCAATGCCCAGTCACAGGTCTCAACTGCAACCTCACCGGCATACCATTTTGCCATTGATGACAGCATCGGGTCAGGCTTTCCTTTTTCGAGCTGTACAGCTCCTGCCCTATAGGTGAGGGTTCTTGCGGCCTCAATTTTGGTTGCAAGTTCAGCCAGTTTGAACTGGATGAACTGGAATGACGCAATCGACACTCCAAATGCCTTTCTCTGCTTTACATAATCTACTGCAAGCTTCAACGCACCCCTTGCAATTCCCACTGCCTGAGCTGCAACCCATACTCTCGTACGATCAAAGAACTCCATCATGTAATAAAAACCAGCACCCTCTTTTCCAACGAGATTATTCTTCGGAACCCTTACGTTGTTGAGTGAGATCTCCGCAGTGTCACTTGCTCTGATTCCAAGTTTTCCTGTTATCTTTGTTGCCTTGAAACCTGGTCTGTCAGTCTCGACTATAAAATAGGACATCCCCTTATGTCTTTCGTTCCATTCTGTCTCTTTTGTTCTCGCAGTCACAAGAATAAAATCGGCAACCGTACCGTTTGTAATGAACTGCTTTGTGCCGTTAATAACCCATTCGTCTCCATCAAGAACAGCTCTCGTCTTAATGCTTGCAGCATCACTACCTGCATCTGGCTCGGTGTTTGCCATTCCCATTATTGCATCTCCGGAACATATTTTTGGAATCCAGTACTCCCTCTGTTCTTTGCTGCCGTAATTGAGAAGTATTTCGATTCCGAATATCGGGGTGAGGCAGGCGAGAGCAAGACCTGGATTTACCGCGGAAAACTCTTCCATCACTATCATCTGCTCAATTGGTCCATAACCCCCGCCACCGTACTCTTCGGGAATTGCTACCGCATGAAATCCAAGCTCTGCGCACTTTTTGACAAGATCCTTCGGATATTTTTCCTCCTTATCGCATTGCATCGCAAGCTCAGGTGTAAACTCCTTTTCTGCAAATTCTCTTGCAGCCCTTCTAATATCCTCCTGTTCTTCTGTAAAAGTAAAATCTACCATTTATATCACCACTGAAACTCTTTTCGATATCGAAGTATAAAATTCTTTTGGAGAAAATAATTAATCTCTGGAATGTGTTATCGAAAAGAAAAGCTTATATACTTCCAACTCACATTTTATTAAAAATAATGACGGAATTTTCAGGTTTATAATATTTTCTGTTTTTTAAAAGAGAATCCGGGGCATTTCAATCGAGAAAGACTTATATAACGAATAATGTAGATATTAGCCTATGTCAGAAAATGTGGCTATTATTGGAATAGGGCATTCTAAATTTGGAACAAGAAAGGATGTCAATATGCCAGAACTTGCTTGGGAGGCGATAAAACCAGCGCTGGATTCTGCTAATATTGAACAAAAAGACATTGATTTCTTTGTTGTTGGGAATGCGGGAATCTGGAGCAGTGAGGCAGCACTTCCAGCTTTGATGGCTGAGTATGCAGATCTTGCTCCTAAGGGTTCGATGAGAGTTGAAGCTGCCTGTGCAACAGGTAATGCAGCTATCAGAGTAGGTTACACTGCGATAAAAAGTGGAGAGGCAGATGTTGTTCTTGTCCTTGGTGTTGAGAAGATGCAGGAGTCACCCAATCCAAACGTGATTGAGCTTATTGGGAGATTTGGAAGTTATTTCTGGGAATTTGAGAACTTTGGATTGACATTTCCGGGATACTATGCCTTACACGGTACCGCATACATGATGAAGTACGGTGCAACTGAGGAAGATTTTGCGAAAGTTGCGGTTAAAAACCACTTCTATGGATCCAAAAACCCCTATGCCCAGTTCCAGAAAGAACTGTCTATTGAAAAAGCTCTTAACAGCCCTTACATTGCATGGCCCTTTAAGCTATTTGATTGCTCACCAATAACTGATGGAAGTGCAGCCGTTATTTTAGCAAGTGAAGAGGTTGCCAAGGATGTTGAGGAAAAAATATGGATTCTCAGTCAGGGAGTTGGAACAGGTACCGCAAACCTGAGCAGAAGAGAAGATTTCACATCTCTTGAATCTGCAAGATATGCAGCAGAACAGGCCTACAAGAAGGCTGGGGTTGATATTGATGAACCCTATAAATATCTTGATGGAGCAAATGTCCATGACTGCTTTACTGCTCCTGAAATAATTGCCTACGAAGATCTGAGATTTGCTAAAAGAGGTGAAGGTGTGCAGCTCATCAGAGATGAGCAAACCTACATCGGGGGAAGAATTCCTGTAAACATAGACGGTGGTCTAAAGGCGAAGGGTCACCCGATTGGAGCTACTGGAGTGAGCCAGGCAGTTGAGGCGTTCAAACAGCTTCTTGGAAAGGCTGAACCGGGAAGACAGGCGGACATAGAGAATGGCAGATGGCTGGCCCACAATGTTGGTGGTACCGGACATTATACTTATGTGACCATATATGGTCTTGAAAAAAGGCTGTGAGGTGAATAAAATGAAAGAATTTGTAGAAAAGCAGATTCAGGAGTTCGGTTTTCCAATCATCCCAGATGAGAAGACAGGTGAACTCCAGTGGGTGGATCTGAGGGAGTTGAGGCTTAGATATCTCATATCTGTTGAGAACATCAAACCCTTCTTCGAAGCTCTTAAGGAAGGGAAATTCGTTACTACAAAATGCAAAAAATGTGGAAGGTTGTTCTTCCCACCCCAGAAGGACTGTCCATCATGCAGAATAAGTGATATGGACTGGGTTGAAATCTCGAGAGAAGGTGTTCTGGAAACATTGACAGTTTTATTCGTGAAACCGCCATCATTCAACCACTACGACCCATATACAGTTGCGATTGCAAAGCTTGACGATGGCCCGAGAGTAACAGCATGGCTGAAAGGAGATCCAAGGCAGGTAAGACCAGGAATGAAAGTGAGGCTCGAGATCAGTCGAAGAGATAAAGAAAACTATTTGATGTATGAGTTAGTCCCTATACAGGAGTGATGGATATGAGGAAATTAGCAGTTCTTGGTGCGGGTGCGATGGGTCATGGCATTGCATTTGTGAGTGCCATGGCAGGATATGATGTATGGGTAAGAGACATTGATCAGAAGTTTCTTGATAAGGCACTGGCCAACATCAAAGCCCGGCTCGAGAAAGCAGTTGCAAAGGGGAAGATGAACGAAAATAAAGCTAAGGAAATCCTTGAGAAACTCCACTTCACTCTGGATATGAAAGAGGCAGTTGAGGGGGCAGATCTTGTTATTGAGGCGGTACCCGAAATACTTGACCTGAAGAAAAAGGTCTTTGAGGAAGTTCAGCAGTATGCAAGCCCAGAATGCATATTTGCAACAAACACATCCGGTTTGAGCATAACTGAAATCGCAAACGTTACTGACAGACCCGAAAAATTCATGGGGTTGCACTTCTTCAACCCGGTTCCCGTGATGCAGCTCGTTGAGGTTATTAAGGGAGAAAAGACAGCAGATAGCACGATTGAATTTGGTGTGAAATTTGTCAAGAGTATTGGCAAAACTCCAGTTGTGGTAAGGAAGGATGTTGAAGGATTCATTGTTAACAGATGTCTTGTGCCATATCTTGCTCTTGCCATCGATGATGTTGGAAAGAATGTGGCGACAAAGGAAGAAATCGATGCAACAATGAAATTCAAATATGCCTTCCCCATGGGACCGATTGAGCTTGGTGACTTCGTGGGGCTTGACATTCTGTATTATGGTGGAGAACAATGGTCCCTTGTTCCCAACGCTCAAATTCTCAAAGAGAAAATTGAAAATAAAGAACTCGGGATGAAGACAGGAAAGGGATTTTACGACTGGTCAAAGGGCAGACCAGAGATTCCAAAGGAGCTTGCTGGCAAATACGATGCACTCAGGTTGATAGCACCCATGGTGAACATCGCATCAGGGCTTATTGAAATGGGTGTGGCAAGCGCTGAAGAAATCGATCTCGCGATGAAACTGGGAACCAACATGCCAAAGGGCCCGTGTGAACTCGGTGATGAAATAGGTCTTGATGTTATTGTCAACAAGCTTGAAGAACTTTACAAGGAAAAGGGACTCGATGTTCTGAAACCAACCAGCCTGATCAGAAAAATGGTCGCTGAAGGAAAGCTCGGGAAGAAAAGTGGAGAAGGCTTTTACAGCTACAAGGCAGGAGAGGTTACTTTTAAGAACATTTTAATTGAAAAAGATAAAGAAAATAAAATTGCGAAAATAGTGCTGAACAGGCCACATAGGCTGAATGCCCTTTCATTTGAACTCCTTGATGAACTTGAAGTTGCCCTCAAGCAGCTTGCTAAAGACAGTGAAGTTAGAGTTGTTATCATAACTGGTGCTGGAGACAAGTCTTTCTCAGCAGGGTTTGACTTGCAGGAAGCTCTTGCAGACCCAAGCACACTAAGACCCGCAAACGCGGCGATGGTGGCAGCAAGAGGCCAGGAAGTCTTTACAGTTATTGAAAAACTTCCAAAGCCAGTTATAGCAGCTATCAACGGATATGCTTTTGGAGGAGGATGTGAACTCTCGCTTGCGTGTGATTTCAGAATAATGTCCAAAGCTGGTAAGATCGGATTGACAGAAATAGCTATCGGACTCATTCCAGGGTGGGGTGGCACTCAGAGGATGGCAAAACTCATTGGACTGGCAAGGGCAAAGGAACTGATTCTGCTTGCAAAGAGAATCACAGCAGAAGAGGCCGAAAAATACGGGCTTGTCAATAAAGCAGTCGACCCTGATAAATTCTGGGATGAGGTAATGGAGCTTGCAAAAGCACTTGCTGAATTGCCACCGATAGCTCTCAGAGTTGCGAAGTATGCGATAAATTATGGTTATGAGCTCCCTGTTGAGGCCGGACAGGCAATCGAGGCAGCATACTTTGGAATTGCCACGTCTACGGAAGATGTCATGGAAGGTGTTAGAGCATTCTTTGAAAGAAGAAAGCCGGAGTTCAAAGGCAGATAGAGTAGATTTTATTCAAATTTTTTAATTATTTTTATAAATATAATTAAAAAAGCTAAATGATTTAAATAAGTTCTGATAACGACACTGGAGGTGATAGTGTGAATATTATAGTTTTAGCAAAACATGCCCCTGATCCAGAATCAGAGATACATGTTGGGGCAGATGGCAAGAGTGTGGAACAGCGTGGACTTGTTTTTGATATTAATGACTGGGACAGATATGCAATCGAAGAAGCGATAAAAATCAAGGAAGATAAAGGTGGAGAAGTTGTTGTCGTTGGTGTTGGCAGTAGCTGTGATGATACGCTGAGAAAATGTCTCGCTATGGGCGCTGACAGAGCAATAAAAATTCCCTTTGATGCGAGTATGGATGCTTTTCAAACGGCTGAAGTTATTAAAGAGGCGATCAAAGATGAAAAATTCGACCTCATAATGGCAGGATACCAGTCACAGGATCTGAACAATGCCCTGGTAGGATCGTTGCTGGCGGGAATGCTTGATGTATCCTATGCCACAGCTGTAACAGAGCTTCAAATAGAGGATGGGAAAATCAGAGTCAAGAGGGAGCTTGAAGGGGGATATAATGAGGAAGTAATTCTGCCTTTGCCCTGTCTCGTTACGGTGCAGAGTGGTATTAACGAGCCGAGATATGTGTCTATAATGGGCATAAAAAGGGCTAAGACAAAGGAGATGAAGGAAGTCCCTCTCACACCTACAACTTCTACACTTGAGATTGAGAAAATGTACTTGCCGCCGGTTAAGAAGGCTGAAATGATCGAAGGAACGCCTGATGAGGTTGCCAAGAAGTTAATTGGTATTCTCAAGGACAGGGGGTTGATATAATGAGGATTTTCGTGGTTGCTGAACACAAAATGGGTGAACTTAATCCAATAACAATCGAATTGCTAAATCTTGCGAACTCAATAAAGGGGGATGGAACCAGTGAGGCAGTGGTTCTGGGTAAGGATGTTAAAGCCTTTGCAGATGAACTTGCAAAGTATGCGAATAAAGTATGGGTTGTACAGGACGACTCACTTGAAAACTACAATCCAGAACTCTATGCAGATGTTCTGCTTCAAATCTTTGAATCAAACAAGCCGGATGTTGTGCTCATGGGCAACACCTCTTGCGGTCTCGAACTCGCTCCATATCTTGCAGTTAAACTTAACGCCCCCATAGGGACAGATATCGTAGGAGTTGACGTTTCTGATGGATTGAAAGTTTCAAAGTACATTTTCCAGGGCAAACTGATGGTTGACATGAAACTGAAGCAGGCTGATACATATGTCCTCACAATAAGACAGGGTATATTCAAAGATGGACCTGAGGTAGGTGGATCTGTTGAAGAGATCTCTGTTAAACCATCGAAGGCGCCGTTGAGAACCTTCGTGAAGTACATTGAACCAGAGGTTGGAGAGGTGGATATCACACAGGCCGACATTCTTGTGACTGTTGGAAGAGGAATCGAAGATGCATCAAACATCGAAATGGCTGAAGAGCTCGCAGAACTTCTCGGCGGTGTTGTTGCAGGAAGCAGACCTGTAATTGACAATGGATGGTTACCCAAAGACAGACAGATTGGTATTTCAGGTAAAACTGTAAAACCAAAACTCTATCTCGGGCTTGCGGTAAGTGGAGCGTTCCAGCATGTTATGGGTATGAAGGACAGCGAACTCATCGTTGCAATAAACAAGGATCCAGAAGCTCCCATATTCGGTATAGCACATTACGGTATTGTTGGGGACATCTTTGAAATAGTTCCGGAGCTTATGGATAAGCTCAGCGAACTTAAAGGTTAATCTGAACAATAGTGGAGTAGAATTTTAATTTATTTTTATTCATTATTTATCTCGTGTTGTTATAGTTCATTAAATTTCTAATTCAAAAATGACTCTCTTGTGAACTTCCATATGCTATATCTAACACACTCTACCAGATATTTTTTAAATCCTATGGAGATATGCCGTCATCCGTTATGTAGAATTTGCAACTCGCCCCTTCAGGTTTTGATCTGTGTTTCACGAGGTAGGCCAACCTTTCAGAATTCATTTTTTCGAGCCCGATTATAACTTTTGATAGGTGATTCACTGTTGGACCACCAAGTGGTTTATCTTTACCTGATTTTACATCTGTGTACATCTGGTTGGTTATAACAACAGCCATATTGAACTTCCTTGCGAGACCGAGGAGGTATGTAAGCTGAGATGTGAGTTCTCTTTTCATTTTTATTTGTCTCTCCTCATTTTCAAGCTCACTTCGATAAAGGGCTGTGATCGAATCCACGATGGTTAGACTCATTTTCTCTTCTCTACATAATTTTGAAAGCTCCTTGATTGCGGAACTCTGCTGTTTGAAGTCGAACACATCATAAAGGAATATATTTTGAAGAGATTCCTTAGATTTAAAAATCTGGGCAACCCTCTCAGAGGACAACCCTTCTGTATCTATGTATGCGACCTTTTCCCCCCTTAATGCAGTGTTGTATGCAAGCATGAGGCAAATTGACGTTTTTCCTGTTGCAGAAGGGCCAAATATCTGAGTAATTGTTGCAACCTCAACTCCGCCTCCCAGAAGTTCATCAAAACATTTACTCCCTGTAGGAAGCCTCATTCTCGTCTGATTTTTCCCATCTGCAATATTTTCTCTCATACTCACTTCTCTCTTTTCATGCTAACTCCCATCAATAACTCTGTCTAAAAATTTCATCACTTCTCTGTAAGCAACCGGTAGGGGTATTGAAAGCTCTTCTGATATTTTTTTCACGTCATCGAATTCTGGTTTTATGATTTGAAATCCAGGATAGGATCTTTTAACCCTTATTTTGAACTTTTTACCCTCTATAAGGACCTCTACCACAGCTTCCTCTCGTGGAGAATATACTCTGTGGTATACTGGAATAATTCTGACACCGATTGTGCCCGTCTCTTCCATAAGGGTTCTTGAAACCTCTTCAGAACTCTCAAAATCACAGATCGCCCTGAGAATATATCCAGGCCTGTTCTTCTTCCCGAAGTATGGTACTGCAGCCACATCATATGCTTTTTGTGCTAAAAGGTTCATGACGTTACCCAGAATTTCTCCACTTGCATCATCGATATTTGTCTCGATCAAAACAATTCTATCGTGAAATTCAGCCTCACCCAAGATCAATCTGAGAACGTTTGGTTTATCTGTCTCTTTATTCCCTGCACCATAACTTACTCTTTTGACCTTGAATGGCTGTTTGAAATTACCCTCAGAAAAATAAGCCAGTATAGTGGCTCCAGTAGGGGTCAGGAGCTCTCCATCACTTTGCTCTCCATAAAATATCTCAACCTTTGAGTCTTTTAAAACTTCTAACACTGCTGGTGGAGGGACTGGATAGATTCCATGATGCATTCTCACTTCCCCGCCCCCAAGATTAACAGGTGTTGAGAAAATTCTGTATCCTTTTTCTTTGAGTCTCAGGATACCCAGTGTCGAAGCTGTTATATCAAACACTGCATCATCACTCCCTACCTCATGAAAAATAACATCATTATATTCTTTATTGTGTACTTTAGCCTCTGCGATTGCAAGCTCTTTGAAAATGTTGATGGCATTTTCTTTAACTTTCTCATCTAAATTAGAATTCTTCACCAATTCCTTTACCTCTTTGAAGCTTCTCTCTACTTTATTCTCTTCAACTATCAATTTTGTAGAGGAAATTCCCTTTCGTATGACTCTCTCAATTTTAAAACTCAGGTCCAGGTTCAGGGATTTGATTACATTGTCCAGGTCTCTCTCACTCAAGGAAATATCCAGTAGTGAAGAGATTATCATGTCTCCTGATGCACCGTTAAAAGCATCGATTATGGCAATTTTCATAACATCACCACAAGCCTTTTTTATACGATTTATTTAAATTGTTATCGAAAGGCTTAGAATTTGATACATTCGAGGTGAAAAAATGAAGATAAACCTTAAAGTAAATCAGGCTTACCCCAGTGACTCCGGAAGGGGTATTGCTAGGCTTGACCCAGATGCCATGCTCAAGCTCCAGATATCTCCAGGAGATATAATCGAAATAGTTGGTAAAAGAGCGACTGTGGCGAAAGTCTGGAGGGCACCAAAAAGGGACTGGGGTAAGGGAATCATCAGAGTAGATAGATTCATAAGAGAAAATTCGGGAGTGAGTGTTGGGGATAGCGTTGAAGTTAGAAAGACCGAATACTCTCCTGCTAAAATGGTTATTCTTGCTCCGTTAAGAAAAATTGAGTTTAGAGTTTATGGGATGGATATTGGAGACTATCTTAAACATCAACTTCTTAAAAGACCGGTAATGGAAGGCGATCTTGTGCCGCTTGTTGGTGCTCCCGCCCTTACCGGATTTGGAAAGTATGGTTCGCAGAGCCAGGGAGCACTTCTTTTCGTCGCGGTCAAAACTGAACCGAAGGGTGCAGTTATAATTGATGAATCCACAAAGGTTGTTTATAGAGACAGGCCGGCAAAGGGATTTGAGAGGCTTGGGAAGGCTGGAATAACCTATGAGGACATTGGTGGGCTGAAAGAAGAGCTACAGAAAGTCAGAGAGGTTATTGAACTACCACTTAGATATCCTGAAATCTTCCAAAGGCTGGGAATAGAGCCTCCAAAAGGGGTTCTATTGCATGGCCCTCCAGGAACCGGTAAAACGCTTATAGCTAAGGCTGTGGCGAATGAAATTGGTGCATCCTTCTTCACAATAAATGGCCCTGAGATTATGAGCAAGTTTTATGGTGAGTCAGAGCAGAGGCTGAGAGAGATTTTTGAAGAGGCAAAGGAAAACTCTCCATCGATAATATTCATTGACGAGATAGATGCTATCGCGCCAAGAAGGGATGAGGTTACCGGAGAAGTGGAGAGGAGAGTTGTGGCTCAGCTCCTAACATTGATGGATGGCCTTGAGGAGAGAGGACAGGTTATTGTCATCGCAGCAACAAACAGAATTGAGGCCATCGACCCGGCTTTAAGAAGACCAGGAAGATTCGACAGGGAAATAGAGATTGGGGTTCCCGACAGGGAAGGGAGATATGAGGTATTGCAAATTCACACCAGAAACATGCCTCTTGAGCCCGATTATGATCGTGAAATTGTTATTGAATCGCTCAAATCTCTCATAAAAAATCTGAAGCAGGATGGAAATGAGGAACTAGTAAAGGAGGTTAATTTCCTGCTTGATGAAGTCAAACAGAGAGAGGATAAGGATGAAATAAAACAGGTAGTGCATGATCTACTCGATGCAGAGTTGATTTCAGAGCTTGAGAGAGAAATCGTAAAAAATATGCTGGGGACTCTTGCCGATCAAACACACGGTTTTGTAGGTGCGGATATAGAAGCCCTCTCAAAGGAAGCAGCAATGAAGGCTTTAAGAAGATACCTTCCACAAATTGATCTGAATAGCGATGATATCCCGGCAGAAGTGCTGGATTCAATTAGAATTACGATGGATGACTTTAAAGAAGCTCTAAAGGGGATTGAACCATCTGCGATGAGGGAAGTTCTTGTAGAAGTTCCCAGAGTCACATGGGAGAACGTTGGGGGTCTTGATGATGTAAAGAACGAAATCATAGAAGCAGTTGAATGGCCACTGAAGTATCCTGAGAAATTCAAAAAATTTGGTATAAAACCTCCAAAAGGGGTTCTTCTTTATGGTCCTCCAGGGACTGGTAAAACGCTTATAGCTAAAGCTGTTGCTCATGAGACTCAGGCGAACTTCATAAGTGTGAAGGGAAGCGAACTCCTCAGTAAATGGCTTGGAGAAAGTGAAAAGGCTGTGAGGAAAATCTTTAGAAAGGCAAGACAGGTAGCTCCCTGTATAGTATTCTTTGATGAGATAGATGCAATAGCTCAGATGAGGGGTTTTGACGAAGGTAGCAGGGCGGTTGAAAGAGTGGTCAATCAGATTTTGACAGAAATGGATGGTCTGGAAGAGCTGGAAGGAGTTATAGTAATCGGTGCTACAAACAGGCCTGACATCCTCGATCCAGCTCTTCTCAGACCGGGCAGGTTTGACAGACTCGTTTACGTTAAACCACCAGATAGAAGAAGCAGATACGTCATTTTCAAAATCCACACGAGAGGAATGCCCCTGTTTGATGATGTTGACCTTGAAGAACTTGCAGAAATTACTGAAGGATATGTTGGGGCAGATATCGAGGCGGTATGCAGAGAGGCGGTTATGCTTGCATTCCGGGAGGACATGGATGTTGAAATAATCAAAATGAGACATTTCCACGAAGCTCTGAAGAAAATCAAACCAAGTGTATCTGAAGCGATGCTCAGCTTCTATGAGAGATTCGAAGAAAAGGCCAGACAGGAAAGACCCAAGGTTGCAGCAAAAACTTTCCTTGGTTATGGTTAGTTTTTTTCTTTTAGCCAGGGCTTTAGCCCAACTTAATTTATTGATTTTATCCAAAGAGTTAAATAGTTGGGTGTAGAATCTTAAAGAGGTTAAACTCTTAAAAGGTGGGAGTAATGGTGTACGCTAAATCGCTTGCAAAAAAAATGGTGCTTCTATCAGATGGCACTGTGGTTGGAGCTGTATATAATATTACAGCAGATTTGAAGACGGGAGCTCTTTTAGATCTGATTATAAAACCTGGTCAGAGTCCAGTTCCAGAACTTGAAAAACAGAACGATCTATATGTTGCACCTTTTGAAAGCGTCAAATCGATTAGTGATTATGTTGTCCTCGACAGGAGGAAGTTGAGAGGGACCTTTTGATGATTGATGAGGTAAATGGGGATAAAAATATACATGGATAACAGTCTATTCAGTGTAACGGGTAAATCAGAAGTTTGAGGTAAGGTCTTTTATGAGGGATTATTTTTTCCCACCACTGTTTCTTCCGTTCTTTATTCTGTTTGTAATTATCCCGTTTTCCATTCTGATTTTCTTTTTCACAACATCTCAGGTTTTTCAGATTGTTTTTGGTCTCGAAAGAGGTCAGGCAATGACTGTGTTTGTACTGATAGTGATAGGGAGTCTTGTGAACATTCCGATTTATGAAAGGGAAGGCAGGCTTATTGTCAGAGAATATAACTTTTTTGGGATAATTTATCAAGTAAATCAGAGGTCTAAGATGACCATTGCAGTAAATCTTGGTGGTTGTGTTTTTCCATCAATTCTGGCAATCAAACTTTTGTTCGAATTGCCGATCATTCCCTGGCTCATGACTTTTCTGTTTTCATCTGCAGTCATCTATCTGTATGCAAGGCCGGTTAAAGGTGTAGGAATTGCTATTCCAATGTTCTTACCACCTGTTTTATCTGTTTTGACTGGCTTTTTCGCGTTATCTGTTGTAGGCGAGCCTGTCCTCCTTCTACCAAAACTTGCATTCTCAACAGGTGTTCTGGCAGCTCTTTTTGGCGCAGACATTCTTCATCTCAAAGATATTGAAAAAATTGGAAGTGGTGTTGTGAGTATAGGTGGGGCAGGAACCTTTGATGGTATCTTTTTGACGGGTGTGTTCTCGGTTGTTTTCTCGATGCTTTTGGTTTGATATCTGATTGGAAAATCAGATGTGTTAACCGGAGAATTCGAAAGAGTTTTAACTTCTCTACTCTCAAGGACTTTTATGAAACTTTTTGAACCGATTGAAGTTGGTGGAATGAAAATAAAGAACAGGATTGTCATGCCAGCAGTAGGATCAAATTTCTGGACTTATGCTGGTGAGGTAACGGACAAACTTTTAGAATTTTACCGGGAGAGAGCTAAAAATGGTGTGGGTTTTGTTGTTGTAGGCGTTGCAAAGATCGAACCCCAATTTTTTGGCGGTCTTGCTATTCACGATGACAGCACAATTCCAGATTTGAAAAAGCTCTCGGATATTTTTCATGCGTATGATGTCAGGTGTGCTGTACAATTATGGCACCCGGGGAGATATGAAATCTCCTTTGGTGACAGCGAACCCGTCTCCGCTTCAGACATCCCATCTCCAATTTTCATGAAAAGAAAGCCCAGAGCACTTACCGTAAGTGAAATCCACAGGATTCAGGATGAATTTGCCGATGCGGCTTTAAGAGCTAAAAAAGCAGGATTTGATGCGGTTGAACTGATTTGTTCGGCTGGATATTTGATAAGCCAGTTTCTCAGCCCTGCTACCAACAAAAGAACTGATGAGTATGGAGGAAGTCTTGAAAATAGAACCAGGTTTGCCGTGGAGATAATCGAGAAAATCAGAGAAAAGTGCGGGAAGGACTTCCCGGTGGGATGCAGAATTTCGGGAGATGAGTTTGTTGAAGATGGCAACACTCTTGAGGATATGAAAGAAATAGCAAAGATTCTGGATAGGGCAGGAGCAGCCTATTTCAACGTTACAGCAGGCTGGCACGAATCAAGAAAACCCCTTATAACGATGTTCGTTCCAAGAGGTGCTTTTGTCTATCTTGCTGAAGAAATAAGAAAAGCTGTAAGCGTGCCGATAATAGCATCGAACAGAATCAACACACCCGAGCTTGCAGAAAGGATTCTGGCTGAGGGAAAGGCAGACATGGTCTCCATGATGAGAGCCCTTCTTGCAGACCCCGAGCTTCCGAAAAAAGCTATGGAAGGCAAACTTGATGAAATCAGAGTCTGTGTAGCATGCAATCAGGGTTGTATGGACTATGCCTTTCAGGGAAAGCCCATAACATGTCTTGTAAATCCTGCAGTTGGAAGGGAAGCGGAGTTCAGAGATCTGAAAGCTGAAAGAAAGAAGAGAGTCGTTGTGGTGGGTGGTGGCCCCGCAGGGTGCAAGGCTGCTGAGATGCTTGCAGAGAAAGGTCATGAGGTTATACTTTTCGAAAAGACGGATTCTCTGGGCGGTCAGTTATTACTGGCGGCAAAATCTCCTTATGGGCATGAGTTTGAGAGTATTCCTGCTTATTTCAACTCAGTACTTCCAAAAAGAGGTGTTCAGATCAAATTCAACGATCAGGCAACTCCTGAAAAGATTTTGGCTCTTAATCCTGATGCTGTGATAATCGCTACTGGAGCCTCACCGCTCATTCCTCAGATACCGGGAGTGGAAAAAGCAATAACCGCTTTCGATGTCCTGCTTGGAGCAGAAACAGGTGAGAAGGTTGTTGTGATAGGTGGTGGAGGTGTGGGTTGCTCGGCAGCAGCAAAACTTGCAGAAGATGGGAAAGATGTATCAATTGTAGAGATGCTCGAGAAAATTGGTATGGATATAGGAATCTCAACAAGATGGAACGTTCTGCTCTTTCTGAATCAGAAAGGTGTTAAAATGCTCACCAAAACTAAAGCTGTGGAAATAATGGATGATGGAGTTGTAGTTGAATCAAATGGAAAGATCAAAACAATATCAGGCAATCCAGTTCTTGCGGTTGGAACAAAGCCCAATAATGGTCTGTATGAAGCCCTAAAAGATAAAGTGCCGGAGGTATATAGAATAGGTGATTGCGAATGTCCTGATAAAGCACTGGGAGCTATACATGCTGCAGCAGAACTTGCCTTAAAGATCTGATTGTTGCGATTTGTATAGCCTGCCATCGAATCCATACAAACAACTCTGCAAAAATAATTTAAAAATCAACAAATGGTTTTATTTTATGCCTCATATTTTCGACCCGAAGTTTTCTGATGTTCTTGAATCTGATGAAAGGAAAAAGATGCTTCCAGCAGAACCTGTCATTGAGCTGGCAAAGTCCCTTGAGAGGAGAGATGTTGCTTTCGACATTGGGGCTGGAACGGGTTATTTCACGGTTCCACTTTCTGAGGTTTTTAAAAAGGTTTATGCTGTTGACATAAGCTTTGAAATGGCAAAGAAGCTTAGGGAAAAACTGGATTCCATGAAATTAAGCAATGTTGGAATTATAATCTCTGAAGAACCACCGGAAATAGATTTCAGATCAAACATGACTTTATTTTCCAATGTACTTCATGAAATGAACGAACCGGAAAGATATCTTAACTGGGCGAGGAATAATAGCGACTATGTGTTCATTCTCGAGTGGAAAAAAATAAAAACTGATTTTGGCCCCCCACTTGAAGAGAGAATATCGGAAGAGGAAATGCTTGAACTCCTGAAAAAATTGAATTTTGATATTTTAAAGTTTGACACCTTAACATACAGGTTTCATTATCTTATTGTGGCCAGAAGCAATTTTGATAATTGTTTTGAGGGTTGAGCACTTCTGAATGTTAATTACCTGAATAGTCTGATGGGAGTTAGCGGTTCTAACACTCATAAAAGTTCTAACCCCCAGCTATGGGCGGAAAAACAGCAACCACATCGTCATCTTTAAGTGCCGGGATTTTCTTCATGTCTTTGATGTTTCTTCCGTTGACTGTAATCAGCCTGTCTGCCCTGAAGACCTTATTTGCATGGTCTTCGTAGATATCACTGAGAAATTCTGATCCGAGAATTCGGGATGCTGCCTCAAAAAATTTATGAAGATCTGGTTCGCAGATAATATCAACTCTTTTGGTTTTATATTCCTCCCTCAGAGTTGCGAAAAGCTCAAGTGTAACCTTGACCATATTTTCACCCATTCACTTTTTGCTTGACTAATTTAATTTTGTTTGGGATTTTATAGCTTTTTTGAGTAGGGGTGAATTCAAGTTCAATAGAGTTGGATTCAATCTCGAGTCACCGAAAGTCTTTTCATGGGATCGGAGAAGATTGAGTTATGACGAATTTTGAGAACTGCATTGATCTGATATATACTCGTAGAAGTATAAGGAGATATTCTGATCGAAGAATTGAAGATGAAGATCTTGAAAAAATCGTTAAAGCTGGGATGCAGGCACCATCGGCGGGAAATGAACAACCCTGGCATTTCGTTGTAATAAAGGATAAAGAGAACCTGAAAGCTCTTGCAGAGATACACCCTTATGGTAAAATGCTTGCAAATGCATCTGCAGCCATTGCAGTTTGTGCGGAACTGAAATTATCCAAATACCGTCACGACATGTGGATTCAGGATTGTTCAGCTGCAACTCAAAACATTCTTCTTGCTGCAAGAATGCTGGGAATTGGCTCGGTCTGGCTGGGCGTGTATCCCGTTGAAGAGAGAATTGAACCAATTGCGAAGTTTCTGGGAATACCGGATGGTGTTGTTGTTTTCAGCCTCATCTCTTTGGGATATCCTGAGGAGAATTCAGATTTCTACGAAGCTCCAGACAGATTCAAAAAGGATAGAATTCACATCGAAAAATGGTAGTAGTGGGATAAACAGAAAACAGAATAGTGTAAAAAATTGTAACAAATTTTTTTAGCCTCTTATTTGCTCTATTAAATCTCAATTTCAAGTTCTTTCAGTTTTTCCTCAGTGGGTACTCCATTAACCCATCCTCTGAGGTTATAGTATTCTTCTTTCATTTTGTCAAGCTCAACTACATGACCTTTTGCAACACCTTCCGGCAGTGGTTCCTGGAGGAGCCTTTTTGGAAGCGTATCATCTTTTCCATCGAATCCGTATTTGTTGATTATTAGTCTTTCGAGGTTGTATATCCTTTCACCTATTTTCATGAGATCATCAGCAGTCATTTCCCATCCGGTAATCGCTGATAGCATGGGTGCATAATCTTCTGCACCTATGGCAAAGGTTGCAAACAGGCAGTTTACGGTTGAGTTCACAACGCACGTGAAATCCTGGAAGGCTTTAACCCATGCCGCCTTGCCCTCAGTGGTAAGGGGGTCGATTTTTTCGGGAAGTCCTGCAATTTCTGGAGCTACCGTATATCCTGTAACGTGGCACCCACCTCTGTTTGCTGTGGCATAGTTCAGTCCTATTCCCTTGATACCTCGAGGGTCATATGCAGGCATCTCAAGACCCTTCACACTCATTGACAGATCAGGATGACCAAACATCTCTGCCAGTCTTTTTGAGCCGAGGGCAAGGTATTTCCCAAAACCAGCCTTGTATGCAGTTTTCCAGACAAGCTCAACCATCGCGGAAGGGTTGCCAAACTCTAAGTTGATTCCCTGCAGGTACTCTTCTGGAATCGCCCCCTTCTCCTTCAGCTCCATTGCAGTAGCAATTGTTGATCCCATGGAAATAGTATCAAGACCGAACTCATCACAGTAGTGGTTTGCTTTTATCACAGCTTCAAGGTCTGTGACACCGGTAGCATTGCCGAGAGCCCATATAGACTCATATTCTGGTCCCTCTGAATACAGTACCTGATATGGACCCTTTTCAACCTTTGTCGTTCTGGCACAGGTTATCGTGCAGCCCCAGCATCCACGGTTCCTTATAAGATATTTCTCTGCGAGTGTCTCTCCACTGATCCTGTCTGCCTCAGGATTAACTCCTGTTTGCCAGTTCCTGAATGGGAGTGAACCAGCATTGTTAATGACGTTGACAAGAATTGCCGTTCCAAATTTGGGCAAACCCTCTCCGGTGAGTGGGTTTTGCTTGATTTTATCGTTGGCTTTCTTTGCCTCCTCTGTAAATCTCTCAGGATCTGCTGGTTTTGGTCTCTGACCTCCCATACAAACAATTGCTTTGAGCATTTTGGAACCCATAACAGCTCCCACTCCGGTTCTTCCTGCTGCTCTGTGTTCGTCATTGACAATACATGCAAACTTGACGAGTTTCTCTCCAGCAGGCCCTATACATGCCACACTGCACCTCCCTACTCTCTCGCTGAGGATTCTTGTTGTGTCAAAAGTGTTCTTTCCCCACAGGTCTGAGGCATCTTTAATCTCAGCCTCTCCATCAATAATCTCTAAATACACTGGTTTTGAAGCCTTACCCTCTATTATTATCATGTCATAGCCTGAAAATTTCATGTAAGGGCCAAAATTACCGCCTGAATTTGCACTTCCGATACTCCCCGTCAGTGGAGATTTTAAGGCCATTACATGATATCTTCCGGGTTCTGGGAAACCTGCCACACCTGTAGCTGGCCCCGTGGCAAAGATTATATCGTTTTTCTCGCCAAATGGGTCTATATCGGCAGGATATATGCCCTCTTTTTCATACTTCTTGAGCTTTTGGTAAATGAGGTAAGTAGCGTATCCTTTTCCTCCAAGATACTTTTTAGCAAGCTCTTTGTTTACCGGAAAAGTCTTCAAAGTCCCATCTGATAGATTTACTTTCAGTATTCTATCACTATAACAACCAGTCACATATTTCACCTCCATTACTAATTACTTTCCTTTGTATTTATATCTTCTCACTATCTGATATAACATTTTTTATTTGTCGATATGTTTTATTATACATAACGAATTATAATGTTGATTTTCGAATATGGTAGCACCCTGGTTTATATTGTTTAATATCCAATTAATAATGTGTCTGGCTATGTGTAGCAGATAAGGGTTGATGAAAGTGTTTGAGCATGCTGGATCAGGATTTTGTTAGAGGTGGTCTGGATGGGGGAAGTACTTATTCAAAAAAATTCTATTTTTGGACTCATGGTAGATGGGGATTTTGAAGAACTGGTGTTCGTTCAGGACAGGTTCACAGGTTTGAAGGGGATAGTTGCCATTCATGATACAACTCTTGGCCCTGCACTTGGAGGAACAAGGATGTGGAATTACAAAAGTGAAATGGAAGCAATTGAAGATGCGGCTAAACTCTCAAGAGCAATGACTCTCAAGGCTGCAGCAGCTGGATTGAATTATGGTGGTGGTAAGGCAGTGATAATTTGTGACCCTGCTGATAAGTCGGAAGAACTTTTAAGAGTATATGGAAGGTTTATTGAGACACTTGGTGGGCGATATGTTACTGCTGAAGATATAGGTACTACTGTTGAGGATATGAAAGTGATAAGCTCGGAGACAGAATATGTTACGGGTGTTGCACTCGATCCCTCTCCTTTTACAGCTCATGGAGTGTTTCATGGTATAAAGGCATGTGTAAAACATGTTTTCGGAGATTCACAGATTGATGGATATCATGTAGCTGTTCAGGGAGCTGGAAAGGTGGGGATGGCTCTTATAAAAGAGTTGCTGGAAAACGAGGTTACGGTAACGATGACGGATATCGATCCGGAAAAGATTAAGAAAGCTATTGAAATGGGTGCAGGTTATGTTGAGCCTGAAAAAATTTACTCTGTAAGCTGTGATATCTTCTCCCCATGTGCTCTTGGGGGAATTATAGATGAAAAAACTGTAAGAATGTTAAACTGTAAAATTATCGCTGGAGGAGCGAATAATCAGTTGAAAAATGAGAAAGCAGGGCTTGAAGTTGCAAAGAGAGGCATTCTTTATGCTCCTGATTTTGTGATAAATGCTGGAGGATTAATTGCTGTTGCCTGTGAATATGACTGCAAACTGAGCAAAGAAGAAGTAAACGAAAATAAAATCTTGAGAGAAGTTGAGGGAATAGCAAGTAGACTTGAAAAAATATTCTCAATGTCTCAAAAAATGGAGGATGGAACGGCCTTTGAAACCTGGAAAGCAGCTGAACTTTTTGCCATGGACAGGATTAAGAGGATTGAAAACCTGAAAAAAATGTATCTTCAGAGGAGAAAGTAAATCAACAGGGATTGGATGGAACCAATCAGAAATCCGAGAAAGGCTCCAGAGATCTCAATAAACCTCAATTCTTTTTTTGCAAACTTCTTAAATAAGTGCTCAATCTCCTCCTCACTGATCTCTTCAGCCTTTTTGAGTATGAATTCTCTGACATCAACATTTTTTGCGATGTTCTTTGTTACCATGTCTTTCAGGTAGTTCAGGACGATGCTGTTTATCCATTCATCTATTTTCTGAGAAATTTTCTGGGAGAATTCGTATCTCTCTAGATACCTGGAGAGGAAAGACAGGTAGGTGGAGTCTGCTTCTCTCATCACTGAAAATTTGTTTTTGAGCCCCTCATCATAGGCTCTGGTAATTGCCCTGTCTATCACAAACTCGAAGTCCTTTTCGTTGAGGATGTCTGACATGGACTCCAGAAATCTATCGATTATTTCTCTGCTCCTCGCCGGTACAAGTCCCTGAAATTTGAAACCGAGTATGTTTATCGGTTTTTTAGGATGAAATAACATTTCAACCGCTATTATATTCGTGAGAAGACCAACGAGGGCACCAACAAAAGGTGGCAAGAGCAACAGCAAATTCATAATTTTGAAAGCAATCTGCGGATAAAAATTCTTTCGGAAAAAATTGGTGAAAAAATGGGTATATGCTTTAGAATATCTGTGGAGCACTGTATTCTCCAAAAACCTCTCTCAAAACATCAGTAGTCTCTCCAAGAGTTGCACCTGACTTGATCGCCTCGAGGATGTAGGGGAACAGGTTATCTTCCCCTTCGGCAGCTTTTTTCAGTTTTTCGAGTGCATTTTCTACTTTTTGTTTATCTCTACTATCTCTGAATTTTTTGAGTCTCTCGATCTGTTTTCTTACCATTTTCTCATCGATCCTGAGTATTTCAAGTTGGATATCTTCTTCTATCTGGTATTTGTTCACACCCACAACCGTGTATTCTCCCTCGTCAATCATCTTCTGCTTTTCATAGGCAGATCTCTGAATTTCCCTCTGAACGAAACCGCTTTCAATTGCTCTCACCATTCCTCCCATCTCATCGATCTTCTCGATGTATCTCATGGCCTTCTCTTCAATTCTGTCGGTCAACCATTCCACATAGTATGCTCCTCCAAGTGGATCAGCCACATCAGCCACTCCACTCTCTTCTGCGAGAATTTGCTGTGTTCTCAATGCGATTCTTACCGCTTTCTCTGTGGGGAGGCTAAGAGCCTCATCAAAACTGTTTGTATGCAAGCTCTGCGTCCCGCCAAGGATAGCGGCGAGTGCCTGAATCGTCACTCTAACAATGTTGTTTTCGGGCTGCTGGGCGGTAAGTGTACATCCGGCAGTCTGAGTATGAAATCTGAGCATCATCGATCTTGGATTTTTCGCGTTGAATCTGTCCTTCATAATTCTGGCCCACAGCCTCCTTGCAGCCCTGAACTTTGCTACCTCTTCGAGAAGATTATTTCCAGCAGCAAAGAAAAAGCTGAGCCTTGGAGCAAAGACATCAACATCCATTCCACGTTCCAGAACCCTCTCCACATAGGTTATACCATCTGCAAGGGTAAATGCCACCTCCTGAACTGGAGTTGCTCCCGCCTCCTCCATGTGGTAACCGGATATTGAAATTGAGTTCCATTTTGGAACCTCTTTTGCGCAGAACATTATAATGTCTGTGGCAAGCCTTAGAGAGTGCTCTGGTGGGAAAATGTAGGTTCCTCTTGCGATATATTCCTTGAGCATATCATTCTGAACTGTTCCTCTGAGCTGACTTTTTGTGATGCCCTGTGATTCTGCAATCGCAATATACATGCTTAAAATCTGAGCACAGGTTGAGTTGATCGTCATCGAAGTTGAGACTTTATCCAGAGGTATTCCATCAAAAAGTATCTGCATGTCCTCTATTGTGTCAATTGCAACTCCCACTTTCCCGATCTCACCCAGTGCCATTGGGTGGTCAGAATCGTAACCTATCTGAGTTGGAAGATCAAAAGCAACACTCAATCCAGTCTGACCCTGCTCAAGCAAGTACTTGTATCGCCTGTTCGTTTCCTCTGCAGTACCAAAACCAGCATACTGCCTCATGGTCCAGACTCTTCCCCGGTACATGGTGGGGTAGACACCTCTGGTGAATGGATAAACGCCTGGATAGGAGAGCTTTGAGTCATAATCAAGGTCAACATCTTCCGGGGTGTACACTCTATCCACAACGAACCCTGAGGTGGTGGTAAACTTTTCTTTTCTCTCTTTTGCCTTTTTGAGAAGTGGAATTACATACTTCTCCTCCCAATCCTTCTTTTTCATAAAATCACCCCGCTATATAAGCAACAATATCTCCTGAAGCTACCTTATCTCCCTCTTTTACAAGAACCTGGGTGACGGTTCCACTTACTGGAGATGAAATGGCGTTTTCCATCTTCATAGCTTCCAGAATCAGTATGTCCTCTCCTTCTTTAACCTCATCACCCTGTTTTTTCAGTATCTTGGTGACGGTTCCAGCCATTGCAACAGTAACTGGTGTACCCTCACCAGGTGCCTGGGCTGGTTGAGTTGATGGAGCAGAGGGAGTAGAGGGTGCAGAGGGAGTAGAATGTGTAGGAGATATCTCAGCTGGTTGAATCTGCACCGGAGCCTCTGATACGGATATTCTGGCTTTCTTGCCTCCCACCTCAACACTGAAAACGTTTGGTTCTACCTCTTCAACATCTATCTGAAATTTTTTACCCTGAATGACAACCTCGTATCTCACCATAAAATAACCCCCTTTCAAAATCCTGAAAAGTTAAATTATTCTGGAGAGAACTTTCCAGTAGCTCAACTCCCTTCTTATCTCTATGGGTCTCTCCTTTTTGTCGCTGAGGTATTTATGGATGGCTGCTAATGCGGCTATAAACTCCTCGTTTTCGAGCATTTTATCACCTCATGGGTTCATAACGGGATGTTTCCGTGCTTCTTTGGTGGAAGTTTCTCTCTTTTTGTCTCCAGAACTCTTAAAGCAGATATAACTTTACTTCTCGTAAATTTGGGATCGATCACATCATCTATGTAGCCTCTGGCTGCCGCTCTGTATGGGTTTGCAAATTTCTCTCTGTATTCGGCGATCTTTTTGATTCTCATGTCTTCTGGATTTTCGGCACCAGAAATCTCTTTCCTGAAAACTATCTCTGCTGCTCCTTCGGGGCCCATTACCGCTATTTCAGCAGTTGGATATGCGTAAACTATATCGGCTCCAAGATGCTTGCTGCCCATCGCGAGATATGCTCCACCGTAAGCTTTTCTGAGAATGATGGTTACAAGGGGAACTGTTGCCTCGCTGTAAGCATAGAGTATTTTTGCTCCATGTCTAATTATCCCACCGTACTCCTGTTCAACGCCCGGCAGGTAGCCCGGAACATCGACAAAGGTCAGGATGGGTATGTTGAAAGCATCACAGAACCGTACGAATCTTGCGATTTTATCACTTGAGTTGATATCAAGTGTTCCGGCATAGAATTTCGGGTTGTTAGCTACTATACCAACTGTTCTTCCATCCATTCTTGCAAAACCTACTGTTGCGTTTGCTGCATAGTGAGCATGCACTTCCAGAAACTCTCCGTTATCGACAACTGCGGTGATTATCTCTCTCACATCGTATGGCTTCTGGGGATCATCAGGAAGTATGTCATAGATTTGAGGTGTTGTTCTCGCAGGATCATCTCCCGTCTGAATAACGGGTGGATCATCGAGGTTGTTAAGTGGAAGATAACCTATGAGCTTCCTTACAAGGTTCATCGCATCCTCATCATCCTCTGCGACAAGATGGCAGTTTCCACTTTTCATTGCGTGAGCCTGCCACCCTCCGAGAACCTGAGGCGTCACCTCCTCACCCGTTACCGTTTTGATAACTCCCGGGCCGGTGATGAACATGTAACATCCTGGATTTTTAGTCATTACAATGAAATCTCCAATTGCGGGGCTGTAAACCGCTCCACCTGCACATGGCCCCATGATGACGGATATCTGTGGAATCACTCCGCTTGCAAGAGTGTTTCGGTAAAAAATGTCACCATATCCTTTAAGAGCATCAACCCCTTCTTGAATTCTCGCCCCTCCCGAATCATTCAGGCCTATAAGCGGTATACCCATCTTCATGGCAAAATCCATTATGTATGCTATCTTGAAACCATGCATCTCTCCGAGGCTTCCGCCCATAACTGTGAAGTCCTGGGCAAAAACTGCGACCGGTCTGCCATCTATCGTACCGTATCCTGTAACAACCCCATCACCCGGTAAATCGAGTTTGTCAAGTCCAAAATCCGTGTTTCTTTTCTCAACAAATGGGTTAACCTCGGTAAAGCTCCCTCTGTCCAGCAGAAGATCGATCCTTTCTCTGGCTGTTAGCTTACCAGCTTTATGTTGTTTCTCGATTCTTTTCTCTCCCCCCATCTGTTTGATTTTATCTTTTCTTTCGTAGATCTGATCAAGTAACTCTTTTTTCAAATTAATCCCTCCAGCTTTTACTAATATATTCTTCATTTGATACTTATCCTCATCTTGGATATTAGCCCTCTACAAACTCAAGCAGTACGCCTTTTGTACTTTTGGGATGGATAAATGCAACTTTTTTTCCTCCCGCTCCGATCCTGGGTTTTTCGTCGATAAGCGTTAGACCATTCTCCTTTGCCAGTTGAAGGGCTTTTTCTATATCCTCCACGTTAATTGCTACGTGGTGGATTCCCTCTCCCCTCTTTTCAAGGAATTTTGCAATTGCGCTGTTCTCGGATGTAGCTTCAAGTAGTTCGAGTTTACTCTCTCCAACAGGAAGCATGGCAACTTTAACCTTCTGTTCTGGAACCTCCTCTATTTCTTTTAGAACAAATCCAAGTTTTTTGTAGAGATCAACAGCCTCTTCAAGATTCTTTACAGCTACCCCAATATGATCTATTTTTTTTATCAAATTTTACACCTCCTCAACCTCCTAAGTTTCAAATCTTTAAACATTATCTGGTTTATGACCCTTTGTTTAATTTAGAAGCACCATCTCTTATAAATGAGATTATGTTGTCAAGTGGGGTACCGGGACCAAATATTCCGGAAAATCCAAGTTCTTTCAGCTTGTTTATATCGTCTTTGGGGATTATCCCTCCTATGAGCAGGATAACATCTTTGTTTGGCTCGAGACCTCTTTTTTTCAGTTCTTCCACTATCATCGGTGTAAGTTCTAAGTGCGCTCCACTCAGAATACTCAGACCAATGACATCGACATCTTCCTGAAGTGCAGTCTCAGCGATCTCTGAAGGGGATCTTCTAATTCCCGAATAGATAACTTCAAAACCCGCATCTCTCAAAGCTCTTGCAACAACTTTTGCACCCCTGTCGTGACCATCAAGACCGGGTTTGGCTACGAGAACTCTTATCTTTTTCTCCATTACCATTCACCTCCAGAAAACTGGATAAATTGAGTGGATTAATAGGGAGATCTCTAAAAAACAAAATAAATATCTTTCGAAATTATCATTAAGGATTTTATTGAGTGGTTTTTTGACATTTATTTTTATCAGAAATTTTGTAAAATATGGTGAATAACTGAAAAGGAGTTTAACAGGATTCAGAGATGGTTCTCATCTTTTGAAAGCATTTCTGATGAATTTCTACGGGAACATAGTTCATGAATTTCTGGTTCTGAAAGTTATCGCATCTGGATATTCCAGTTTAAACACCTGTTTAAATACTGATTTAGCTATATTGGATCTACCGGGTTTCGATTGTTGATTATAGATACTTGATGAATAATATATCTGCACGATATCGAATTTGATCTTTAATTTTGATCTTTAATTCTTTAGTGTTATCTCCTTGTCCTTATTGAACTGCATTCTGGTAAATGATTACATTAAAATATCTCAAATATCTTCCTCTAAGGAGTGGAGGTAGCAAAAAGAGTCGCAAAAAACACCCTGTACAAGACAGCAACATTGGTAGTTGGCAATATATCCGGTTTATTTCTGGCAATAGCGCTCGCCCGGATACTTAAGCCAGAACAGTTCGGAATTTATAGTCTGGCTTTGTCTATCTGCATGCTGGCAATCGCTCTTGCAAATCTTGGTGTAGATGGAGCTGTCGTGAGGTATACTGCATTTCACATTGGCAAAGATAATCTGAAAAAAGTTAGAGGACACTTCAGATATTTTCTCAGGGTTAAACTCATTTTATCGTTGGCGGTATCTGTAGTTTTGGTTGTGCTATCTGGACATCTTGCATCCTTTTTCGGTGATGAAAGGCTTACCCTACTACTCGTTTTTGCGGGTTTTGTAGTATTTTCTGCATCGCTCACCAATTTTTTCAAAGCGTTTTTCAGGGGTTTGCAGGATTTTAAATATAATTTTGTAGGGCAAACGATCTATGAATTCTCGAGATGGCTCTTTGTTTTACCTCTTGCGTATGTGTTTCTTTCTGTTGGGGCATTATTCGGATACATTCTTGCGTATGTAATTTCTTTCATGGTTCTTTTAGTTATACTGGTTAGAAAATATGGTGATTTTGTTTTCGGAAAAGCTGAGAAGGCTGATGAAAAAGTTGTGACTTTTATGGGGTTCATGACTATCGCTAGGATTTCTGGAATAATCTATGTATATGTTGATAGTATAATGATAGGATATTTATTAACGACGACGGATGTTGGGTATTACAGGGCAGCATATACGATTGTTTTTGCCATCGTTGGACTTTTGACAATGGCGGATGTTTTACTACCTGTGTTTACCCAGCTCGATGGGAGGGATTTGAAAAATGCAATAAACAGGATTGCAAAATATACTTCGGCAATAGCGTTTCCAGCAGCTTTTGGATTGGCTTATCTTTCTCCGGGCGTGATTAAGGTTGTATATGGCGCGGAATATCTGTCTGCTTCACTACCACTGTCGATACTTTCTCTCGTCCTAATTCCAGCATCTTTTAACTATTTGCTTACCATTTTCAACGCTAAGGAAAGGCCTGAATATTCTGCATATATTATCAGTGTCAGCATGTTGCTAAATGTTGTGTTGAATTATGTCCTGATAAAACTGGTGGGTATAAGTGGTGCGGCACTCGCGACTTCTATCTCAAGGGCATTTACGATAATGTTTGCAGTGTATTTGTTATACCGAGTATTTGATCTGAAGGTTCCGGCTAAGGTGTATTTTAAACCCATGGTGTGCTCGCTTCTTATGTTATTTTTACTGACGCTGTTACCAATACCAGGATCCTTGGTTACAAGCATTCTGGAGATAGCTATAGCAGTTCTCTTTTATTTTACTATACTTTTTGCTGTAAAGGGACTGAGTATGGAAGATATTAGATATTTAATTAATTTATTTAAATCGTGAGTTTAAAATAATGTGGATATATATATGTTGGCATATTATATCTTGCCCAATCCCTTAAGATTTTTAATTTTCTTCTTAATTTTTATTCTCTCTCTGTCTGTTTTATAACTTTCATGCGGTTTATACCCGGGTTTTAAAGCAGTGGTTATTACTTTTCCGTCCATATATTCGGGTATTTTGCATCTGAGAATATATAGAATCGTGGGGGCGATATCATAGAGGCGAGTATCAATAACTGCATTATCACTTTTAAAAGCCATACCATATCCGATGAAAATACCATCGTAATCATGACCCCACAGGTCATTTTTTTCCACTATGTCGGTTCCAAAGCTTGCGGAGGGGTAATATCCATCTTTTAGCTTAAATATTATATCTGGTGCATTCTTGACATATTCTCCAGAATATATGTCCTCTCTTTTTCCTACCCATTCAAAAACAGAATTTTTTGTCTCAGGATCAATAATTCTCTCTAACTTTGAAATGAGTTCTTCCCTGAATTTCTCGTAGTTATCCACTCTATTTTTATTTATTCTCACACCCATTTCAAATCCTGAGAGAGTGTAAGCATCTGAATTTGTAACATCCACTTTATATTCCGTAGATTTCAGTAATTCTCTTCTCAAATTTACTGGAACTATTTTTCTGATGATGTTTATAACCACTTGGGGTAGGATATTCATTACTGTTTCCTGTGTGATCCCAATGGATCCCATAAAATTTCTGAAAGTGGAAATAAGCGAGTATATTATGGATTCTTTCCTCCCAATTTCTTTTGTTATTGTGAGGTCTTTTCCACCTTTTGTACGTTTTAACAAACCATGAACAAAAAGAAACTGATTGATATTCACCTGCTTTCGATAGTCACTAAATCCATGATCTGAAATTATTATAACGTTTTCAGGCTTCAGAGCCTTAAGCAATTTGTCTATTTCTTTATCAAGCTCAATGTAGGTCTTGAATATCTTATCTTTTTTGTTCCACAATTTGTGCTGTACTATATCTGTTGCCTGAAAAACTATGCATCCCACATCGAAATTCCAATCCTTGGCGATTTTGATCAGAGACTCTGTTCTTTTACGTTCTATTTTAATCAGTTTGTCGATATATGTATCACCGAAACTTAATGATTTGATTAGTTCTCTCGATGGGTAGATAATATAACTCTCTTTTTTGAGCATATCTTCAATTTCGCGAGGATAGGCGAAACGTTCGCCATGTGGAGTAAGCATCCCAGTTATGATTACGCCATTAATCTTTTTTGGAGGATACGTTACGGGTACATTTACAATAATGCAGCTGAATCCGGAATCTCCGATTATTTCCCAAAAAGCAGGCTTTTTGATATCTTTAAAGCTGTATATTTTCCCCAATCCATCAAAAAAGTGATAAACTCCATGTTTACCGGGATTGCAACCGGTCATAAAGGATGGCCATGCTGGTGAGGTGACTGGAGGGATCGTGGATTTACAAATACCATAGACACCGTTTTCTATCAGCTTTGAGATGGTCGGGAGTTTTTGTTTCCGAATCAATGTTTTTATTATTTTGAAGGTGGCACCGTCAAGTCCGATTATCAACAGCTTCATATATATCCCCACTTAATTTTGGGCATTTCAGTTGTTCAATTAAATATTTTATGGTTTCCATCCCCTATATATTGGTCTGAATAAGTATTAGATGTCTTTTAAAGACTTACAGTTGAAAAAATTCTGTATAGTATTTAGATCTCCCCTTTTTGTTGCTGCGTTCTGAAACTGAGTGATTTATTTAGCTTAAGCGCATTTTTGAATAATTTGTTTATGCTTTACGACATGTTCATTGTGGTGGAGAAATGAAAAGATGCTGATAAGTCTTCAAAAAATTTTCTGAAAATTAGAAATAGCATAATCTGGAATGGTAATTAGAACCAAATTTGTGCAAGAATTTTATTTGAGTAATTTATATACTACTCTTAAATAATTTCCTGATTCCATAATTAAGGATCATAGTTATTTCTCTAGATGGTATGGCGTATATGTATTTAAATAGTAGATGCTCTACCATCGGAAGACGTAACCCCCATTTTCTCACAAAATACAGGTAAGATCTCCTGAGCTCGTGGTAATCTCTCCTCACTTTAAGATAGCTTGGGTTCTCCTTCCAGGTTGTTTGGTCATGTATTAACTTGCTTTCAAAGCTCACGCACTGCTTCAACTCATTGTTATTGAAATAGATCTGGAGGGATTTATCGAGGTCTTCTAAACCTATTTTGTAATTTGGATCCCATCTGAAAAACTTCTTAAGCTGTTTTCTGAAAAGCATGGCACCACCAGGTAAACCATCTACAATTTTAATTCCGCCATTCTGGAGAGGAATTTTCGAGGTTTTCAGTATATTGTCGGTTATATCGATTAATATGCCCGAGGTTGACTGTAATCTATCTTCCGGGTTGAAAAGCGGAAAAGATATCGCACCCAGCTTTTTATGTTTGGTAAACAGCTTGAGTGCTATAGGTATTGTATCTTCCTGAATGTACATATCATCGTCAATCGTGAAGATGTATTTTGTATCCGTTTTGAAAACTAATTTACCTCTTGCAGCTGGGCAACCCAGATTGACCTGACAGTACCAGATTTTAAACTCTGGTTTTCTTTCTAATTTTTTAAAATACCTGGCTATCTCACTGTTCATATATCCATTATTCCATATGTAGACTTGATATGGAATTGGTGTATATTTTTCAATATATGATATTGTTTTCTTCAGTTTTTTCAACTTATTGTAGTGAAGTATACAGTAGGTCAGTTCTACTCTCATCGTCAATTCCACCGTTCTACACTATTTTTTCAATCAGTTATAATTTACTGCAATTACTCTTTCTTATGTCTTGGGCAATCTTGAGTAATAGTTATATATTCTCTTAAATACCTCGAGTTGATTTTCGGCTAACAACTGCGGAGTCGTGGAAGCGATTATTCCCTGATGTGAATCATGAATGTGTACCCATTTTGACCTCCTTTCCCTTTTCATGCCGTGGTCACTTACCAGCAATACATCTTGGGGGTTAATATAATCGACGAGTTCCCTTGTACTCTCATCAATCACGTTATACATCTTTTTGATCTCGCCCCATTCCTCCTCGACATGCATAAATCTATCCGGTAAAATGAACACAATGAATGCAAAATTGAATTCAAACTGGTCGTACAACCATTTTATAGCTTCTATCTCTCTGAAATGCTGTTCAAACAACTCTCTTTTATATTTTTCAGTATCTTTCCCTCGTTTTGGTTCTCCATGATACATTCGTTTGATTCTGTTTTCGATCTTTCTGGGATATACTCCGTATGAGTCTGGGTAGGGAATGCCGGAAACCCATACACCAAATATTGGCTTTGGTGGATGAGTCACTGGAACAGACCATGCGAGCGAATTGGGTATCTTCTCCCATACCCGCGGAAATTTTACATCGGTTGACAGAGGAGGCTTTTTGTAAAAAAGTTTACTCATCACCCAAGGTTTTACAGCCTTACCGAACATGTTTGGCGGTATCATCCAGTCTATCTTTGAAAATGCTCTGAACAACCTCTCATTTTCCAGCTTTCCGGCGATTGAAAGGATTTTATGCTCAAAAAAAGATTTTCCCGTGGTTATTGTTGTCCAGGCTGCTCCGGAATCCACTTCTCTTTTTTGCCAGAATTTTTCGGGAAGCAGTACTTTTCTGTGGAGTTTGCTGTAAAACTCGGGTTTGATCTCTTCCAGATGACTGAATGTCGCGCCATCCCATCCTATCACAAGCAATTTCATATCTTCAGTCCCCTCTCGATTTGCCATCCCTTTTTCATCATGGAATTTTAGGGATATTTCAGTACTGAATAATCTTTGCAATGCTTACTCCTCTATTCCGGGTTCTATAAACTTTTTTGATTTTGGAGAAAATATTCTGTCCCATGTTTTTTAGTCTGGCCAGACCATGGATTACTACTGCCTCAATCTGTTTTCTATCTCAATAAAATATATAATGACTTTGCTGAATCCCGTTAAATCACATCTCAGCCAGTTTGCAAAACCCTCTTTTATCCTGAATCAGGAGATTTTAAGAAAAAACATCTATGGCTGCGAACGTATGGGATGCAGCATCAGATTCTTGACGGGTATTCCCTGTTTCTTGATACCTGTATTCACATTTTTTGACATGTGTTCTCACCATCAGTCGAGAATTGATTTTAAGGCATAAGCATATTTCAAAGTTACATTTTTGCAATTGTATTTTTTAAGTATCTTATAGAGTTTCCTGTTGTCGACGTCCGGCATGCTGGCAGCATACTCAATTTTCCGGGCAATGTCTTCCGGATTGAGTGATGTACCAATGCAGTACTCTTCAAATTCGAAATCCACATCAGCCATTATCTTTTCAGGCACAACAACCTTCAGACCTGTAGCCAGATACTCATAAATTTTAAGCTGTCTTGAGATCTCGCAAAGAGATATTCCAACATCACAGAGCTTTAAAAACCCAGCAACTAGATCATTCGGCTGATAACCCAGGAAAAATACGTTTTTTAAGTTTTTCATCTTTCTCATCGTTCTCAGTTCATTTTCCAGCCCTCCTCCACCGATCATAACGAGCTGAAAATCTGGCAAATACTCCATCGCCTCAATAAGTAAATCCAGATTATAGATTTTGGTGAACCCACCAACATAAACTGCTATTGGCTTATTTAGGTCGATTCCTAACATATTCAATATTTTTTTGGCTTTTTCAATCGTCTTTTCACCGACATGCAGAAACCTTTCCAGATCCACGCAGAGATTCACTTTGTAAACATTATCTCTTTCTCTTGAAAACTTTTCATAATCTTCACCCGGTACAACCATTATTGCGTCAGCAATCCCTATCGCAATTTTTTCCAGCAGGATGATAACGTACATGATGGGGTAGAGGTAAGTTGGAGTGCTCTCTTTAAGCAATGAGAAGCGATCGACAAAATCGACTAAAAATGGCTTTTTCTTCAGTAGTTTTGTAATCCCTCCTGCAACCACTCCAAGGTGGGTTGTACCTACAACCACATCAAAATCTGATCTCAAAACATGTGATATAACTTTAAAAAACTTTATTCCTGAACATTCGAGTATCTCAACTTTAAAATCGTTTTTTTCCAGCTCCTCGGCAATCAGCTTTCTGCCTATACTGATATTTCCCTTGGCTGGTTTAAGCCACACCACTTTTACCTTTTTTTTCACCGGAGCTATATATGAATAACATCTAAATAAAAGGTTTGTCGCATTTAAAGGTCTATAAAAAAGAGCTGACGCTTAACAATTCAGGGAAGATTTTTATTCTAAATGATTTAGGTTCTTGCCATAATGAAAGTCAGCGTGGTAGTATGCACATATTCCTCGGCGATGTATGAACATTTTATAGAATGTATCGAAAGTTTACTTAATCAGACGTATGAAGATATTGAGATAATATGTATTGTTGATGGAGATATGGACTACTATGAATATATTAGAAGAGAAAAAGGAGAGTTGTTTGATGATAATGTGAAATTACATCTAAATTATAAAAACCTTGGATTACTTGAAAGTCGCAATAAAGGTGTGGAGATGGCAAACGGAGATGTTGTAGCATTTATAGATGATGATGCAGTTGCTGAGAAAAATTGGATTGAAGAGCTTGTAAAGATGTATAAAATGGGTGCCATTGCTGCAGGAGGGAAAATTGTACCATTCTGGGTTGCAAAAAAACCAATTTGGTTGCCTGAGGAGTTTTATTGGATGATTGGAGCGACATACCTTGGCTTTCCTGAGAAGGTAACTGAAGTCAGGAATACTTTTGGATCGAACCTGAGCTTTAAAAGAGATATTTTCCTTAGGCTTGGAGGTTTCAACGTAAAAATGGGAGGGATAAAGGGTAGCAAAATGTTACAGGGGGGTGAGACGGAACTCTGCGAAAGAATGCGAAAAAGATATGGTAAAGGGTTGACGTACAATCCAGATGCAATAGTCTATCATAAGGTGTTTGAAAAGAGAACAAAATTAAGTTTTCTGATTAAAAGGGCTTTCTGGCAGGGCTATTCAAAGGCTGTAATGGAAGGTATTGCAGGAGATATTGGAGAGGAGAAAGGTTTTCTCAGATATCTGCTTATCAACAGAACGTTAAGCAGGTTAAATGAGGCTATAAGAGGGTCAGGCGAAGATTTATCGAAGTTGATTTTTATCTGGATTTTTACTACATGTGTGGGTGCTGGGTATATTTATGCAAAATTTTAGGGTCAATTTAACGCGGAATTCGATATTGATATGGTATCAATAAATTCCGGCGAACAAACTTGAATCAAATATTGGCTCACCATCTGATTTCTGATATCTTTTCAAGGTGCTGTATTATTTTTGGTATCTGAGCACTTTAAAGAAAAACTTTAAATCCACTCAATGAATGGCTAATGCAATGAGCGGCAAAGATGTTCTCGGTAAACATTGGCAATGGTTTTTCATATCTTTATCAGTTGTGGTGGGTATTTATCTGAAAATAATGAATCCTTGGGATTCTGTCTTCATCTCTTGGATCGGGACAAGATTGAGTGGAAACGACCCATGGTTTTATTATAGACTTGTTGAAAACTGTCTGAATAATTTTCCCAGCAGGATATGGTTTGATGCCTTCACAAATTATCCCTATGGCACATATACACACTTTGGCCCCTTTTTAGTATATTTTGGTGTAATATTGGCAAAGCTTGCAGGAGCCAGCGATTCAGAATCTATAAGGCATGTTCTTGCATTTATACCGGCAATAGGTGGCATACTGCTGGTATTTCCCGTTTATTTGCTCACAAAAGAAATATTTGATAAAAAGGCTGGCGTCATAGCAGCACTTCTTGTGATAATAGTTCCGGGTCAACTTCTACACAGGAGCATTCTAAGTTTTAACGATCATCATATATGGGAAGTATTTTGGATGATTACAACTTTGGCCATCTTTACGTATTCAGTCAATTTGTGGAAAGGCTCATCTATGCAAGAAAATATAAAAAACAGGAATTCTATTTTGGCTCCTATCTTTGCTGGAATAGTTCTTGGAGCATACCTCGACACATGGGCACCAGGATTCATTGTTGGGTTAATAATTCTTTTTTATGTATTTCTGGTATATCTTCTCAAAAAATGGCTGGCGACAGAAACCGAAAATCTGGCTGGTATTGGCATAATAATGTTCTTGGTTGCCGCTCTGGTTTACTTACCATTCTCCTTCAAGTACCATATGTTCTCCACAGTCAAATACTCACCTTTCCAGCTTCTGTTGTTGATACTGTCTGCTGGCGTATTGACTACATTCTATTTTTTAGATACTCTCGGGAAAAAGGGATATTACAGGAAATTAGGAGTTAAGGAAGAATACGGTTTCACCCTGATTATTTTAGTCATCGGGCTAATCATGATCGCAGGGGTAGCACTCATCGCTCCCGAGTTTTTTGGAAAGCTTGCAAACATAGTTGGAGTTTTACAGAAGAAAGGTGGTGCATTGACAGTAGCTGAAATTCAACCATTTTTCAATCAGGGTGGACAGTTCAGTCTAGCTCCTGCATGGTATCATTTTTCAATGACTTTCTTTTTTGCCATTCCCGGGATGATCTATACTATTTATTTGTTCGTAAGAGAAAGAAAAAGCTCATATTTGCTCGTTCTTATCTGGGGTTTTGCAATGCTAATAGCTTTGGCAGGACAAAATAGATTTGCTTATTATTTTGGGGTGGTCTCAGCATTTTTTGCTGCGGTGATGTTGGATACATTACTTAGAAAATTCAGATTTTATGATGCTATAGGCAGTATAATATCAAACAATTCAAGAGAACTGAAAAGGATAGGATACGGGAAAATAGTTATTTCGATTTTAATTGTTTTCATTCTGTTTTATCCAACCTTTGTAGCAGCTGACGAGCAGAGTAAAAATGCTGTTGGCGGGATAAATAAGCAATGGTACAGCACTTTAGTCTGGATGCGTGAGAATACACCTAATAAAGAGATGTATGAGAAATTTTACTACGAACACTACAAACAACCGGAAAACCCGAAAGAACCATACCCTTACTATCCGGAAGGCGTTTATGGTGTTATGAGCTGGTGGGACTACGGACACTGGATAACCGCAATAGCTCACCGCATACCCAACGCAAACCCCTTCCAGCAGGGAATAGGCAACAAGTATAACCATGTCCCCGGATCCGCGCCGTTCTTCACAGCTTTCAACGAGAGCGAAGCAAACGAGATAGCCGATAAACTTGGAGTGAAATTCGTAGTAAGTGATGTTGAAATGGCAACAGGTAAGTTCTATGCAATGGCAGTATGGGCAGAGGGAACACTCGAAAAAGCTGGGAAAATGTACTATGCTGGTCCAGGCTACGTTTACATAACGCCTACTGGTCAGCTTGGTATAGCATTCTCAAAGCTGAACATTCCAGCGGGTGCAAAAGTTTTGACAGTCCTGAATACCCCGAGCGAAAACTACTATAGAACGATGGAAGCAAAACTCCATATAATGGATGGAAATGGTCTAAAGAGGTACAGAATGGTTTATGAAAGTGAATTCGAAGCTAAAAATGGTCTTACAATTGAGTTACTGTATCGCTACATTTACGATTCAATATATGCAAAAGGAAATTTTGTACCTGTGACTTCGACAGGATATGTGAAAGTTTTTGAATATGTTAAGGGTGCAAAGATAACTGGAAAAGTCGGAAATGTAACAGAAGTGAAGATTAGCACCACCATTACCACAAATCAAAACAGGACGTTCGTTTATCAACAAACAACGACTGTTAATAATGGTGTATTTGAATTTACAGTTCCATATGCGCAGGATACAGTATATCCTGTTAAGGCAACAGAATACACAATAACCGCTGGTAAAATGACAAAGACAGTCTCGATCTCAGATGAGGATGTTGAGAATGGAAATGTAATCAGAGTGGACTTTACTTAAACTGGAAGAACAATTCAAAATACATTCAATTATTCTTTATTTGTTATTTGTACCCGATTCAATTCCAGTCTATTGATTTTTTCTCGCTTTTCGAGAGACATCTTCCAGCATCCCATGTATAAACTCTTTTAGCAAGCTTCTTCTAATAAAATAAAGTGCTCCGGCCGGGATTTGAACCCGGGTCACGGAATCGAGAGTCCCGTATGATTGGCCGGGCTACACCACCGGAGCGTGCTGGTTTTTAAGTTTCAAAGATTTATATGCTTTTCCCTATGTTAGTGGTTTTATACGGTGAAGGCCGAATTTGAGCATAGAAATTAAATAATTTTAAAATTACCTTTCTCGGGTTAGTGCTGGACATTTCAACATCCTAACCAGCAACTCCTGCTGGGCATTCCAACCAATAGAGCGTATTACATAACAAAAACCGCTGCTGAAATTACGGTTGTAATTTCCTCCACTTCTGCAATTCTGGTTATGTTGAATTTTTTGTGCGGTTTAATTCCAAATGCAGTGTTCAGCATGTATGCAGCCATATTTTCTGCATGCGTTCCCTTGTCCTCGCCATCCCAGTAGCCGTGATATTCGGTAATGTATCCATTCAGAGTGGGATCTGAAGGTAACGCAGCCCCAATACTTGCGAATATCTTTTTACCCTGCTCATCGCTTGTAATCCTCGCCATAACAGTGAAAACGATCTGACCCGGGTAAAGTTCGCTTATTCCTTTCTTGCTCTCAATGATCTTGCATCCTGGGGGAAAAACACTGCTTACAGTTACCAGATTGAATTTTTCAATACCGGCATCCCTTAAAGCAAGCTCGAAGCTTATAAGGGGATCCTTATGCTTACCCACACCTGAAGTGAAGAAAACCTTCTTTGGAACCATCATTCTATTAGCTGAATTCATATCATCACTCCTTTTTATGCAATTTAGCTCTGAGATGAAATTATTATCAGATTCAGTCAGGTTCTCCATTTTGATTCACTCCGCGTTAATACAGTTTTTGAGTATTTAAGTTTTACTCAAGTTTTATAATCTCAATTATGGTAAATTCTTTTTAAAACCCACCTTATTTAGAAAAAACCTTATTTAATCGATATAATACAAATTAATTTTAATACTAAATAAAAATTAAATTTAATCAATAACCAATAAAATTAAAATCTCCTGACTCTCACCATGAAAGTTATTGGATTATTGTTCTAAATCCGATCAACATTTAAAAAATTAGACAAATAGATCTTTGATATCCAGTAAAAATTTGGGGTTCTTCTTGATAAGCTCGAGAACGAGTTTCTTTACACTGATCTCACTCAAATTATATCCTGAAATACTTCTTGCCAGCCTGTTCAAAGTCTCGTCATCCATTTTTAGAAGCTTTTTCTGAAGTATTTTATTTCTGTGAAGGATTTTTCCGAAATCATTTTTCCACAGATCATCATACTTCCTGAGGAAATCCCTGGTATATGTTCCTCTTTCAATCGCTTCTTTAGCAACAAGACCAGCTAAATAGCCCCCCTTCAAAGCGTTTGCTATCCCTCCACCTGTAATGGGGTCAGCGTGTCTTGCAGCATCACCAACGAGCATGACGTTATCAGCAACAGCCGAATCGATCTGGCCCGTAACAGGAACTCCTCCTGCCACGAACTCGATGATCTCACCATCCGGGTAATTTTCTCTCACAAATCCGTCAAGAAGCTCCTTTGCACTTTTCTTTGTCTGAGTTGGCAATATTCCAATTCCAACGTTTGCCATCGAACTGCCCTTCGGGAAAAGCCACACATAACCGCCCGGAGCATATTTTCTCCCAATCCAGAAATAGGTGTATTCGGGATCAAAATCGATATCTGCTATGAGGTACTGAACACAGCTCTCAATTTCTCCAATTTTCATGGTGGTATCTATCCCAGCCCATTTTCCAACCCTGCTTTCAACACCATCTGCACCGATCACAAGTTTTGCTGTAACATCAAATTTCTCACCCATTCTTTTTAGGTGAACTCTGAGCCCTCCTCCCTCTCTTTCCATAGAAATTGCAGTTGTTTTAACAATAACTTCGGCACCCATATTTGCGGCCATTCTTGCAAGAGCTCTGTCAAAAATTTTCCTTTCGAGAACGAATCCAACCTCATTTCCGGCCATACTGGCGTCCATTTTGATTTCGGTTCCATCTGGGGAATATATGATCGCTCCCGAAACTTCTGCAGAGATCCAGCTCCTGTCGATCTCAAAAAATCCCTCTAAAGCTTCTCTACTGACCCCCTCTGCACACCTCACTGGAGTTCCAATTTCCTGTCTCTTCTCTACCAGAAGAACATTAAGGCCATTCTCTGCAGCTGTCTTTGCTGCCATAGAACCTCCAGGTCCGGCACCAATTACGACAAGATCATAATCGAAGTTCAAGATTTCACCCCTGTTGCAGTTTCAATCTCGATAACCTCGATAGCCCTCATCGGGCACGTTCTGACACAGGCCTTACACAATGTGCATTTTTCATCGTCAATCTGGACAAAAGTCTCTACAAGCTCGTTTGCATCATATTTACAAACAGCAATGCACGCCCCACAGTAAGCACATTTATACCGATCTATGATAATCTTTCCATCGTTCTTTTTTGAATTAATCGCTCTGCCTGAATTTCTGCCGGACAGATTTGAGGATCTGATCAATTTACTCTTAAACATATTCTCACTCCGTTAATAAGCTTTAGAAACTGCAGAAAGCACGCCCTCTCCACCACAGACTATACATTTCCCTTCATATTCTTCCTTACACCACTCGCCAGTCTCTTCAAAGCTACCAAGTATTCCTCCTGAGGCGGACTCTTCTAATTTTTCTCCACACTCCTCAGACATGCAGAAATGAATAAGTGCAACTCCTTTACCAACCCAATCATTCAGTTCCTCAAGATTCGTGATATATCTTACTCTCTTCATCATCTCTTCAAATGCTCTTTTTCTCAATCTCTCTCTAAGATCCAGTGTCCACTCTTTTATCTTATCTTCAACAAGCTCTCTCTGGTAGATTTTGAATTTCTCTCTTGTATCTCTGAAGGAAACTGTGATCTGTTCCACCTCTGCCTCTCTTGGACCGATCTCAATTCTGATTGCCGCACCTTTGAGTTCCCATTTATAGTATTTCGAGCCGGGTCTTTCCTCGCTATCATCAAGCACAACCCTGTAACCAAGTTTTTTGAGACATCTCTCTACCTCCCTTGCTTTCTCCATCACGATTTCTTCTTTTCCCTTATAAAGGACTGGAATTATCACAAACTGAACGGGAGCGAGTTCAAACGGAAAAACCAATCCCAGATCATCTCCGTGTATACTTATGAGGGCCGCAATACATCTCTCAGATATGCCATAACATGTTTGATGTGCATATTCATGCTCCCCGTCAGGTTTTTCGTACTTTATCTCAAAAGTTCTGGCAAAGTTATCGGCTAAGTGATGGACAGTTCCAATTTGCATGGTCTTTCCATCTGGCATGATCGTGTCAAGTGCAATTGTGTAGGCTGCGCCTGGAAACTTGTCCCATTCGGGTCGCCTGATTACCATATATGGGATCGCAAGAAAATCATAGAATTCCTTATACAGATTTACTGCCTTTTTAACCTGCTCCTCTGCCTCCTCAAAATTCCTGTGAACTGTATGGGCTTCCTTGAATGAAGTAATCTCTCTGAGTCTTATCATCGGTCTCGTATGTTTGGTCTCGTATCTGAAGATGTTTACAATCTGATAGACTTTTAATGGAAGATCGCTATGGCTTCTAACCCAGAGTTTGAACATTGGATACATTGCAGTCTCGCTTGTAGGTCTTAAGGCAAGCTTCACATCTAGTCTGTCAAGCCCACCATGGGTTACCCAGTAAACCTCATCTTCAAATCCCTTTATGTGCTGTCCCTCTTTCCCGAGTTCAGTCTCTGGAATGAGGGTAGGGAAATAAACCTCATCGTGATCCCTATCCAGTAGTTCTCTTAGCCTGTTGTAAACGAGCTGTCTTATTTTGAATCCAAAAGGGTACCAGACATACAGTCCCTTCACAGGATATCTCACATCCATTATCTGAGCTTGCTGGATTATCTCATGGTACCATTCAGAAAAGTCATCTTTTTCAGGCAGTCCATCTTTTCTTGAAACTTTTTTCTCCTCTCGTTCAGTCTCACTCATAATCAATCACCATTACTAATCAGTCCCCGAATCCCTCAATTTTATCAGTCTTCGATTTAACTCTGAACCCAAATTGCTGTTTGAAGTCTGGGGGTCTTAACACAAGGGTTTGAACACGATACCAAATATTAAATTTTCGTATTTAATGGTACCCTTAATAGTACCCAAGAAAATTTTAGAGTGAGCCATGAGGAATAACTTAAAGCTGACAGGAGTCGGATGGGTTGATGAAATAGTCAAGTATTGATGTAATCTCAAAAAGAAGTTGATACTGGACAATCAAAATAAAAAGACTATCAGAGGTGTGATAAAAGTCTCAACAATGGCTGCAATTAGAAGTAATGGAATAATGATCTTTACAAACCTCTTGATGGAGTATTTTACCAGTGCTGACATGTTGACCTGCTGCCCTTTGAAAACCCTCAGGTAGAATTTCTTACCAAGCCAGACACCGAAGGCTGAAGCTAAAATAATAGCTGGAACCTCCAGAATGCCATGGGGGATAATTGCGAGGAATACCTTTCCTATTCCAACCTCCATACCCTTTACATAAAAAACAATGCCAAGCAGATATCCGTTCAGAAAGATAAATAAAAATGGAAAAATCCCGAAAAAGAATCCTGCAAGTAACGATACAAATGATTTTGATGCATTGTTTAAGAAAATGACTGTAACAACCATAAGAGGGTTGTTGAAATCAATAAAACTGAAACCCTCAAACAACTGGTTAACGAAGTCTGAGGCAATCTCAGGATATAACTGCGCACCATAGAATCCCATAACTCCAGAGATCAGAAAAATACTTGATAGGAACAGGAAATAGATCTTTATTTCTCTTTCAGCTTCGGAGAACTCCGTATCTGTGGACTCCATGCTCCATGAATAGTCGCTTTCAGTCTTGCTCATCAAACATCATTGAAAAAATTTGTTTAAATAGATGCCGGCGGATGCCGGCGATGGCATTAAATGATATAAGTCAGGTGCTGAAACTCATTCTCAACATATCTCTTATACCGGGTGCAAGCCCCAGAACGATTAAAACGAACTTGACGAAGTTTTTAAAATCATCATCTTCATCCATCGAATCCAGGAAGTAAAGGATCGCCAAGAATATAATTATTTTTGCCGGAACCATAATCCAGGGGCCAAATGTGGATATAAGGAATCTTGGCAGGACGTGAAGCTCCCAGTAACCAAGGAATTGAATCCCAAGAAAAGTTGCAAAGCCATCAGCCATCTGTGAGAAGAAAACGAGCTTGCTCAGCTGGTTGTCCATTGGGGGATAAAGCTTTTCAGAGGCAAAGTGATAGATTACAGTAAGTGAGAGGGCAGAAAATATTGTTAATGGCAAAATCCACCAGTTTACTATCTGAAGATTTGTGAAAAGCATAATCAGGACTACTATGGACAGTGTCAATCCCACAGTGCCGTAATGAATCCAGTAATTTTCTCTTCTGAACTTGAGAGAAAGGATCAGAGTTGGAAAAGCAATCAGGAATATCAGGATGTATATTAGTGGTGTCATGAAGAAATATGATGTGGGTGGGTTAAGAAAGCCGGCATCCTCTATAACTCTTGCAGATGAGCCAAGCAGGATGTAGGGAATGTTTCCAAGGGCAAATTTCAAGTCAATATCCAAATCAAATCTTTTGAGGGTTTTATATATTAGAATGACAGCAATTATGAGTATCAAAGCCCAGGTGAATGTGTTTACGACGTTATAACCCTGTTTGAAAACGATAGAGTCAATATAATATTTTTTTACAAATTCATATATTGAATCCATGTGCTGAAAATTTTTTCTGAATTTAAATGTTTTTCTATCGGGGTGTTTTACATTAGGTTCGCCCTATGCAAGAATATGACACGATAAAGTTTTTTACTCCAGTATTTAATTTTGATTATGGAAACTCTAATTATCACTCAGAATGAAATAACAAATTTGCTCTCAATGGAGGACACACTCGAAGCGGTTGAACATGCTTTCGAAATGCATGGGAAAAATGCTGTTCAGATGCCTGCCAAAATATATCTAGAATTCGAAAAAGGCGATCTTAGAGCAATGCCAGCCTATCTTGATGGTAAGGCTGGTGTGAAATGGGTAAATTCACATCCAAATAACTCTGAAGTTGGTCTTCCAACTGTTATGGCTTTGCTGATTTTCAACGATCCCGAAACTGGCTTCCCGCTTGCGGTTATGGATGCCACACACATCACCAACATGCGAACAGGTGCGGCAGGTGGAATAGCTTCGAAGTATCTTGCCAGAAAAGATAGTAGAGTTCTCGGGTTTGTTGGATGTGGGATGCAGGCATATACTCAGTTATCGGCACATTCTGAGTTTTTTAACATAGAAAAAGTGAAAGCTTTTGACATAATAGCTTCAAGGGCCAAAAAATTTGCTGACTACTGCATTAAGAAAGGGGTAGATGCTGAGGTGACATCAATAGAAGGAGCATGTGACTGTGATATTTTGATAACTACAACACCCTCCAGAAAACCCATCGTTAAAGGAGAATGGGTAAATGCTGGTACACACATTAATGCTATTGGGGCAGACGCTCCAGGTAAACAGGAGCTCGAATCAAGGCTTATAAAAAATGCAAGGGTGTTTGTTGACGACAGAGAACAGGCATTTCACAGTGGAGAGGTGAATGTACCGCTCTCAACCGGAATAATAGCCCCTGAAGAAATTGCAGGTACGATTGGTGAAGTAATCACAGGGAAGGTAAAAGGGCGAATAGGAGATGAAATAACAATATTTGATTCCACAGGACTGGCAATTCAGGATATAGCAACTGCAAGCATTGTTCTCAAAAGAGCAACTGAGGAGGGACTGGGACTTAAAGTAAAATTTTTTGATTTCTGAGCTGGTTAGAGCATGAAACTGGCAGCACTAGTCTCTGGTGGAAAAGACTCGCTTCTTGCATTTCATCTTGCGAGCAAATCGAACAAGATAGTTTGTCTGGTTGGGGTTATTTCAGCCAATCCAGATTCCTATATGTATCATACTCCAAACACACACCTTCTTGATGCGATTGCTGTAAACACAGGACTTCCAATGTTAAAAATACCTACTGAAGGGCTTGAAGAAAAAGAGGTTGAGGATTTGAAAAAATCCATAGAGTTGCTGAATGTAGATGGCATAGTTATTGGTGGAATAGCCTCCAACTACCAGAAATCCAGATTTGAGAAAATATGTGATGAACTTGGTATTGAATTGGTTTCACCACTGTGGGGATGGGATGGAGAGAAAGTGGTAGAATATGTTTCTAAAATCTTTGATGCTATAATCGTTAAAGTTTCAGCAATGGGGCTGGATAGAGAATGGCTTGGGCGAAAAGTTGACGAAAAACTAATTTCAGAGCTGAGAGAACTCAACAAGAAATATGGCATAAACATGGCAGGAGAGGGCGGAGAATACGAAACACTTGTTGTAGATGCTCCATTTTTCAAAAAAAGGATAAAAATAATTGAAAGTCATGTATTAAGTGACAATCTTTCAGGGATACTTATTGTTGATAAATTTGTACTTGAAAGCAAATAGCTGTCGCTCAGTTAATTTTTAAAGGGCAAGTTGTATTGAACTAAAATGAAAATCCGATATATTAAAATAGTAAAAAAGCCGTTAACACTCTCAGCTAATTTAAGGAGAGTGGTGAATATGGCCAAATATCAGTGCACAGTTTGTGGATATGTATATGATGAAGAGGAGGGAGATCCTGATAGTGATGTTGCACCGGGGACAAAGTGGGAAGACCTTCCAGATGATTGGGTATGTCCCGTCTGTGGCGCCTCAAAAGATGATTTTGAGAAAATAGAAGACTGATTGTATATAACAGTTTTTATTTTTTGTCTTCATTCAAAACGAGGTGGTGGAGATATGGTTGTGAAATTAAAGGATGGTATCTTCTGGGTTGGTGCTGTAGACTGGAATATTAGAGATTTTCACGGTTATATTACTAATTACGGGACCACTTATAACGCGTATCTCATCAAATCCCAAAAGAATGTTCTTGTTGACACTGTAAAGGCTGGTTTTGAAGATCAGCTGTTTTATAGATTAAGCCAGAATGGTGTTACTAAGCTGGATTATATTGTGGTAAATCATTTAGAGATGGATCACACCTCTGCACTCAAGAAAGTAATTGAGAAATTTCCGGACGCAGTAATTGTAACCAGCAAAAAGGGAGATGAAGGAATAAGAAATATCTATGGGATTGAACATGAAACTCAGGTAATCAAGACCGGGAGCCAGCTTGAAATTGGTGATAAAACCCTGACTTTTATTGAAACTCCGATGGTTCACTGGCCAGATAGTATGGCAACTTATATTGTTGAGGATAAAGTCCTTTTGCCAAACGATGCCTTCGGCTTGCACTATGCATCAAACAGAAGGTTTGATTATGAATTTAGTGAGCAGGAAATTGGAAGACTGTACTATGAGGCTGCAAAATACTATGCTAATATAGTTTTACCATACAGCAAACAGGTACAGAATGTGTTAAAGAAAATCGAAAACCTCAGTATTGAGGTCATTGGACCGAGTCATGGAATCATATGGTCTGAAAAAATACCGGAAGTGATTGAAAACTACAAAAAATGGAGTTCAGGATTGAGTGATGAGAAAATTATCGTGTTGTATGACACAATGTGGAAACACACTGAAAAAGCCGCTTTTGAAATAATCAAGGGTATTGAGGATGAGGGTGTGGATTACAGGTTTTACAGAATAGGAAAATCTGATTTCTCCGAAATGATAACTGAGGTTATGCTTGCAAAGGGCATAATCATCGGCTCTCCAACTTTGAACAGGGAGTTATTTCCGACTGTTGCTGCCTTTCTAACATATATGAAAGGATTGAAACCCTTTGGTAAGGTAGGGGCTACCTTTGGAAGCTACGGATGGAGTGGGGAAGCAGTTGGTAAAATCGTTGAAGTTTTCAAAGAATTAAAGTTTGAGGTAGTTGGAAGTGCGAGATTCAAGTTTGTTTCGGATGAGGAAGAACTTCGAGAGCTTGGCAGAGAAGTTGCCCGAAGGGTAAAATCCTGATGCGAGTCAATCGATTCAAGCTTAATTTAAATACCCCTTTTCAACTGTATTATTAGATGATGGTTAAATGATGGAGATCTTTGAACTCATTGAAAGAAATTACCTGGAAAAAGGAAACCCCTTGGGAGTTAAAATAGATAACAGCTGGGCTGAGAGAGCCCGAATCCCTAAGGGCGGTAAAAGGATACTCTTCACCGGGCAATCCTATCAGTTGATGCCATTTACACTTGCAGCACTCAAATTACTTGATTTACTGGAAGTTATACCAAATTTTGGCCTTTCATCGCTGAAAAATCCATTTTTTAATTTTGTGAGTGAAAAACTGGGTCTTCTCATGAGTATAGTGTTGGAAAGAAAACCTTTTGAGGAAGCTCTTGTGAGTGCAGCACTATTAATAGATGCAAACACAGGTTTCCTTTATGATGAAGAGCCCTATGATGGAGCCCTTTTGTATGATTTTGGAATGGAATGGCTTGTAGATTTGAATGAAAGGAGGATAAAAAAAGTCTTTGAAAGTAATGGTGTTGAGGAAATAATAACCATTTCACCTCACTCTTACCACATGTTCAAGAACGTTTATTCTGTTGATGTAGAAGTGTTTCATATCTATGAAATTCTAGCAGCAAATGGTTTTTCTGTAAGGACAGGAAATGCGATGCATGATCCGTGCCTCCTTACAAGAAAGAATAATCTTCTTGAACCCGTGAGAAAAGTGATAAGGGCCGAATTGCCTGAAAAGAATGGAAAAATGACCTCATGCTGTGGTGGGCCAGTAGAACTGATTTATCCAGATCTCTCGATGAAAATTGGAGCAAAAAGGGGAGAAGAGCTGATGGGAGTATGTGGATCAGTTGATAGGGTGTCAAAGGATGCATGTAAAATCCTGACTGCATGCCCCATTTGTTTGATGAATTTCATAAGGTGTGGATTCAATGCAGAAGATTGTTTAACTACCCTCAGGAAGAATATAGAGGTTACCAGGTGATCATATGCGTAACAGCTCAGAGACAGAAAATTGTAGCAATTCAGGAATAGATGACTTAGATATGGGTGTCAAAGAATTCCGGAAGGTAATAAAAACAGAAATAAAAAATTTTGATGCTCAATTAGCCTTTAAAAGAGCCTCAGAATCCTTCAGAAGAAATCTTGAGAATGTTATCAGAAAATACCCGCAAACAATGGATTTAATTGAAGAGGTAAGAAAAGTAAAAGAAGATTCGATTACCAATCTGAAAAACTTGGTGGAAATAACAATAGAGAATATGGAGGCAAATGGGATAAAGGTTATTTTTGCAAAAACCGCTGCAGATGCCAGAGAAGCCATTCTTGAAGAACTTGGCTTCAGTGAGGATGGTAAGGGCATTGTTGCAAAGTCGAAAAGCATGACTCTTGAAGAAATCGGCCTGCGAGAGTTTCTTGAAATGAATGGTTTTGAAGTGTGGGAAACTGATCTCGGGGAATTTATTATCCAGCTAACCGGAGACAGGCCGATGCATCTGACCTCGCCGGCAATTCACATTTCAAAAGAAACGATTGCAAAGCTGATTAATGAAAGAATTAACAACTCGGGTGAAATAGATTCCATCGACTCTATTGTTAAAGCAGTGAGAATTTTTTTGAGAGATAAGCTGATAAACGCTAAAGCAGGTATCAGCGGTTCGAATGTTATTTCGGCTGAAACGGGGAGTCTTATGATAATAGAGAATGAGGGAAATGCCCGTCTCACAACCGGTCTTCCAAGAAAACACATAGCAGTTGTTGGGATTGAAAAAATAGTCCCAAGGTTGAGTGATGCTTACAGGGTTGCAGAACTGACATGGAGATTTGCCGGATATGGAATGCCAAGTTATTTTGAGGTTATCAGCTCTCCGAGTAAAACTGGGGACATTGAGAAGAAGATAGTTATGGGTGCTCACGGACCTGAAGAGCTGACAGTTGTTCTGCTCGATAACGGCAGATTGAAGGCGAGCAGGGATGAGGTCTTAAGGGAAGCTTTGAAGTGTCTTAGATGTGGAGCGTGCATGTACGAATGTCCCGTTTTCTCCGAACTCAGGGGGAATTGGGGTGAAGTATATATGGGCGGAATTGGCGTTCTGTGGAGTGCAATAATAGGCAGTAAGTTTGCACACCTTGCGATGGCATGTCTTCTCTGTTCCCGGTGTGGCGAAATATGTCCGGCTGGCATAGATGCGGGAAAACTCATAAGAGAGATCAGAAAAAGAGTTATCGCTGAATTCAAGAACATGTGAGGTTTGAGTGGTATCGGAAAGGAGATTGAGCTTGATATATGGGTAGAGTTAAATTGAACAGAACCAGAGGTAAGTGGCAGGAAAAAGCAATACAAGCGTTGAAAACAAAAACATCGGAATACTAAAAGACAAAATTCAAAACGACAAAAATCATAAAGTTTAATTACCATTATAAAATTATTCAATTTCTGGATGGAGGTCTCTGGATGGAGGTGAAATTGTGAAAATAGGTTTTGTTGGAGCCGGAAGAATCGGCTCAACGTCAGCATTTACTTGTCTTCAGCATTTGGAGCTGGATGAAATTGCAATAGTAGATATTTTAGAGGATCTGGCTGTTGGAGAGGCGATGGATCTTTCGCATGCTGCAGCGGGTTTTGATAAGTATCCTGAGATTAAAGGAGGATCGGATTATTCTCTTTTGAAGGGAAGTGAAATTATCGTTGTTAGTGCCGGTCTGGCAAGAAAACCAGGAATGACGAGACTGGATCTTGCAACAAAAAATGCTGGGATCATAATGGATATAGCGAAAAATATAATGGAGAACTCTCCCGAGAGCAAAATACTCGTGGTGACGAATCCGATGGATGTGATGAATTATATCATGTGGAAGGAGACTGGCAAGCCGAGAAATGAAGTGTTTGGAATGGGGAACATTTTAGATTCTTCAAGGCTCAAGGAGAGGCTATATGCACACGGTGCGAGAAACATCAGGAAAGCATACATAATTGGTGAGCATGGAGACAGCATGTTTCCTGCGAAGAGCCTTGCAGATTTTGATAATGAGGTTGACTGGGTGAAGGTGGAACAGGAAACGAGGTTTATAGCGGCAGAGGTAATAAAGAGGAAGGGTGCTACGATTTATGGTCCTGCGGTTTGTATTTACAGAATGGTCAGGGCTGTGGTTGATGACACAAAAGAAGAAATTCCAACGAGTGTAATTCTGGACGGGGAATACGGGATAAAGGATGTTGCACTTGGTGTGCCGGTTATTCTGGGTAGAAATGGGGTAGAGAAGATTGTGGAATATGATCTGCCTGAAGAGGAACTCTCGGGATTGAAAAACTCTGCAAAGATTCTGAGAGAAAGGCTTTCTGAACTTGGTTACTGATCTTTTTTATTTTGTTTTACTGGTTTATGGTTTGAGTTAATTTAAGTTAAAACGTGGGAGTATGTATATGGTTTGAAGGGCAATTTGGGTTAATGTAAGCAACCTATATAGTATTTTTGAGGTGTGTTAGTACTTAGCAACTAAAGTATGGTGATAACAATCAAATAGCTCAGAATCAGAAAGTATGATTTATTTTAATTCATTGAGAAGTTCTAATGCTTTTTCACGTGGTATTTTTGTTATTGTATCTAGTTTACCCTCTTTCCACCATTTTTCTAACTTGATCTGAGGAAATAATCTAAAAAGGTATTTTAGGAAATGATTCTATGTCTGCGATGATGTATCCGTCAATCTCTGAAAGTTTATCTAAAAAACCATCCTCATCAAAACTACGCCCTGAACCAACCATATAGCTAGGGCAAAAGTATATACTATTACTTGAAATACTGCGAGCGAACCTCCCATTTTCTACCTTGAGAATCTATTGTATCAAAACCGGCGCCTTCACTGGGTGCAAGAGCACCTTTTTAGAACTTCATGAGTAAGTCTCCGCTCTAAAATAAATGACACTCTTTGACTGTCTGTAAAATATTCTTTTACATCATCTATATTTATTTTCAATGCTCGGGCAATCTCTTTTATGTCCCAATCAAGAATCCCGTTTGACCTCTTTTTCATTAGCGTCACGTTTCAGCATTTTTTATAATTCATTTAAATTTTACATTGCCTGGATGAGATGGTAAAAGGCCTCTTCTCAGGCATCCATTCTTTTATTCCAGCCACTTTTCTGCTATTATACCTTCCGGTTTGTATATTTCCTTATTGTCTGCATTAAATTCTGGTTTAAAATTCACTCTAAGATAGGCTAAATCTACTAATTTCCAACCGACTATTTTCCAATGTTTTGGGGTGGTCTCTTTTATAACAAATCCAAGTAATAAATGTCTCCCGTCAGCTTTTATTTTAGATCTTTTCGATGGCTTATAATAAAAATTCCTTGGAGACCCCTCCCTGACATTCTCAACTCTAGAAACTTTGATTTCGATATATGTTACTCTGCCATATTTGTCTATTATCTCTAAATCAGGATAACCTTTTTGTTTTAATCTTTTTGCGTTAATCCCCTCGTCAACCAATTCATTAACAAAAACATCTTCTAAAGGCTCACTTACATCATTGGGTCTATTACCTATAAGTTCATCACTTAGGTAGTAAATTTTTGCAACTTCACAAGCACTATGTTTAATTGATTCTATAAGATTCCGATCCTTTTCATCCTCCATATCAACTCTAAATATTCTTTTTCCAGTTGTCGCCTCTACAATCACAGGAAAAGCCACACCTTTAAGTGGTTGTAATACTTTTTTTTGCAAAATCCTTTAAATTCTCAAGTTCCCATTCAATTTCATCCTTACCCACCATCATATCAACCTCTTAAACAATTCTGTTAATTCCCTCAAAACTGATATCAAATATTCAACTTGCGTTCCTGTTGCACTTCCCTGTAAATTTCTTAATTCTTGGATAACCCTTTCAAAAACTTGCGTTGAAACTTGTTGTATTTCCGATACATCACAAGGAATAAAAATTCCACCTTGTGGACCCGGATAAACTAAACTAGCAACGATTCCTCGCCTTTTCAATTCTGTTAAAACACTGTTTTGAAATCCCTCTCTGTTTAAATTGATGCCTTGGTTTTTTAAGTATGTTAGGATTGCATCGATACTTATCCTATTATTTATACCGTAATGACCATTTGTAAGCAAGAACTTTACAGTTTCTACCTGCTCACGAGGATTATTTGCATTACTAATAAATAATTTTGCTCTCTGAACCCAAGGGCTATTTTGACAATTTACGTACTCTCCTCCACTCATTTTATTACTTCCGTATTTCTTTTTTGAAAATCAATATATTCTCTTTCTGCATCACGTTATAAAGACCGAATATAATTTTATCTATGTTTTTCACGAGTTTAAATCCAATCTTTTCAGCATATTCTGTTATGAATTCAACAGTTTTAATTTCCTTGCCCTGATATGTAGCGTTCCCAATAACTATGGCAGCGTATTTACCTGATTTTAACACTCTGTAGATCTCTTCTAAACTTTTCTTCATATCTTCATTGTAAAGATTTATTTTTCTTTGTCCTTTCCCTCTTACACCAATAAATTCCTCTCTTATTTCTGATAAGTTGAATCCTAATGCTTTTAAAGCATGTGCATCATTTGCAACATAATCTAAAGCAATAGAATAGGGTGGAGATGTCACAATTCCATCAATACTCTCGTCTTCCAGTGGCAATTCTCGTGAATCACCAACTTTGATATCAACTTTGCCTAAACTTAAATTTAATTCTTTAACTACATCCACATAATCTTTAACAGAAGCTATCATTAAATCCAAGTTTTTCATAAATGCTTTGGAAAAATCCTTCTTTCTTCGTGCGTTATCGCTTATTGCTACTAATTGAACCATCTTATAAAAATTTTTCACTTTTTCGTTAGTAATCTCTTCTATTGCATCACCTAATGACTTATTCTCAAGATTAAATAAATTTACGTTGATCCTTTTTAAGATTTCATCTTTCCGTTCTACTATTTCTGGCAAAACGTCTATTGATTCTGTTTTAACTCTGCTCTGTAAGATACATAATGGAGATATATCTATACCAATGCAGTTAATCCCTAATAACTGTGCCTCAACAGCAGTTGTCCCACTTCCTATAAAAGGATCAAGAACTGTGTCGCCCTCATTAAGCCTAATAATATTTAATAATGCTCTAATCATCTGGGGGTGAAACTTCCCTTTATAAGGATATATCCAATGTGTTAAATATTGGTTTACAGAACGAGTTTTATTTCTTTTTACAATGTGGTAGTAGTCAGTGTACTCTCCTTTAATCAATTTGAAGTATGCCAGTCTCTTTTTTAAAAATTCTACATCAGACTCTTCTAACAATTTAAATTCCCTTAATCCATTTGTTACTTTAAATTTTACTCCTAACGATCTCAATTCGAGTTGTGATAATGCTAGCTCATATATGAATTGGACATTATCAAAAAGAATTAGTTGTCTATTTTCAGATAAGGGCTCCTCACTAAATGTCCAAAGACTTGAGAGTTTTTCTGCTTTTTCTAGCATTCTTTCTCCTTTATAGTTTGACTTCACATTCATCGTTATCTCCTTCATGTTAGCTTTTGTGAATAATGTATTTTTAAACCTGTCGCAATGCCATAGCCACTTAACCAAATTTCAGATTGCTTGTTAAGTATAAATTCACTTATGAATCATCAAGCAATATTGTCGGTTAAGTAAATATTGTTTGGTATATGGTATTGCTTACACTTTACTTACGCTTTTGTTTAATAAAATACGAGTAGGGTCTTTACCAAATCGCATCTCAGCCACCTATGTTGGAACCCTTTACGGGTATTTTGATGAGTATGTTGATAAAGCTTACTTTGGGTTATACACCTCCCTTCTTTTTAGCATAAAGTAGATGCAAACCAGCATTTTCCTTGCTGTAGCAACAATAGCTATGTTATGTCCTCTCCTCCTCTTTATTCTCAGGTAGAAGGAGCTAAAGTATTCATCGTGCCTTATTGCTACGTTAGCACACTGTATCAGGATCCATCTGAGCATCTTAGCCTGCTTTGTTATATGGCCCTTGATTTCTTTGTTTCCAGATTGTCTTATTGAGGGGCATAAACCTACATAGCTTATCAGTTTAAACTTGTTGGGAAATCTATTAATGTCTCCTATCTCTGATTTTATTAGTAAGGCTGAGCAGTAGCTTATCTGATAGTTGTGAGTAATAAGGCATCCCCATCAATTTTAGCTTTTTCCTGGATGATCTTGTCAATTTCCTTAATCTCCTCGTTTATTCTTTCTATGGTGGAGAGGTTTATTTCCAGGAGTTTTCTATCGACTTCTGAAAGCTCAAGGTTTTCAAGGGATTCTTTTCCTTTCTTTGTGAAAGGATTTGGGTAGTTATTAATTCCGTTTCTAGCTAATATTGCATGAATTCTATTCTTTATTCTTGTTCTGTTCTCTACCAAGGCTTTTCTTAACCTTGTTAGCCTCAGCTCCCTCACTTCTCTGGCTACATATGATTCTGCTATAAGATTTGTTCTTAGGAGATGAGCTAGCATTTTTGCATCCAAACGATCGTTCTTTATTCTCGCTTCAGCTATAGCTCTCGTCTTGTAAGGATTGGCTAACTTAACATCCATGTAGTTCTCTAAAACATCGTAGATGTGTCTGTAGTTGGATGTTGCTTCTATTACTGCCTTAGCTCCTTTGTATTTTGATGCGAATTGCTCTAAGCTTTGTTTGGTGTTCTCTATTCTAGTTTCTTCATTTATTTCTCCTAATTCATTTACCACAGCTGCATACGAATATCTTTTGTGGATATCTAATCCAATATAAGTGCAGACCGGATATCGCGATTCGTACTTCCATACAGCCAGCATCCTTCGAAGTTAAGTCAACCTCTCGCGCTTATAGCGCATGGCTGAGCCTAACTGCGGGCTTTTATATCGGTCTGGTTAAAAGGGTTCCAACATGTGGTCGACCTCTGCAAAACCTTCTTTTCTTTAAATTCCAAAGAGACAACCACCCCCTACTAAATGGACATTCAGAGCTGCAAACTTATAAACAGATCGCATCAATCATATGACGATGTAACTTCCTCAAGCTCATTGATCTAGCGAGTTTGAAAACATCTTCAATAGCAGATCTTACAGGCTTGAAATCATTCCATCTTTTCAATAAATTCATCAGCTTAGCCTTTAAAGCCCTAAATCTTCTTTTTTGCTTCTTCAATTTCCTAGAATTAAAAATACTCAAAGGATAGCTTAATAATCTATCTAATCTTCTTAGTTTGAAGTTGTTTCTAGGGAAAATCAGAAGAACAATTATGTATTTGTTAATTCCTACAAGATAGTTCCTGTAGGCGTAGAATCCCTTATCCATAATAATCGTGTCTCTTCCCCATAGTATTTTCCTTCTCTTTAACACATTCATGACTTCTCTAAATATCCTAGCTTCACGCCTGTTTGCTGGATGCAAAAGAAACAGTAAATGCTTAAACGGATATTCCAAAACAAGAGTTAATTTCATACCTACAAAGAGTCCTTTAGCAGAGTGTCCCCCCACTTATAGTCTTTTCCTTTCAGATTAAACTTTCTATGTTTCCTGAAGTAGTTTAATATCCACACTAGAATTCTTAAAACCATAGCTATGAAGCTTTTCAGATTGAATTTAGAAAGTAAAGAATAGGTGTAACTTTCTTTAGGGACCTTATCAATTCCAAGAAATTCTCTTAGCTCCTTTCCTTGCCTTAACTCTTTGATATCATAGCTGATCTTTGTTGAGAAGAACATTGAAGTCATAACAACCTTCATTGAGGGAGTGTTCCTTATTTGCGTATACTTTGCAATGATCATCTTTGTTTTCCTCAAAGCGTAAAATTTCATTTCACAATCCTTCGGCTTTCGCCGAAGAAATCGAAAGTCTTAAGTATTTTTGATAATAGCTTCCACATGTAGTCCCTTTGGTCCGCTACTAAAGCAATTTTCATTATTTCATCTAGAGGGAGATCATGCTTCCTTCTACATAAGTTTTACTGTTTTTGGTTGGTTTGTTTCTTTTGAAAAAGAATCTTGTCATGTCTCTTTGAATGGGAGGTTGATTATTTCTCTGTTGAATGTTTAAAACCATCGAAAGGGGAATTAGTTTATGGATTTCGCAAGCACCCTAAAAATACAAGTATAATTTTTCATAGTTTCATACTTTTTATGCTGAAATAGTTAATTCTAACTTTTCGTCCTTAAAAGACTACTACGTTCTCATAATATATCACTCGTAAACAAAAGCATCTACCACTGCATGAACGACTCCCGGAGAGTAGTTTTTAACTTTTCTGAACTTTACCTTCACTTTCTTACCTGAAGCAGCAGCCGCCTTCTCGACTCTCTTAACCGGACGATCTATCACAGCGAGAGGAACTGATTCGTGGTAGTGGATGTAACCCTTCCCATTCAGAGCCTTTATTGCCACCTGCAGGAACTCGTGGCAGTAAATGTGACCCATTATTACTCTATCTGCGACCCCCTCAGGAGTTACATACATGGAATCTCCAAGAACCGGTACAATTTCCCTGACTCTGTTCAGTTTTATGTTTTCAAGTAGATAGTAATAGGAATCGGGATTCAGCTCGATTGAATAGACTCTCTCAGGCTGAGAGTGTTTAGCTATCGGAATTGAAAAGTAGCCAATTCCTGCAAACATATCTACAACAACCTCACCCTCCTCTACAATTTTCCCAATTCTTAACCTTTCATGCAGGTTTCCAGGACTGAACATTACCTTTGTAACATCGAGCTTGAATAAACAACCATTTTCCATCTGCACAGTCTCAGATTTATCTGAATCTCCTGCAATCGGTGTTAAATTGGGTTTCCTGAGCATCCCGCTTTTTCCCATATCTCTCCAGACCGATCTGCAACGGGGATGTATCTCAAGAAGCGTCTGTCCAATCAATTGAGTATATTCGGAAATCTCCTCAGGGATCTTAACGAGTATTATATCCCCTATAATTTTATAAGATCTTGGTATAAATTTTCTGAGCTTTTCGGGGATCTTCTTTGCCAGTAAGGTATAAAGGTCTCTCTCTTTAATAAAGTGTGGATTTTGCTGCTCTATAATCTGATAATTAGAGAATTGCTCCTCAAATCCCTTCAAAATCGGGATTATTACATTATCACCTTCAACGGTAATCAACCTCGTTTTATCCTTGGCTCCAATACTTTCAGCATACCTTCTGACCTTTTCAGCATCTTTTTTTGGTACCCTGACGGCGATAAAAGCGCTTTCAATCATCTTTCATCACTTCTGACGGGAAAACGTAAATCTCTCCATCAACTTCAAAATAAAGAACTTCATCTCCCACGTTGAACTCTGTGAGTCGTTTTGTTCTGACCACCTTCTGGTCTCGTGGTCTCAGAACCTCCACAACATCCTCATCTTTGTTCACAACGACAGTCTTCTGGATATCTTCCCTTTTTATCGCAAGTTCTGGATCTTTGAGTTTGAATGATTTTCCAGTAGCATCGACTGCTTTTTTATTTATATGGTTGGTGACAATGAGCACCCTTCCCTCATCCCTAACAACATCTCCCATTCTGTATTCGGGAAGTTTTATCGAATAAGTTGTTCTGAAAATATCTCTTCCGTCAATTCTCCCAGATATTTTTTTACTCTCCTTAATTCTTCCTCCAAGCCTCTCCTCAATTTTTCTGATGAGTTTTTTACCAAGATTTCGATCTCCGATATAATAGTCTATGCCCTCTTTTCTTTGAACCACCTTTGAAACAAATGCTTTGGGGTTATCCTTCTCTTTCTCGATGGAATTCTGAATTATTGTAGTGGCTATCTGAATTTCCTCACTTTCGAGTTCTCTGTTTTCCGCCCTCAACTGAATTATGGATTCGTAGTAACCACCCGAAATTCTGCTGCACCTTTCGCAAACCTCGTAATCAATCCTCAGCTCGAAAGGAACCTCAAAAGAAATCTTCTCTCCTCTAAAAGATCCATCAAAAGAGAGAATACCTGTATTTTCACCCATTTCTTTTATCTCAAAGTTTTTGATCTCGAATTCCTCATCACAAGTAAAATTTTTCATGATTTCATCCATTACAGCATCGTAGATATCTTTTTCACACCATTTTCCTGAAAAAAACCTCCCACATTTCGAACACTTCCTAATTTCGATGTATGGTCTGAATTCGAATAATTCATTCCTCTCTAAATAGCATTTCGAACAGATTTCATATTCGGTTTCCTCTCCACATATGGCACATTTTCTCATTGATGTAGGTTTGAAGGCAGGTTATTTTAGTTTTACACATCTTTGGTTTATGGTGTGTGGCTGGTGAATGGGGTTAATCAAGAACGGTTAATCAGACGTAAAAAATTAAATAAAGCGGGATTAGTATTCGTATGTTATGTAAACGCTCGAGCTAATCTGAACGTCTGAGGGGGACACTGGTGTTGAAGCATCCATTCCTGCTTCAGATTTATACAGCGCTTGAAAAGGTACAGGCCTGTAATAAGATCCCTCCACTACGATTTTGGATGGTTTTATACTATCAATTCCAAGTTCATTTGCGACAACCTCTGCCTTTCCTTTAGCATCCTGAACAGCCATTCTCAGTGCATCATCATAATATTTTTTCCTCGTGTCCTCCTTTAAACCAAAGGTGATGCCATCAATCCTGTTCGCACCAGCTCTGGTTGCAGCATCAATTATTTTTCCAGCCATATCTGGCTCGGAGGTGACTGATATCTTGTTTGTAACTCTGTAACCGACGATTATATTTTTCTGGGTCTTAGTAAATCCTGTTGATTCCTCGACCCACTGATAGATGGGTTCGATTCTGTAACCGGTTGTTTTGATATTCTTTTCGGGAATCTTCAACTTCCTGAGTTCATTGTAGATTGCGTTCATTTTTTCGGCATTGTTCGATGAAGCATCCTGAGCATTTTCAGCTTCTGTCACAACTGCCAATACAACATTAACCTCGTCCGGTTCAGCGTAAACAGTTGCGTATCCATTCACTTCTAATGTGCCGTTAAATTTTGTTTCTTGAGACTTTACTGGTTCGATGCTGGTTTGGAGTAATACTGCGACAATTAAAAATGCAAACAAACCTGCTGTCAGTCCTACTAAAAATCCTGCTTTCTTTCGGTTCATAATTTCTGTCTTGTGAATTTGTTTATACTTCTATTTATTTTGTTTTATTTTATATTTTAAAATTTAAAAATCCCATAACCAACAGTAATTTTCACAACTTTAATAAACTTAAGATCTATTTCCTTTTGATGATTTGTGAACTCGAAACAGATACTTTGAGCTTATGCATGCAATGCGGGACATGTTCAGCTACCTGTGTTTCAAGATATTCTTTTAACTTAAGGAAGATCTTAATGGAATGGATCTCAAAGAACAGACATTTGGAATCTAATGCAGGGTTATGGGACTGCACCACATGCCTCAACTGTCAGAAGAGATGTCCCAGAGGGATCCCGCTCACTCAAATTATTATTGATTCGAGAAAGATGATCATCGAAAGTGGAAAGGCTCCGCCGGACATAAGGGATATGCTAATTTCGATCCAGAAACACAGAAATCCCTATGGGGAATCTAAACATAAACGTTCGGAATGGATGAAGGATTTAAATATAAAGCATGCTAAGGATGGAGAATTCGAATGGCTCTGGTATATCGGCTGTGCGAACTCCTACGATCCGAGAGGCAGGGAAATTGCAATTAAAACTGCAGAAATTCTGGATGAAATGGGAATATATTTTGCAGTTCTCGGAAATGAGGAGGGTTGTTGCGGTAACGATGTACTCAGAGTTGGTGAAGAGGGTTTGTTTGAATCTCTTAGAGAAGAGAATCACTTGGTTTTTAGGAAATATGGTGTGAGAAGAATTCTAACATCCTCTCCCCATTGTTATAACACATTCAAAAATGAATATCAGGGATATGATGTGATGACAGTTCTCGAAATGATTTACTGGGGCATTAAAACCGGAATACTGAATTTCAGACATGATGTTGAGGCAAAGGTTACATTTCATGATCCCTGCTATCTCGGCAGATACAATGGAATTTATGATGCCCCGAGGGAGATTCTGGCATCAATTTATGGAATCGAACTCGTTGAGATGTCAAGAAACAGAGAGAACAGTTTTTGCTGTGGAGGTGGTGGGGGGAACATATTGAGGGATAATTTATCGAGACCAAACGTGATAAGGGCAAGAGAAGCCTCTCTAACCGGGGCAGATATAGTTGCTGTTGCATGTCCTTTTTGCCTGACAATGTTGGAGGATGGATTAAAATCCATAGGAAAGGAGATTACTGTGATGGATATTATAGAGCTCGTTCACCTTGCTGTGTTTGGTGAGTAGTTTGGTGAGTTGAGATAGTTGGGTTAAATTGAATAAAATGCAAGTGGTGAAAGGAATTATGGAAATCAAAATCGTGATGACTTCTCACAGGGTTGAATTTATCCCTATGCTTAGAGATGAAGCTCTTAACTCTGAGATTATAATACTTGAAGAGCCTCCAAACCAGAATCTTTTCGATTTCTTCGAGGGTAAGATGTCTGTCGAGGATTATGTGAGAGGTGTTGATACTTCTTTCCCACTCTATACTTATTTCCTGTCTGATCTGTTGAAGAATCTCCATTCAATGGGTAAGGAAATACATCAGATAGAGCCATATCTTGAAATCATTCAGAAGTTACAGAAGTCTATAGAAGATGGGAGTTTTGAAGACCTGATTAAAAATCCGGAGATAGAAAGAGTGAGGTTGGTTGAAAAAAGAGCTTTTGGGGCATTTATTGATTATCAGGAAGCTTTTCTATCTGGAGACTTCGAGAGGTTAATTGAATCAACGATTGAATTTTCAAAGGCAGATGCTGAAAGATTTAGGGTTAGAGATTGTATGAGGGCCAAAGAAGTGACGAGATTTATTGAGCACTGCAGGTATCATAAGCATCACGAACAGGAATTGAGAATTCTGATAGAGGCAGGATCTATTCACTCTCGACTCTATCCTGCTTTGAAAAAAGTGTTTAAGAGCGATTATATTGAAGTTATCAACCTGAAAGAAATCGTTGCGAGAAATGTGGGTCTTGAAATGCTTGACAATCCGGGAAATCAGCTAACTGAAGTATTTTTAATGGGGAAGGAATTTGACAAAAAGGATTTGAAATTGCTTGCTGCAAGGAGTCTGGTTTATATTTCTAAAATAACTCCTGAGGAGATGCTACCTGATGATGAAAACGAGTATCCTCACCTTTTAGAGGAAATCAATACTATAAAGGAAGTAATGAAAATGAACTATGAAGAGTGCAAGCAGGAATTCACAAGAATCTGGAAAAGGAAATTGAGAAAATAGAATATGGTTCTTGATAGAGTTCTCGAACAGAATCGGTTTAGAATGTGTAACTGGAATTAATATTTTAAACAAACTTCCTGTCATATATCCTATGGAACTATCAATTGCCATACCATCTTCATCACTCATTAATGAAACTGATGAAAGGATAAAGGCTTACAAAGTTTGGCAGATTGCAAGAGCTGCGGCTATTTTCAGGGTTGGAGAAATTATAGTCTATCCCGACCCAAAAAAAGATGAATCAGACTATATAATCGAGATTCTGAAATTTCTTGAAGTCCCGCAGTATCTTAGAAAGGATCTTATTCCGATAAAGAGGTCGTTGAAGTACGTTGGTTTGCTTCCACCTCTGTCCATTCCATCGCATCGCCCGAAACATTTAAAAATCGGTGAGGTGAGGGAAGGGGTTGTAAGAAAAGTTGGTCCTGACGGAACGGCTTGGGTGGATATAGGTCTTAACGCCCTGGCCCTCATGAGGGATTATGTCCCTTCAGGGGCCCGCGTTACCGTCAGGGTCTGTTCGAAGAAACCGTTGGTGGTCGAGGAAGCTAAACCTCCGGGTTACTGGGGGTATAAAGTAAAGAAAGTTGATCTCGGAGAAATCCTGGAAAATGAAAGCACAATTGTGCTTTCGAGAAAGGGAGAACAGGTAACTGTGGAAAAGGCTAAAGGCCTTGATAGAGCGTTGCTCATATTTGGAAGTCCGGAAGAAGGTGTATTTGAGATTGCAAGGCGAACCGGACTTGAAATAAGCTCGAAGGTCAGATGCTGGAACACAATCCCCGATCAGGGTACTGAAACCGTGAGGCTGGAGGAAGCAATCACCTCGACTCTGGCGGTGCTGAATGTGATCTGCAGGCGTGGGTGAGCGCAGGTAGACGCAGATAAGCACAGGTAAGCACAGGTAAAAAATCAGGTTTATAATATGGGTTTGGAATGAAGAAAGAAAAGATAAACTGGAAAATAGGTGGTAGGTAATGAAAGAGCACAGACCAAGAAGAGGATCTCTGGCATTTTCTCCAAGAAAGAGAGCTGCCAGCATTGTTCCAAGGATAAGGGCTTGGCCCGACCACGATGGTGAACCAAAGATGCTGGGTTTTGCCGGTTATAAGGCTGGCATGACTCATGTCGTGATGGTAGATGATAAAAGAAACTCTCCAACATATGGGGAGGAGATTGTCGTACCCGTAACGGTTATTGAGGCTCCACCATTGAAAGTTGGAGCAATAAGGGTATACAAAAAGACGCCCTACGGAATGCAGATTACTGCAGAAGTTTGGGCTGATGATTTAGATGACTTCTTGGGCAGAAGATGCACTCTACCCAAATCTACAGAATCAACTGATCTCGATAAACTGGAGGTCTCCGATTTTTCAGAAGTCAGAGTCATAACGTATACACAACCCTATAAAATGGTAGGTGTCCCAAAAAAGGTTCCAGATGTTATGGAGCAGAAAATTAGTGGAAACGATCTAGAAAAATGCCTTGAATATGCAAAAGAAAAGCTTGGGAAGGAAATCAGAGTGTTTGAAGCCTTTAACGAGGGTTCGATTATTGATGTTACCTCTATCACGAAAGGTAAAGGTTTTCAGGGACCCGTTAAGAGATGGGGAGTTATAACCTTGAACGCGAAACATGCGAGGAGCAGCAAGCACAGGAGAATAGGCAATCTAGGGCCATGGAACCCCCACCATGTAAGACCCACTGTACCGCAGGCAGGTCAGATGGGATTCCATCAGAGAACTGAGTTCAACAAGAGGATCGTCAAGATAGGTGACAATGGAGAGGAGATTACACCTAATGGAGGATTTGTGCATTACGGTATTGTGAAAAATGATTATGTTATGGTCTCGGGCAGCGTACCTGGAACAATTAAAAGACTGATCAGATTTAGGGATGCGATAAGACCACCATCAGCTATCTATGAAGGTGTTAACGTCATATATGTCAGTACGACATCCAAACAAGGCAGGTGATGTTTGATGAAAGCTAAGGTTTACGATCTCAAAGGTGAAGTTGTTGAAGAAATAGAACTTCCGGCAGTTTTTGAAACAGAACTCAGGCCGGATATAATTAAAAAAGCCGTTCATGCCATACAGAGTAGAAGAAGGCAGCCTTATGGACCAAATCCACTATCAGGCATAAATTATTCAGCAGAAAATTGGGGACCTGGACATGGATTTGCAAGGGTTCCCAGGCTGAAAACTGGTAGAAGGGCTGCCAAGGTCCCTCAGGCCGTAAAAGGAAGGGCCCCACACCCTCCGAAAGTACAGAAAGTATGGGAGGAGAAGATTAACAAAAAAGAAATGAGAAAAGCTCTTTGTTCTGCAATAGCAGCAACTGTGAATCCCGAACTTGTATCTGAAAGATCACACGTTTTTTCAGGTGAGTTGCCCAAGGTTGTATCTGATGAAATTCACGGACTTAAAAAGACAAAAGAAGTTATCGAGGTTTTCAAAGCTATAGGAGTTTATGAGGATGTTGAAAGGGCCAAAGCCAGGAAAAGAGTGAGAGCTGGTAAGGGGAAGATGAGGGGTAGAAAGTACGTTGGTAAGAAAAGTGTCCTTCTTATTGTTGGTGAAAATTCGGATATAATCAGGGCTGCAAGGAATCTTCCAGGTGTTGACGTTGCGGTTGCAAGGAATCTGAATGTTGAGCTACTCGCTCCTGGTGCAAACGTCGGGAGGCTAACTGTATGGTCAAAGTCTGCGATTGATTATCTGGAGGGGTGGTTATGCTGATAAAAAGTTTTATTGTTACTGAAAAATCCACAATTGAAATAGAGAAAAACATACTGACGGCGATTGTTGACAAAAAAGCTGACAAAAAGGACATTAAAAAGGAGATTGAGCGGAGATTTGATGTGAAAGTAGATTATGTGAATACGCTTATAACTCCAAAGGGAGAGAAAAAGGCGTACATTAAACTTATGCCAGATTACTCGGCTGAAGAAGTCCTCTCCAAACTTGGAGTGTTCTAATTGAGGTGATAAGATGGGTAAAAGGATAATCTCACAGAACAGGGGTAAAGGAACCCCAACGTATAGGGCTCCGTCACATAGGTATAAAGCTGATTTGAAGCACCTGAATTTTACCGAATCTCTGACAGCCAGAGTTATTGACATTGAACACGATCCAGCCAGAAATGCGCCTATTGCAAAAGTTGCTTTGCCTGATGGGAGTGTAACATATGTTATAGCTACAGAGGGCATGGGCATAGGAGATGTAATTGAAGCTGGAATAAGTGTTAGTTTAAAGCCTGGAAACACGACGCTGTTGAAGAACATCCCTGAAGGAACTCCGGTTTGCAACATTGAATCAAATCCTGGTGATGGTGGAAAGTTTGCAAGAGCAAGTGGAACTTTTGCACTACTTGTCTCTCATGAAGAGGAAAGAACGTTGCTTCAGATGCCATCAGGTGTTCTAAAGTGGTTTAACCCATCCTGCAGAGCAACGATTGGAATTGTTGCCGGTGGTGGTAGGACAGACAAACCCTTTGTTAAGGCAGGCAAAAAATATCACAAATATAAGAGCAAAGCTGCCAAATGGCCGAGGGTGAGGGGAGTTGCGATGAACTCGGTTGATCACCCCTTCGGTGGAGGAAAACACCAGCACACCGGAAAACCGAAAACTGTTGGCAGAAATGCGCCTCCAGGCAGGAAAGTTGGGAGTATAGCAGCCAGAAGAACTGGAGCGAAGAGGTAAAATTGTTGATGGAGGGATTTTAATGGCTTTAAAAAGTAAGGTTGTAAGGCCCAAGGATTTCAAGTTTCGGGGACTGACTCTGGATGAAATTAAGAACATGACTCTTGAACAATTTGCTCAGCTTTTACCTTCAAGAGAAAGGAGAAAGATAAAGAGGGGTTTTACAGAGCAGGAGGAGAAGCTCCTGAGAAAATTGAGAAAAAAGGATTTCGTAAGAACACATTGCAGAGATATGATCATCATTCCTGAAATGGTGGGCAAAATAATAATGGTTCACAATGGCAAGGACTTTGTTAGAGTAGAGATCAAACCGGAGATGATCGGACACAGACTCGGTGAATTCGCTCCCACAAGGACATTCATTAAGCACAGCGGACCCGGTGTTGGTGCAACGAGAAGTAGTAAATTCGTTCCACTGAAGTGAGGAGGATAGAATGGCAAGAGTTGGTTATGCATACGAACCCGAAGATGATGCGAAGGCTGCAAAAGCAATGGGTTACGAATTTCCAATTAGCTTCAAGCACGCAGTTGAGATTTGTGCTGCTCTCAAAGGAAAGAAAATTGATGAGGCCGTTAAGTATCTTGAAGAAGTCATAGAGCTGAAAAGGCCGGTACCATTCAAAAAACATGATAAAAAGGTACCGCACAAAAGAGGACTTGAAAAATGGTATGCAGGAAGATATCCACAGAAAGCAGCGAAACACATTCTCAAGGTAATAAAGAATTTGGAAGCAAATGCTGATTATAAGGGTATTGAGAAGGAGAGGCTGGTAATAACACATGCTCAGGCCAAGAAAGGTAGGGTTTTGAAAAGATATATGCCAAGAGCCTTTGGAAGAGCCACTCCTAAATTTAGAACTCTTACCACAGTTGAATTCGTTGCAGAGGTGCGATAATGGCAGTTGAAAGGAAATTTGTTGAGGACAGAGTTAGGAAACTCAGAGTCAAGGAATGGATGGCTCAAGAAGTAAGGAATGCAGGGTTCGGTGGTGTGGATATCACAAGAACGCCTTTGGGAACACAGATCACACTTTTCGTTGAGAGACCAGGGCTCGTGATCGGGAAAGGTGGCAGAAGAATCAGGACACTCACTGAGAAATTGAAAGAATTCGGGATTGAAAATCCACAGGTCAGTGTTGATGAGATCGAAAGACCAGAATTCAACGCAAGACTGATGGCCTCTCTGCTTGCAAGAGCTCTTGAGAGAGGCTGGTATTTCAGGAAAGCCGGTTACAGATTCCTTTACCGGATAATGGAGGCAGGTGCCAAAGGATGTGAGATAGAGGTAAGTGGAAAGCTCACTGGAGAGAGGGCGAGAACTGAAAAATTCATTGCAGGAACAATGGTTCATACTGGTGAACCGGCAAACAGTGCTGTTAATACTGGATATGATGTAGCAATCAAAAAACTTGGAGTCCTCGGAGTTAAGGTAAGGATAATCCCTCCAGATTCGGAGCTTCCTGATGAGTTTGAAGTTAAGGATGTGAAAATCGTTGATGATCTGCAGGAGTCGAAAGAGATTACAGAAGAAACTGGAAAGGATGAAACAAAAGAATCGGGAATTGAGGAAAGCGAAGTAAAAGTCGAGGAGGTAGATGCAAATGAAAATGAAGGAAATAAGGGAAATGAGCAAAGCTGAGAAAATAAAGAAACTCAATGAACTGGAAAATGAACTCCTGAGGCTTAAAACTCTCATAAGATCGGGTGGAGCTCTGGAAAATCCGGGAGTTGTCAGGGCTGTGAGAAAGGACATTGCAAGAGTGAAACTTGCCCTCAGGGAAGAGGGGTTCAGAGTCTGAACAAGGATCATAAAAATCAAAATTAGGGTGATTCTGGTGAATGCAGATCTCAGAACTGTAAATTCAGATCTAAGGTTGATAGTATCTCATGAATTGATTGGGCTCGATTGTGAGGTTATGGAGAGTCCGAACACCTCTGAGATTGGGATAAAAGGGGTTATTGTGGACGAGACGATGAAAATGCTTGCAATTGAAACCCCGAGAGGTGTTAAAAAAATATCAAAACAGGGCAGGACATTTAAAATCCGTCTGGGTGATAGGGCCTTGAAATTGAGCGGGGAACTCATTGCATTCAGACCGGAAGACCGTATAAAAAGAGGAATCATGCTAATTAGGAGATATAAAGGAAATTATAAGGCCAGAGGCAGGTGATTGGATGAGAGATATTGGATATGATGTTAAACTCCCTGAAAGTGAATGTGATGATGAAAACTGTCCATTTCATGGTAAATTGTCTGTAAGAGGACAGCTTTTCAGGGGGAAGGTTGTGAAAACTTACGAAAAGTCAGCTGTGATTGAAAGAGAGTTACTAAGGTATGTTCCCAAGTACGAAAGGTACCTGAAGAAAATCTCCAAAATTCATGCACACAATCCACCATGCATTGATGCGAAGCCGGGCGATGATGTAACAATCATTGAGTGCAGACCGTTGAGTAAAACCAAGTCTTTTGTTGTAGTTGAGAAGGCATCAGAGGTGTCAGAATGAGGGCGAGAAAATCTCGTGTTCCAAGATCTCTTCCAACAGGAGCGAGGCTGGTGTGTACTGACAATACAGGAGCCAGGGAACTCGAGATAATATCTGTAAAGGGCTACAAAGGTGTGAGAAGGAGATATCCCTCTGCAGGTATTGGAGATATTGTAGTGGTAAGTGTGAAGAAGGGAACTCCTGAAATAAGAAAACAGATTCATTATGCGGTTATCGTAAGGCAGAGAAAGGAGTTCAAGAGACCGAATGGTATGAGGGTAAAATTTGAGGATAACGCAGCAGTGATAACAGATCCACAGGGCAACCCGAAGGGGAGTGAGATAAGAGGTGCTGTGGCAAGGGAAGCAGCAGAAAGATTCTCAAAAATTGGCTCCCTTGCGTCAGCTATACTGTGAGGTGAGTTAAATGATACCAAAATCAAAGCAACCAAGAAAACAAAGGCGATGGTTGTATAAAACTTCAAAGCTTCATGAAAGGCACAGATTGCTTCATGCAACTCTTTCAAAGAAGCTGAGAGAGAAATATGAGAAGAGATCTCTTAGAGTCAGAAAAGGAGATAAAGTCAAAATTATGAGAGGAGAATTTTCGGGTCAGGAAGGGAAAGTCCTTGAAGTGGATCTCAGAAAAGGAATTATTAAAGTTGACGGTATTACAGTGTCGAAGGCGGATGGAACAGAAGTATCTGTCCCGATTATCCCTTCAAATGTTATGATTGTAGACCTTGGAGAAGTGGACGAAACAAGAAAGAAAATACTTGAGAGGTGAATTAAATGCATCAAAAAAGACTTTCAGCACCAAAAACAGTAAAAATACCCAGGAAGAAAAAGAAATGGGTTGTTAAAACATCACCCGGACCCCATGACAAAACAGCGGTTCCATTGCTTATCATTGTAAGAGATTTTCTTGAGTTCGCGGATACTGCAAAAGAAGCCAGAAAAATAATCTCGTCAGGAGACATTCTGGTTGATGGCATACCGAGAAAGGACTATAAGTTTCCCGTGGGTCTTTTTGACGTAATCGCGATTCCTAAAATCGAAAAGAGCTACAGAATGCTTTTTGATGAGAAGGGTAGATACATACCGAAAGAAGTTGAAGATTCAAATCTTAAGTTATATAAGATCACAGGAAAAACCATCCTTAAAGGTGGAAAAGTTCAGCTTAATCTTTTTGATGGAACCAATATACTTGGAACAAACGATTATTCGTCAGGAGACAGCATTCTGCTTAAGGTTCCTGAAAAGACCATCGTTCAGCACCTCAAATTTGAAGAGGGTGCGCTGGTTATGATCACTGGTGGTACACATGCGGGTGAAATTGGTAAAGTCAAACAGTTCAAAGTAGTGCGAGGATCAGCCCCCAATCTTGTGACTGTTGAGGGGCGTGATAGGGATATCACAACAATTGAGGACTATATTTTCGTGGTTGGAGGAAAAGATTCCTCAAATCCAGTGATTGACCTCGGGGTGTGAAGTATGGAAGTTAAAGTCGAACAAGAAAAAAGTATTCAAAGTGATGTGAACCCCATGAGGGGGATAATGGTTGACAAGGTAGTTATTAACATGGGTATAGGTCAGAGTGGGGAGAAGCTAAAAAGAGCTCAGAACCTCTTAGAACAGCTCACCGGACAGCGGCCAACCATAACATATTCAGAAAAAACAATCAAAAACTTTGGGATAAGAAAAGGTGAAGCTATTGGCGTTAAAGTTACGCTCAGGAGAGAAAAAGCCGAGAAATTTCTGAGGGATGCACTGACTGTCAAAGAGAACAAATTGAGAAGAAGACAGGTAAATGCCGGTGAATTTTCTTTCGGGATTCATGAACATATTGACCTACCTGGAGTGAATTACGATCCTGATGTCGGGATTTTTGGAATGGATGTGAACGTCTCTTTAAGGAGAAGGGGATTTAGAGTAAGTAGAAGAAGGATTTGTAAGTCGAAGGTTGGTAAGGATCACCTCATCACAAAAGAAGAGACGATCGACTTTTTGAGAGCATTTGGCGTGGAGGTTGAATAAAATGGAAAAGAGTGAGAAGATATTTGGCAGGGGAGCAAACGAGTGTAGAAGGTGTGGCAGAAAAGCAGGCTTGGTAAGAAAGTATGGTCTTTACCTTTGCAGACAGTGTTTCAGGGAAGTTGCTTCTGAACTTGGATTTAAAAAGTACTGGTAGGTGTCAGGTATGAGTCTCAGTGATACGCTCTCAAACACCATGGTTGCTTTGAAGAATGCAGAATCTGCCGGATATTCATCCTGTGTTGTAAGGCCAGCTTCAAAATTAGTCGGTAATGTGCTCAAGGTATTGAAGGACTACGGTTACATAAAAGAATTCGAGTATATCGACAACAATCAGGGTGGAGCATTCAAGATCAAGCTATCTGGCAGAATTAACGACTGCGGAGCAATCAGACCAAGGGTGAGTGTTAAGAAAACAGAATACGAAAAGTTTGAAGCACGATTTCTTCCTGGAAAGGACTTTGGCATACTTGTAATCTCGACAGTTGAAGGTGTCATGTCTCAGAAAGCGGCAATAGAGAAAGGACTCGGAGGAGTTCTTCTGGCTTATGTGTACTGAGGTGATTATTGATGGCCGAAATTGAAAGGATGGTTCAGATACCTGCGGATGTGGAAATCTCCCTCCAGGGAGACAACGTCTCTGGATACACGCTGACAGCGAAAGGCCCCAAAGGGGAGAACATGAGGAGACTCAAATTCAGGGGAATTTACATTGAAAAGCAGGATTCGATTATCAGGGTCTATTCGAAAGAAAACAAGTCTAAACTGAAAGCCATGGTTGGAACTTTTGCTTCTCACATCAACAACCTGATCAAGGGAGTCTCAGAAGGTTTTGAGTACAGGTTGAAGGTTGTTTATGCTCACTTCCCCGTTAAAGTAAGGGTGGAAGGTAAGGAAGTAATAATAGAAAACTTCTTGGGGGAGAAATACCCGAGAAAATCGAAAATTGTAGGAAGAACTCAGGTTAGAGTTCAGGGAAATGAGATCATAATAACTGGGATAGATAAAGAGGAGTGCGGTCAGACGGCTGCAAATCTGGAACAGACTACGAGAATCAAAAATCTGGATCAGAGAATCTTCCAGGATGGGATATACATTGTTGAAAAACCATGATTGGGGTGGCTAAAATGGAAACTAAAATTGACGAAACCAAAACGGACGCTAATATTGATAAAGAAGATGCCAAAAAAGCAAAACCTTTGCTTACTGAAGAAATAAAAAGACTTCTTCGAGTAAGAAGGAGGCAAAAGGCCAGAAAGCCTGAATTTGGTAGATATGAAGCTCATAAAAAATTAAGATTGAGGGATAAAAGCTGGAGAAGACCGAGAGGTATGGATAATAAAATGAGAAAAAGGATTGCCGGCAAAACTCCCGTCCTAGTTGGGTTCGGGACTCCAAGAGCTGTCAGGGGTCTGCATCCCAGTGGTTTTCAGGAGGTACTTGTGAGAACGATAAGTGAGCTCTCTGAAGTAAATCCTGAGACTCAGGCAGTCAGAATTGCCTCGGCCGTGGGACTTAAAAAAAGGCTGGCAATTGAAGATAAGGCAAAGGAGATGGGTATTCGCATTCTTAACCCGGTTCAAAGGTGATGTTCATGAATTTGAAGCTTCAAAGAAGACTTGCAGCCGATATTTTGAAATGCGGCGAAAACCGTGTGTGGTTGGACTCAGAATCTCTTGATTCTATTGCAGAAGCTGTGACAAAGGAGGATATCAGACAGCTCATTCAGGATGGTTTGATAAAAAGAAAGCCAGTTAAAGGAATCAGCAGATCCAGAGCCAGAATGAGGTTACAGCAGAGGAGAAAGGGTAGAAGGAGAGGTTACGGAAGGAGAAAGGGCAGAAAAACCGCAAGAATGTCCAGGAAAACAAAGTGGATAATCAGAATCAGGGCGCTGAGAAAAAGGTTGAAGTATCTGAGAGAGACAGGGCTGATAGACTCAAGAACATACCGCATGCTTTATAGAAAAGCGAAAGGTGGGGAGTTTAGAAGCATCTCCCATCTGAATTCATACATTCAGGCTCAAGGGCTAATTAAGGGGTGATAAGATGGCAAAAGGACCTAGGTACAGGGTTCCATATAGGAGAAGAAGAGAAGGTAAAACAAATTACAGAAAAAGATTGAAACTTCTGGTTTCAAGAAAACCCAGATTAATTGTCCGAATTACAAACAAGAGGGTGATCGCTCAAGTCGCTGAATATACTCCTGTAGGTGATAGAATAATCGTTTCAGCAGATTCATCAATGCTGAGGAAAATTGGGTGGAAAGGTGATTTGAACAATACAGCAGCAGCATACCTGACAGGCCTTCTTATCGGAAAAAAGGCATTAAATGCTGGAATTGATGAAGCTGTGTTTGATGTTGGCCTCAGAACTCCAACAAAGGGATCAAGAATTTTTGCCGCACTCAAGGGAGCGGTTGAAAGTGGACTCGAAATCCCCCACTCTCCAGAGGTATTTCCAGATGATACAAGAGTGAGAGGAGAACATATAGCGAGATATTATGAAGATGTTGGAGGTTTTGCTGGATATGAAAAAAGAGGTTTGAAACCGTCAGAACTTCCAGATCATGTTGATGAGATTAAAGCAAGAATATTAGAAGGACAGGGGATGGTTTGATGAGTGCAGTTCAGGAATGGGTTCCAAAAACCAGACTTGGCAAGCTTGTTGCCGAGGAAAAGATAAAAACCATTGATGATGCAATTGCAAGCGGGCTTCCGTTGAAAGAACCCGAGATTGTGGATGTATTGCTTCCAGATCTCGAGGATGAGGTTCTCGAAATCTCGCTTGTCCAGAGGATGACTGACAGTGGTAGAAGAACAAATTTCAGGGTTACAGCCATTGTTGGTAATAAGGATGGTTACATAGGGATTGGTGTAGGAAAAGCATCTCAAGTTGCTCCATCCATTCAGAAAGCAGTCACAAATGCAAAACTGAACATATTCAAGGTAAATAGAGGCTGTGGATCATGGGAGTGTGGTTGCAAGGGAACACACTCGATACCTTTCAAAGTGACCGGGAGTGCTGGAAGTGTAAGGGTAACCCTAATTCCCGGTCCAAAGGGACTTGGTCTTGTAGCTGGAGATGTTGCAAGAAAGGTTCTTGAGCTTGCAGGGGTTAGCGATGTATGGACATTCACCACTGGCAACACAAAAACCACTATAAATTTTGCAAGAGCGACCTATGAAGCTTTAAAGCAAACAATGTATGTGAAGAGGTAAAAGGGGTGGTTTGTATGAAGCTTTATGCAGTAGTTAGATTGCGAGGACAGCATGACATTCATAGGAAGATAAGAGACACTCTCAAAATATTAAGACTTCATAAAAAATATCACTGTGTGATAGTGCCTGAAAGCGAATCCTACCGTGGAATGCTTCAAATTGTCAAGGACTATGTAGCCTACGGAGAACTTAATCATGAGATCTTAGCAGAACTTATCAGGAACAGGGGAAGACTCTCAGGAAACAGAAGGGTTACGGATGAGTATGTAAAGGAGAAAACAGGTTATGAAAATATTGATGAATTCGCTAAAGCAGTATTTGAAGGTAAGGCTAAACTTTCTGATCTTGAGATTAAACCTGTTTTCAGACTCCATCCACCTAGGGGTGGTTTGAGAAACATCAAATGGCATTTTCAAGCTGGAGGAGAGCTTGGATATCAGGGAGAAAATATTAACGCCCTGATTTACAAGATGAGATAATTTGGTATGAGGTGATCATATTGCCCAAAAAGAAAATTAAGAAAATCAGGGGATCCAGAACATGCGGTGGAGGGTCTCATAAAAGGAGAAGAGGAAGAGGTAGCAGAGGTGGGGCAGGTAATGCAGGAGCATTGAAACACAAATATATCAAGACAATCAAAGAGGGTGTTGAGATCGGAAAACATGGATTTACAAGACCTGAATCGATCAGAGGAGAATTCAGGATGAAGAAGGAGCTTGTTGCAACTCTCAGGGAGTTGAAAAATGAAGGAAAACTTGATGATTACACATACAAATTTTTCAAATCGAGACCCGAGTTAAATGTGGGTGATCTCGAAGAGGTACTGGACAGACTGAGAAACTTTGGACTTGTCAGTGTTGAGGAGGATACATACGTAATCGATCTTTCGGAACTGGGTTATTACAAACTCCTTGGTAGGGGCAGTTTGACCAGAAAACTTAAAGTAAAGGTTGCACACGCATCACCAACAGCTATTGCGAAGATAGAAGCAGCTGGCGGATCAGTTGAAGCTGAAATTTGAAATTGCGAAAGAGTTGAGAGAGAAGTATATTGATGCTGGTAGCAGGAGAAATAAACTTGAAATCGAAATTCTCAATGGATCCAATGAGTCCACCAATCCAGAATGTTGATGTTGCTGGTTTAAAGCGGGTAAAGAAACCAAGATATTGCAGAAATTCGCTGTCGAGTAAAAGTTTCTTAGAGACAGAATATTTTTTATACCACTTTCATCACGTGGGAGTAAACTCTCAACCTGGAATGGCAGCTTGGAATGGTTATCCGGGACAGCTTCAAAAACACAGGATGTAGCGAAAAATTAGTAGAGAATGGGGAAGGATAGTGAGAAGAATGCAAAGAATGCAGATTCAAAATTTCGATAAAATGGAAATCAATAAAAAATCGATAAATTGCTGGTAGTTGATCATCGAATTCGAGTAGTTGAATGTTTAAATGATGTATATTAACGATAACAGCGGGTGAAAAAATGGTGGATCAGGTATTGAGAACTCTTCAGCCATACTTTGAAAAGATACCGAGTGTGGAGAGGCCCAAGGCCCATATTGCATTTAAGCAAAAATTTTCCTGGACCCTCGGCATACTTTTGCTGTATTTTATGCTTTCAAGTATCCCGGTCTTTGGTCTCTCTCCTGAGTCTATAGACATTTTTGAACAGTACAGAGCATTTTTTGCTGGGGCTACAGGTTCGATTCTCACTTTGGGTATTGGGCCGATTGTTACAGCGTCGATTATTTTACAGCTTTTAGTTGGAGCCGGGATAATCAGGCTTGATCTTACCAATCCTGAAGATCGTGCAACTTATCAGGATTTTCAGAGATTCTTAGTGTTTGTGATGATAGCTGTCGAAGCTCTCCCTCAGATTTTAGGGGGTTTCCTGATACCAAATCTTGATGTTGCATCTGCTCTCGGTGTTTCTCCAGGATTTCTGAGTGCTTTGATATTCATACAGCTTTTCATCGGTGGTACGCTCATAGTTTACATGGATGAGGTTGTGTCCAAATGGGGTATCGGAAGTGGTGTCTCACTGTTCATTCTTGCAGGAATTGCACAATCTATTATCACAGGTCTGTTCAACTGGCTCTCTCCAACTGGGGGTATGCCGCCTGGAATAATACCGAGATGGGTCTGGATCGCTCAGAACGTGCCAGCAGAGCAACTCCTTACCAGTTCCGGCCTCTCATATCTTCTGATTGATGGAGGTATTTTGGCTCTTATAACGACAGTAATGATAATACTTCTTGTTGTGTTTGCTGAAGGAACAAGGGTTGAAATCCCGCTTGCCCACTCTCTTGTCAGAGGTGCAAGGGGCAAGTTTCCAATAAAGCTGATTTATGCCAGTGTTCTTCCAATGATATTTGTGAGAGCCCTTCAGGCAAACTTCCAGATAGTTGGGATGCTACTTTATCAGAGGGGAATTACGATATTCGGGGAGTATGCGGGCTCCAAGCCCATAAGCGGTTTGATGTATTTCATTTCTCCGGTAAGGAGTCCTTATGACTGGATACCTTCGCTTGTCAAGCAAAATCCATATTTTGCCGATCTCCCGGTCTGGGCGATAGGATTGCACCTGATAATTGATGCTCTAATCCTTGTTGCGGGTGGAATTCTCTTCGCTATATTCTGGGTTCAGACAAGCGGTATGGACGCCAAAACTGTTGCAAGTCAGATTGCAAGAAGTGGTATGCAGGTGCCCGGGTTTAGAAAAAGTCCTCAGACCCTCGTCAGAGTCCTCAACAGATACATTCCAAAGGTTACGGTTCTCGGCGGAGCCCTTATTGGCCTTCTGACGCTTGTTGCGAACATGCTTGGAACTGTAGGTAATGTGAGCGGAACGGGATTGCTTCTTGCTGTCAGCATTGCCTACAGGTTCTATCAGGATCTTGCTAAGGAACAAATGACAGAAATGCATCCGATGCTGAGAAAATTCCTTGGAGAGGAATAAATTGAGATATTCGAGCTAAATTGAGATGTTTGATCTGGAAAAATTGGAATGGGAAATTAAATAAATGGAATGGGGAAAGAAGGAAAATAAGATAAAATTGAAATAAAATGGAAGGGAGAAGGTGAAGTTCGATGCCAAAAAGATTCATTTCAAGATTTTTCCTCAGTTTGGGAATAGTCTTCTTTATAGGCATAATGATCAGTAACGATTTCAGAAAAGAGCTGGCAAACTTGGTAGCACCAGTTCTGGACCCACTATCAGCTTCAATGCCGATTTATGTAGTCATCCTCATTCTTGCAGCCTTTACAGCAGTTTACACTTCAGTCATACAAAAATTCACAGTTGATATGAAAAAAATGAAGGAAATCCAGCAAAGAGTTATGAGCTTTCAGAAGGAATACATGGAAGCTGCGAAACAGGATAACAAATTCAAATTGAAACAGATGGAGGAGGAGAAAGCGGAAATTCAGAAACTGCAGAGCGAAATGATGAGTATGCAGTTCAAACCAATGTTTTACTCCATGGTTGTAACACTACCCATATTTATGTGGTTGTATTCGAAAACCAGAGAGGTTGTTTCGGTTATAGTTCCCTTTTCCGGTGAAATTCACATTGCCGATCCCATCCTCATCGTTCCTTGGTGGCTTTTCTGGTATCTTCTGTGCTCGATTGCAATAGGGCAGGTGGTCAGAAAGGCACTCAAATCATAAAAACGCTGAAGGGTCAGTATGAAGGTAACGATCTCGGGCCCTCCGGGGAGTGGAACAACTACAGTTGCAAAAGTTTTGGCAGAAAAGCTGAATTTACCTCTGATCTCTGCTGGCGAACTTTTCAGAAAACTCGCAAGAGAGAGAGGCCTAACTGTTGAAGAATTTGGAAGATATGCGGATTCCAATCCTGAAATTGATCTGCTGATTGATAGAACACAGAAAGAAGAGGCGGATAAACTTTCCAGTTGTATTGTTGAAGGTAGACTTTCAGGCTGGATGGTTAACAACGCTACCCTCAAAGTGTTCATTTTTGCACCCGATGAGGTTAGATATTCGAGAATTGCAAAGAGGGAGAAGAAATCTTTTGAAATGGCAAAAGATGAAACAACACGCAGGGAAAATGTTGAAAAAGAGAGATATATGAAGTATTATAGCATCGATTTCGATCGCATAGATATTTATGACCTCATATTAAACTCTGCATCCTTTAAACCTGAGGAAATTGCTGAGCTTATAATAAAAGCACTAGAACTAAAGCCTGAAATATAAGTTTAAACAATGCTTAAAGCATGATTTTGAGGTTATGACAAGAATGAAAAGAAATGGTAAATTTGAGGAAAGATTCCTGATAAAGGAGAAGGCCGAAACCAATGAGAATTATGGGTGTTATCCCTTTAAAAGACCTATTTATGAATATATCAGGAACGGTTTTGTTTGCATTGACAAACCCATGGGTCCCACCAGCCATGAAGTGGTTGTATGGGTTAGAAAAATTCTTGATGTTAACAAAACCGGACATGCAGGAACTCTTGACCCTCGTGTAACTGGCGTACTTCCAGTTTTGATAGAGAATGCAACGAAGCTTGTTAAGTTCCTTCAAACATCAGGTAAGGAGTATGTTGCCCTAATGAGGCTGCATGGAGATGTAGATGAAAGCCAGATCAGAGAGGTTTTTGAGCTGTTTAAAGGCAAAATATACCAGCGTCCACCACTCAAGTCAGCGGTAAAAAAGAGAATCAGGATAAGAGAGATATATGACTCAGAAATTCTTGAAATTGATGGCAGGGATGTTCTTTTTCGTGTAAGAACGGAGGCTGGAACCTACATCAGGAAGCTATGTACAGATATCGGTGAGATTATAGGGTGTGGCGCCCATATGCAGGAACTTAGAAGAACAAGAACTGGAATATTTGATGAATCTTCTACCTTCACCCTTCAGGATCTTCTTGATGCCTATCAGATATTTAAGGAAACCGGGGAGGAGACGTATATAAGGGAAATAATTCGGCCGATGGAACTGACTGTGGCAAATCTGAAAAAGATTGTGATAAAGGATACTGCTGTGGATGCCATTTGTCATGGTGCAGATTTATCTGCAAAGGGTATTACATACATTGAAAATGGAATTAAAAATGGTGACATAATTGCAATCTTTACCCTCAAAAATGAGATAGTGGCACTTGGAAAGGCTCTCGTCTCATCAGAGGATATGCTTAAGGCGAAAAGTGGAGTGATGGTGGAACTTACAAGGGTCATTATGGAAAGGGAGACTTATCCCTCAATCTGGAAAAGTAAATAATCTATTTATTGCTCTCGATGGTTATCTGACCAAACACACCTGACCAAACACACCTGACCAAATACTATCGGCTGATAAATATTTTAGCAATTCAATTTGGCCTTAAAAATGAGTGTAATAATTCACAGTTCAGTAAATTTTAATAAGTTATTTGTGTTAGGAGTGAAAACATAAATAATCTTCAGTTTGAAGGTCAATATCTGAAGATTATATTATCCATCGTACAAAGGCTTGTAAGGTGTGGTGTAATGGCAAAAATATTGTTAGTGGATGATGAAATTGCAATAAGAGAAATACTAAAGGTTTTTCTTGAGGAAAAACATGATTTGATCGAGGCAAGAGATGGAGTTGAAGCAGTAGAACTCTATAAAACGGAAAAACCCGACCTTGTGATCATGGACATCAGAATGCCCAGGCTTGGTGGAATCGATGCAATCAAAAAAATCAAGGAAATGAACTCTAAAACCAAGATTATTGTTTTGTCAGCATATGCATCAAAACAAAGTAACCAGATTCTTGCCAGTGGAGCAGATGAAGTCCTTGAAAAGCCATTGAGGAGGAACAGGATTCTGGAAGCTATAAATAAATATTTAGAGTAGTTAATGCGATTTTTGGTCTTTTAAAATCAACTGTCATTTTCTCAGAGATTGGGAATCAGATCGAACTATCCTGATTAATTTAACAAAATCGTAACTGTTATTTTTGAGTTTGGATTAATAGAGCATGGTGATTTTATGGAGGAAGCAATACTTTTTGAGAAGGAAAATGGAATACTCTGGGCAAGGTTCAATCGTCCAGATGCGCTGAATGCCATAAATGAAAAAGTGGTCGAAGGACTTGAAGAGCTGGTAAGAAAGGTAAAGGAGAAAAGAGATATCCGTGTTGTGGTTCTCACTGGAAGTGGAAAGGCATTCTGCGCGGGAGCGGACATCAAAATGTTTCTGAGATCTGATACATTTACAGCAAGAAACATTATTGAAAGACTGGGCAAGGTTCTTGAGGAAATTGAAGATCTGGAGGTTCCAGTTATTGCAGCAGTCAATGGTTTTGCTCTTGGAGGCGGTTGTGAAATAGCGATGGCATGCGACATAATTGTGGCAAGTGATAAGGCAGTTTTCGGTCAACCTGAGATCAATATTGGGATAATCCCGGGTGCAGGGGGCACTCAGAGGCTTGCAAGATTGATTGGATGGAAAAAGGCTATGGAACTTTGCTTAACAGGTGAAAGGCTTGCTGCAACTGAGGCGGAAAAACTCGGTCTCGTAAACAGGGTTGTCCCTCACGAGAATTTAGAAAATGAGGTTAAAAATCTTGCACAGGTAATCGCTGAAAAATCACCAATTGCCGTTACTCTTGTTAAGCAGGCTGTAAACAGGGGATTCAAGATGGACCTTGCTGAGGGAATTATGTATGAGCGGGATTTATTTGCACTTTCCTTCTCTTCTGAAGATGCTAAGGAAGGAATGACTGCCTTTGTTGAAAAAAGGATTCCTGAATTCAGAAAGAAGAGATAACTACTTTTTTATCCAAATAATTAAATTTTTTTCACGAATGTGATTCGTGTATTTCTCTCAAAATAGCTTCTTTTAGTTTTGGAGGGAAAGTAAATTTCTCTCCGTTAAAATTAACAGGATAAATCTCCTCATCTAATCCTTTAATGCGGTTTTCAAGAATTATATTTCTCTCCCATCCCCTTTCGGTGATTTTCTTCTTATATCGGAGGAAAATTGAAAAAAGTCTGGAGATCATTATCTCATCTCTTTCTGTTTGTGCACCATGGGTCATAGTTCCGAATATTGTCCCATTCTGCAGTTTGATTTTGTTCATGGTGTTTAACAGGAACAAAAAGGTCTTGTCAAGCCCATGGATCAGCACAAGTTCGGGAATGATGCTGATTAAAAGAATAAATTTTTTTGCTCTTTCTGTTTTTTTAGACACACCAATACTTATCTCGTTTAAATTGAGAACATTTACATATGGATATTCTTTACAGTGCTGTATACAAATAGGATCTACCTTATCTTCTACACCGAACGAATCTATAACAGATTTTACCAGATCGGGGGGTTCAGAAGCGACCCAGACAACTTTATCTGCTACTGCTGTGGCAAGATCGAGTACCATGAAGGGAGTTTCAGTACCAAGATCTGAGATTAAAAGGAAAGATTTATTCATAGATTGTCTTCAACTTAAGTATATTTAAAACTTCTTTCACTCAGTCTAAATTTGTTCTGTGGATTTGGCAATTGCAATCAGATTTACAAGATACACTGGATACCTTCCACCACCTCTTTTTCGGGACTTTTTGATTTCACCAGCGTAGCGTTCTGCGTGTTCACAGTTTATATAGTGTAGTATTGCCTCAGATAATGCGTCTTTGACTGTTTTTTTCCCAGTCCTTTCCTTCAATTCTCGTATTGTCTCATCCCTAAGCTGAGTCTGCACTATAATGTATCTTTCCATTTTTCTCACCTTTTACATCATCATTATAGTCACCATATCATTATCATGATCATTAATAAATTTTTCGGTTAGATGACATATAAATGAAAAATTTTCAAGAAAGTGGAAGTCTGCTAATATATCAAATGTCAGAACCTGATTGTACAAGCAGTGTTACAAATAGATCATAAGAAATATCCTATAATTAAAGAAAATCAAAGGAATTTCGGAGAAAATAAAGGAATATTCTCGAAACGCTGGGAAGGGTTTTGGTGAGTATGAATTGGGCAATTGAGTTCGACTTGAGTCATATATAGTTACTTTTGTTTGCATGGACCAACTCGATAAGCAAGTTGAAAAGATTTTAAATGAGATTGGAGAACTGAGAATATGATTGTAGGAATTTCAGGAAGTCCCAGAAAAAAGGCTACTGAATATGTTTTGAATGAAGCTTTGGATTTTTTGAGTGAAAAGGGGTATGAAACGGAGTTGTTTACTGTGAAAGGCAAAAAAATCAATTTTTGCATACACTGTGATTACTGCCTCAAGCATGGTATGTGTAGATTTAAAGATGATATGGTGATCCTTTATGATCTGCTGAAAGATGCTAAAGGGATTATCATGGCTACCCCCTGTTATAATGGTGGTTGCAGTGCCCAGTTAAAAGCTATTATGGATAGAACCAGGGCTGTTGTAGCCCAAAATATAGACTTCCTTAGAGGAAAAATTGGGATGGCAATCGCCGTCGGTGGGGACAGAAATGGAGGACAAGAGCTTGCGATTCAACAAATAATCACGTTCTACATAATAAATGGCATAATCCCGATTGGAGGAGGATCTTTTGGAGCAAATCTTGGTTCGACTTTCTGGTCAAAGGATACACTGGAAGGTGTGAAAGAGGATGAAGAAGGCTTCAGGACTTTGAGAAAGACATTGAAAAAGTTTATTAACGCTCTTGGGATGTATAGTCCGTAGGGTTGAACATGGGGGCAAAAAAAGATAAAATGCTCATTGCATGGGGGATTACTGGAGCAGGTGACAGAATTGAGGAGACATTTTCAGCTCTCGAAAGCATCAACCAGAAATTCGAGGAAGTTGAGATCAGAGTCTATCTTTCAAAAGCTGGAGAACAGGTTATGAGATTTTACAGAATGCTGGATACACTTAGATCTACTTTCGATAGAGTTTATGTTGAGAAAAACTCCAACTCACCCTTTCTTGCTGGGCAAATTCAAACTGGAAAGTTTGAGTTTTTGCTGATAGCACCAGCCACAGCAAATACCGTTGCTAAAATCTCTCTTGGAATTGCCGACACACTTCTGACCAACTCAGCCTTAATGGCTCTCAAAGCCTACATTCCGGTTTATATCATGCCTACTGATTACAGAGCTGGAGATGTTCTTACCAAACTCCCTAACGGGAAAATACTTCGGCTTAGAGTTAGAGAAGAGGATGTGGAGCATGTTGAAAGATTGAGAAAAATGGATGGGATAAGCATACTGGAAACGCCAGAGGAAATCGCTGAAGTGTTTGATAAGCACATAAAAAAATTTAGAAAATCGGTGGCTGAAGGGGTTCACAATCAAGTTTAAGTTGACATAATCAATCAAACAGGGCTTTGCTGAATAATTTTTTGTAGTATTTCAAGGCATCATCAAAGTATTTCTGACTCAGCCTGCCTCTGAAACTTTCAACCTCCATAACTCTTTTCGGAATTCTGAGGCTCTCGATATCAAAACCAAGCTTCTTTTTAAGCTTCAGCTTCTCGAGGTAAATCATCTCTCCCTTTTTCCTCAATTCTTCTTCATCTATTTCAATTCCCAGAGGTTTAAACGCCTCTACAACTATTTCTGGAGTATATACGCCTCTTGCAAAGAAGCAAACGACAAGACTTGAAAGAATCTGTCTCCACTGCTCCTCCTTCACGAGTCTCTCAATAAGCTCTTCCGGTGAAAGTTCAGCCTTTTGATCCAGTGAATATCCCGCATTATCTAAATGGCTGTGTCTCAGGCCAATTAAATATCCTATATGGCTTCCATGTCCTGTGTGGTAGCCTGCCATTTCGTTGCCTCCGAAGCTCAGTGCAAAATCCCCTCCCCCATACACTTCTGATGCTTTCTCAACCCCTTTAGCAAGCGTTCTGTAAAATTCATTGGGCTGGAGGTAGATAAAATCAATAGCTTTAAGATATGCATCGACATCTCCAAATCTTAGACTTACAATGCACTCTCCATCAGAAATTAATCCCTTTTCCAGAGCCTCTGTGGCCCATGCGAGACAGACACCCGTGCTTATTGCATCCAGAGTATAGCTTTCAACCCTGTGTATCAGCTTTAACACGCCATCTCTTGAATTTATTCCAAGCATCGAACCCAGAGCGTAAATTAATTCATAATCGTAGGAGATCATAATCGTTTTAAAGAAGTATTTCTCATTCCCATAGGGTTGTCTTAAAGCTGCGATGTGAATGCAGGCAGTTGGGCAATGATTGCATGCAATTCTGCGCCCCAAGTTGTGGGCAGCAAATTCCTCCCCGCTTATTTCTTCTGCATCTTCAAAATGAGCGGACTTGAGATTTTTAGTTGGCAATCCCTTTAGCTCATTTAAAGGATTTACGTTAACGGCGGTTCCAAGTAAGTGATATTTCTGCATCGCATCGGAATTAACAGCTATTTGAAATATTTTGTCATAGATTTCTCGATATCCTTTTACATTTCGTGGCCTTTTGCTCCCTCGCCCAACCACAACAAGGGCTTTTAACTTTTTACTTCCAAAAACTGCTCCTAAGCCAAGTCTTCCAAAGTGTCTGTATGTTTCGGTAGTAACACAAGCATATCTTACCAGATTCTCTCCAGCTCCACCTATTCGCATTACAGTTCTTATACCTCTTCCCTTCTCTTTTTCTGCGATAATCCTTCCCACTATCAATGAATCTTCTATCCCCCATAAAACTCTTGCATCTTTGAAGTAAACCTTATCGTTGTGAATTACGATGTATATGGGCTTGTTGCTTGCTCCTTTGATGACTATCGCATCATATCCTGCGTTTGCTATACTTGTAGCAGTTCTCCCTCCGGCATGGCTTTCGCCAAGGTTTCCAGTTAATGGGCTTTTGAATAGAGCAACAGTTTTGGATGCGAATGGGTAGGCAGGAGTAAAAGGTCCGACAGCAAATACTATTACATTACCCTCGCTCAAAGGATCGGCTTTGGGATCGATTTCCTCTTTCATTAATTGCGTTGCAATACCAACGCCTCCGATCCAATCATTTAAATCTTCTCTTTCATCAATCTCGTAAGTGTATTCGGACAAGTCAAGAGTCAGAATCCTCATGCTCTCACCCACTCACCCTGATGCCTCAACATAGTCTAAAACTCCGTGGGGGCAGTAATCCACACAGTATCCGCAATGAATGCATAATGCTATCTTCCCATCTCTTCTTTCAAAAATTGCACTTATCGTACATGCTTCGATACAGTTTTTACAGCCTATACATAGCCTCTCTTTATAGATAACCCCACCGTTTTTTCTCGGTATCAGAGCGTCTGTTGGGCAAACCTGACTGCATGGTGGTTCCTGACAGGCTTTGCAAACTATGATTGTTGCACCCCTCTCAAACCCACTCAAGCTTACAGCAGAGATTCCAGAATGATCATATCCGATGAAAGGTTTTCTGGGGTTTTTTCTTGCACAGGCATACATACACAAAGCGCATCCTACGCACTTTTCTATGTCTTTAATCAAGAGCAATTTAGACATATTTGTTATTAAAAAAAGCTCCTAAATTTAATTTACGGTTGAGAGGTTATGTATTTTTGTTTTAATTTGTTTTAATTTCAAACAGAGTTTTAGAAACTATATAGTGGATGTGGATCTCTATTGTTCTTTTCATCGATTTAGTGTTTATCTTCCCGTTGCTTGCAAGATCCCACGCTTTCGCATGGGGATACGCAGAGGGAGGAGGGTGGGTAAATAAGTTCACTTTCACGCCACTCGAAAATCAGAATAATACCAGTAAAAAATATCGAAGAAGATGAAGCAAACCTTGCAAAAGACAATCAAAATACCAGTTTCACAAGCAAT